>JABDDW010000001.1 GCA_013287405.1 Deltaproteobacteria bacterium
TCGAGACTTGTTCTCCCCAATTGATAGAGAGCGGCTATCGTCCACCTTCCATTTCCAAAAGTGATCACACGTCCGAATTGTGCTTCTAGATTCTGAAACTTCGCAGCTTTGGTTTTTGTCAGGGCGGCTTCATTTCCACCGCCTCCTAACTGAATGAGTTGATATTCTTTAAGAGCCTGAGTGGCTAAAAGGTAAAGTGCGTGGGCTGCCATTTTCTTGTCTTCGTAGTCTTGGACGCGGGCTTTGGACGCCTGGATCAAATACGGTTTTGCCTGAGGAAATTGGTTTTGCCGATAGAGAGCCAGCCCTAACCAATAATTTCCTTTTAAAGAATTGACGGGGTGAGCAAGGAGAGTTTGTCCTAGTTGGCCCCAATCTTGTCCGAGAGCATATTGTCTTGCGACACTCTCATTGTAACCAGGCCCTAAGTTCCGAAAGTCCTCAGCAGCCTCCTTAGTGTCGCCTAGAAGTTCCCGCATATTTGCCGCGTTTTTCAAAAGCCCATCACTAGCCGGATCTTTCGGATACTTCTTCGCAAAAATTTCAAAATAAGTCGCAGCTCTTCTATAATCTGCAGTATTGAGAGCCATTTGCCCCATGGAGCCAACGACCTCCTTAGCGTATTTTGAATCCCCGTGCTTAGTGAGCAACTCCTCTCCAGGACCGTACATCGCCGGGTCCTTCTTTGCTTTCATTGCGCTGAAGGCCTCATAGAGAGCCGAATCCCCGAGGCTGGTCCCTTTATACTTTGTAGCAAAATCCAACATATGTTTGGCATACTCACGGTTCTTGGGATCGCCAGCCACGTTTTGAACTTTTCGGTACTCGGCCTGCTTCACAACTTCCGCCACGTCGGCCTTAAATTGCGGATTCATCAACCGGGGGTTTGCCATCAAGGCCTTACCAGCTTTGATAATCCCATCGTAATCTTCTCTCTGGTTGTAGGCGTCTAAAATCAAGTTTCCTGCCGTTGTCGCTTCTTTATGGTTGGGGTTAGAGTTAATAAATGCGAAGAAAAACTTAACGGCATTATTAAAATCTCTTTCGTCGTAATAAGTCCGCGCAATGTTAAAACGGATCATCGGTGAAGCAGGATCTTTCGGAAAAAGTTTCAAAAATCGTCCGCCAATTTCCCTGAATCCCTCTCGAGACTGAGTGATCTCAAGCTTGGAGTATTTCTCCGGCGTCTTAAGAATCAGAGCATAACTTTGTATGGCTGAATCAAATAATGATTTCTTGGGACTAGAGACAGAACGAGCGGGGTGCGAGGTCGTCTGTCGCACTATCAAAGCTTCGTAATTAAGTCCCGCCATGGCATAACTATGGGCCGCAAAATAGCTTTCAGCCAAATCGAGTGTAAGAGCGTTGGAATTAGAACCATTAGGAAAGAGAACTTGGTAGTTCTCATAGGCGTGAATTGCTTTTAGATAATCGCTTTCCAATTTTGAACTCTTGGCCTTTTGATGAAGTCGCGTGGCGTAGTCACGTAAATAGACTTCATAGTTCTTTTCGATCTTTTGTTTTTCTTTAGCCGTTAGAGTGGCAGAATAGCGACCGCGTATGAGAGTTTGAGTTAAAGGATCAATGAGGTTTTCTAGGGGATAGAATTTCTTAGTCTCTCGAATTAAAGGGTAAACACTTTCAAAATATTCCATTAGTCTTTCAAGGTTATTGCTAAGCTCTACGAGACGAAAATAAATCGGTAAAGTCATGTCGACCTTGTGTTTAAGCATAAGTCTCTTAGCCAATTTATCTAGAACTTTTATAAAGGTCGGTCGATTTGGAGCCAAGCTCTCAAAGTAGATAAGGGGATTGGCATGAAAAGCATCTAGATTTTTTTCTTCTGAGTAAGGCCAAACAAGTGCAAGAAGGGCGTCTCGTTTTATGTCACTTTTTTTGTAAAGGTCAGGGAGACCACTCAAGTCCACCTTGCGGTCGATGGTGAGGACCCCTTCAAAAGCAAGTAAAGCATCATGAAACCGATCCATGTTAACGTAACACCATCCCGACTTGTATCGCGCAATAGGAATAAAAGGGGAAGGTGGGCCAGCCAAAACAGAACGATAAGTGTCCAAAGCCATCTTAGGGTCTTTTTGTTCTTCCAAAAAGAAATCTCCAAGAATAACTTGGGTTTCAGAGAAAAATGGAGATTTTTGGAATTCATTTGTCAACCGACGGTACGTCTTGACCATATCTTCATAGCTGCCAAGTTCGCGGTACTCATGGGCCATAAAAAAAAGCGCTTTATCTATATTTTCATTTTTAGGAAATGTCTCCATGAAGCGCTGATAGGTCTCGATGGCCTGTTTTTTTGCCTTTTTAGCTTCAAAGAAATCAATGTCCTTTATAGCAATATCAGGATTTTGAAGCCGTATCAAAGTTGTGAGATAGCGACTCTTCTCCACATTCAATTCAGCAAGAACAAAATAGAGATCGGGCAAAAAAGTGACATCCTTGACATCTCTCATTTTCTGACGGGTGACAGAAATAGATTTGTCTATTTTAGACAAATCTTCTTTAAGACCGACTATTTCAGGGGTCTCTGGAGCTTTACAAAACCCGACGGAACTCGTGATCAAAATAAAAAAAATAAGGAGTCTCACTTAACTTTCACGTCCTCCTCACATTGAGATTCAACAAAGACTTTGTAATCCTCAAGTTCGTCAAACCAGATTTCTCCTTCAGCAGTCCAATAAGATTTATCAAATTTGGTATGAGAAATTTCTTCAGACCGATAGGGCACTTCGCTCTTAGGTTTGATCACTCTTAAGCGGTCGAGTCTCGTCTGATAGTCCAAAAACGTCAACTGTTCCTCCCAATCCAAAAGCTGATTAGCTGACTTCCTGACTTTATCCTTGAGGATCCAATCCAGTTGATTTCTGACACGATTCATTTCTAGATCGTAGAGGCGTCGCGAGTTCTTTAAAAAAGCATATTGCTCCCAATTGTAATTTTCGAGATCCTTTTTTTCATCCTTAAGACTTTGTAAAAAATTAACCCATCTTTCGACTCCTTGATCAAGCACAGAAAGATTGACGAGAACTTGGTCACTTCTCAACTCTGTCCTTTTATGAATATTTTGTATGGAGTTTCTAAAATGCTTATTAAACTCACCCACCACAGAAAGAGCTGAGTCGTAATAGCAAAGCTCTTTGTACATGAGCATTTTTAAAATATAAGCTTCTGGTGTGCGGGAAGCGTCAAAATAGGGAGCCTCAAGAGCCACAAGAAGTCCCAGAGCTTTTCCGTAGTCTTTTTGGTAATATTTTGCCCAAGCCCTTTCTAAAAGTATGAGTCCCTTCTCTCTGGGGCTTAAAGTCACTTTCTTATAAAGTTTGTAGGCCTGAGTGTAATCCCCCTTTTCAAAAATGAGCCTAGCCTGCTGATGCACAGCCTGACCTTTTATGTCGTCGGGAACAAGATCACTAGAGGCAAGCTTTGAAAATTTCTCCAAAGCTCCACTGGGGTTATCTGCGGCTACGTCTTTGAGAGCGTAATAATACCTCAGCTTAAAATCCCAGTACGAGTCTGAATTTATCTTTGAAAAACTAAGGGCACTCCATTTATCGAAACCGTGGAGAAGATCAAAAATCCCTTGCTGATAGCTTATAAAATCAGACAATCCTTTGGGGAGTGTATCAAATTCAAGATCATTAGCGAGCTCCCCATAAACATAGTCTTCGTCCACAAGACCACTGTGGGCAATTTCTTCTAGCCCTAGAAGAGCTTGCAGGCCAATGTCTGTTCCTAGGGATTTTTTTAAGACCTCACCTAAGACTTGGGTGGAGAGATATTTAAATCCTAGCCCCTTAAGGGCAAGACCAGTTGCGAGTTGCGCTTCACCATTTTCTTGTGAATCTTTTTTTGTGTGCTTAGAAACATCATCAGCTAAAGGTAAAATATCTTTATAGTCTTTGTCCTTAAGAGCCAAGTTTACAGTTTCCCAAAAACCTAAATTGATAGGATGATAAGAAATCTCATCAGTGTGCGCCAACTGCTCCAGTAAGGAAAAAAAGAAAATAATTGTTAGTAGCAATGATCCCCTCATTTAGTCTTTGAATCTAAATCAAAAGCCCAACCGGCAGTAATAGCAACGTTATTATTTGTGTATCCGTTTGGAAAAACGTAGTCACGAAAATCAAATTTTAAGGATGTTCTCTGCCCTAGAAAATATCTTAAGATGATCCCCGTATCAATAGTGGGCTGTATCCCACCATAAACAAAGTCAGCTGCCCCCGCTCCAATAACAAAAGTAACTTCTGAGTAGACAATTTTTGAATTAAAAACCAAGTTCTTCATATAAAGGGGGCTTAATGCAATATTTGAAGTTACATAATATTGAAGACTGTCGAACAAAGTGGGATTGGCCTGAAAATTATTGATAAGATTGTTTGTTAATCCAGAGGGAAAGGAAAATGCAAATCCCCCATTTAAAACTTCCCAACCCAAAAAGGTATCAAAGGCATGAGTATAGGAAGCCCCTACAGCTAAATATTTATAGTAAGGATCTGTCGCTAAAAACGTGCCTTGCAGAGTCACCTCGTTTTTTAAGTAAAATAACTTATTAGCCAGAGGAACTATTTTGGGCACATTATAAAGGTCATTTTTATCGCTGTAGACTGGAGGTGGGAGGTAGGACTCTGAAGCTCCTAGACATGAAACCGAAATGAAAAAAAGAATTAAAACTTCAATCCGTTTCATCATCTTTTTCTTTTCCTGCCGGGGGCGTCGAACCACTGTCTCCGAAACTGTAGGAGAGTCCCCCACTGATGTTCATATTGTTTTGAGCTGTGCTAATGAAATAAAAATGATATCGAACATCCAGTTTTAGCGAAAGCTTGGTTCCAATAAAAAATCTAAAGAAAGTGCCAATATCGGCTTCGTTTGTAAAGCCACTATCAAACTTCGCAATTCCGCCTCCAACCACCAGGGACGTTTCACCCCGCACGATGGTTGAATCCATAAGAAGGCTTTTACTAAAAAATGGAGTGTAAACAAAATTTGTTGTGATCTCATAATCAAGGGTGTTAAACGGATAAGGCGTGGTGGTAAAACTTTGCTGGATCTGAGTTTGCAAACCCGTAGAATAATCCACTGCTTTAAGAAGATTAACGAGTTCCCAACCCTCGTAGACATTGTAATAATGGGTGTAAGCCGCCCCATAACTCAAATATCGATTAAAGGAGTCTAAAGGAAGATACCCAAGACTCGCAGTGACTTCGTCGACGAGATCAAAATTTCTGGTTTGAACTGCAATCACCTTAGGGCTTGATAGATTGGCGTCTGAGGCGGCAAATGTTGGAGCCGCAACCAGGATGGCCACACAAAAAGATAGAAACCCGCCTATAAAACCACGTTGATAAAATCTAAGCTGCATTCTATGATTGTAGAGTCATAACCCCTTGAATAAAAGAAACTTTTCTCAAACAAGCTAATCGTAAGTCCTGCTTGAAGACTCACGTTCTACCGTTGACGCTCTACAAAGGTTATTCCCGTCGACTCCATTTTACCTAGACAAAAGAACAGAAAATAAGAATTGTTTAGTACATTTTACAATACCTTCAAGCAGGAACGGGGCAATTTACCACAGTCTATCTATGAGCTGGAAATACACCACAAACCGCGGTCAGTAGGAGTGGGCCACTTCTTGCAATTCATAGACGACTTCAATACTAGAAACTTGGGTTTGGAATGAAGATAAACAGGAGCCTTAGCCATTATCTCTTAAAAACTACCATTTTTTTTCTGCTATATTTGATCTCATCTGAGCTCTCTACTCTTTGGCAACCTAATGGAAGTGCATTGTCACCCCTTTGGGTTCCAAGTGGGCTGGGCCTAGCCTTTTTGTTTATGAACGGCATAGAATACTGGCCCGGTATCTTTGTTGGAACCTATGTTTGCAAAAGCCTAGTGAACTGTGGTCCGCTTCTCTCACTAGGATTAGGAATTGCTGCTACTTTATCCAGTGTTATCGGAGCCATTTTTCTTAAACGCCTGTCATTTAATAATAAACTTGTGAGCCTCCGAGACGTGGTTTCATTGGTGGTCGTGTCCTTTATAGGTTCTACCTTCAGCGCCTTTCTCAGCGTGGCTTCCCTTTGCCTCGTAAAATTCATAACTCAAAACCAATTCTACAGCTACTTTATTACATGGCTCAATAGCGACACCATGGGCGACATTGTATGCGGATCCTGTATTTTCATTCTAAGTTCCAAATCGATATCGGAAAAGAGGCCTTGGAAGTTTCTCGAGGGGTCGGCGGCTTCAATATTTTTTCTCTGGATTGCGCTTTCTCTTTTTTTCCGTGCGCCCGACGCCAGAGCGCCGTTTCCCATGACTTATTTTATTTTTCCTTCACTCCTTTGGATTGCCATTCGATTTGGCCAACTTGGTTCCGTCTTGGCTTCGACAAGTCTATACCTCATAGGATTTTGCGCCACCGCTTATGGCTTTGGCCCCTTTATGGCTAGTTCCACTAGAGTTGATATTTTTCAATTTCAACTTTTTATAGGAATCACAACCACCACCACTTTAGTTGTTGCGGCTTTAGCCTCTCAGACCAAAGATATAATTCATATTAGAGACGAGTTTCTGTCTATTGCTTCTCATGAACTTAAGACCCCTCTCACTTCCCTTCAACTTCACTTCCACCTCCTAACAAGAATGACCGATCCCAAATTTGCTTCAATCACAAACCACGAGAAGGTCAAGCAAACCCTCGCGAAAGCATCCACTCAAGTGGACCGGATCACTAACCTCGTCAATGACCTTTTGGACGTAACCCGAATTCAAGCGGGAAAACTCAACTTTCGATTCGAAAAAGTAAACCTTCTAAGACTGATGGAAGAGGTTCTAGAAAGATTTTCGGAACAATTAGCCCTAGCACGGTGCAAACTCGAAGTTAATATTTGTGAGGATATTGTAGGCTTTTGGGACCCTATAAAGATTGAGCAAATTATAGTTAATTTAGTGACCAATGCCATTAAGTACGCTCCTGGGAGACCCATTGTCATTTCAGCTATGACTGGAGATCGCAATGTCTATCTCACCGTTCAGGATTTTGGACCGGGTATAAATAAAGAAAGCCAACAGCGAATATTCGATCGTTTTGAAAGAGTCACCAATTCTCAAAATATCGGAGGGCTTGGGCTGGGCCTTTTTATTTCTAGGCAGATCGCTGAGGCCCACCGAGGTAAAATTCACGTCGTCAGCGAGCTTGGAAAGGGCGCCCGATTTATTTTGGATCTTCCGCTAAACCCCGCCTAAGTGAGAGATCGACTGCTACCCTCTTTCAAGGGGACATTCACTTAAAATTGAGCCTTTGAAATCTTTACTTCCCGATCAATGTAAGGAGTAACAATCCACTCTTTGTCGAAATCATCACCTTGGGATACAGGGTTAAATTTCTATGGCACTCGCCATGCATTATTGCGCCAAAGTCCAATATTTTAAAAAATTCACGGAGGTCGTTTAGATGAAATCGCCTTTTCTTGGCTCGTTGGCGTTAGTCCTTGTCGTATCAATCCCACTCTCAACTTTGGCGCAGACTCCCAATGTTGTTCCCGTCATCAATAATGGAAAGCACGGTGGCGGCACATTTATCGGGAACGCCGGTAACTACAATATGGTGGCTCAAGACAACACGTCCACCATGAATAAGATCATCGATAATGCACAACTTAATCAAAAAGCAGACAAAGATTACTTGCTCAGTATTGTCGCCAAAATTAACCAAGACTTAAAGGGAATTATCGATATTGGCAATCAGTACAATGCCCTAAGCCAGAAATCTCAATTCGAAGCTGCGGTTACTATCGGAGATTTTACGAGCCTTGTTCGAAAGGCGAAAGTGGCCTTTCAGAATTTCGATGCAGAATTGGCCACGGAAAGTACGGTCAGTGTTGAATCTCTTCCCTCTTACGACAAAGCCCAGTCTGGCACAATGAGCGCGACCATCACGCGGCAGGGATATATTAATCTCCAACCTTTAATGGCCAAAGCTAAAGACCAAAGAGACAAAGTATATGCTGACTTTGCTAATCTTGAGTTTCCTCGAATAGTCGCACCAACAGGTCAACAAGTTAAACTTTTGAATCCAGCGGATATTAACTTCCCCAAATTTGATAGACCGATCCAGATCATGACGGCAGATCAAATTCAAGACCTCGTCAATCAAATGCAAGAATGGCTCTTACCCGCACGTCAAACTCGACAGGTCTTAAATAACTATAATGATAGACTAGTTACCAAATTTAACGACTTCGTCCGCAACTATGGTACAACTCAATGGTTCCGAGGTATGAGTGACAATGACCAAAAGGCTTTCACAGAAATCTATAACGATCTCTCCGATGCCCTTCATAGAAAATCCTATCTCCGAAAGAAAACCGGAAGGCGAATGGGCGCCCTACAATCCTCTCGAGATACCTTTCCAAAGATGCCAGCACATTTAGAAGATTTTTTCTCTCAACCCATGCTGGCTAAGGGCCTCACTTCGTTTAACCGACAAGCGGCTTTTGAAGACTCTGATATTAATAATGACTTTGAAACCATTCGTAACTTTGTCGAATTTTATGACAAGAAAGAAATGCCCGTCTTTGCTAAATCCGAGCAAATTAATTCCTCAAAAAAAGGTTTAGACTTCTCGGCCGAAGCAAGTCTCCTCTCTCGATTTAATTCCGCCATAACCTATATTAGCGGTCAAAGGCCTGTGGCCCATGCCATGGGCACTCTCATGAGAATGGTCCTCGGTGATGTTCGAGAAGAGAAGTTTCTTCTCGAAGGCAACCGAGACGCTTTAGCCTCCTATCACAACGCTCGCTATCGTGCGACCAAGGAAGATGCAGATAACGAGAATAAATGGATCTGCCAAAATGACTGGAGTATATCGGCCCAAACCTTTAATGGTGTTTGTCCCCCCCTCGGTGTGAAGGTTCCACCGCGTAAAACTCCGGGAATAAGTGGAAATTCAATCGTTGAGCTATTCTCGGCTTATCTTAACCAAATGGATGTCGAAAAGGCACGGCAAAGCACGGCTGATAACCTACAAGCGCAGATCGAAGCCGCGAATACGGCGAACATGACCCCTCAAGACGTCCAAGACGAACAAAACGTGTTTAACTAAAATTATTTTCTGGCTCTTTATAAAGAGGGCCAGATCTTTTTCTTTTTTGGAGAATTCGATGCAAAAATTAGTTTTGCTGGCTGCGGTGACTTTGTCCAGCCTAGCCTTTGCCTATGATCCCCACAACACTGGGGAATGCTCTGGCCCTTACTACTGTAAGAATGAACAGGTTGAAGACCATCGAGCTCCAAGGCCCGTTTACCAACCCCAGGTCACAACCCCCGTGCCCGGCGCTTGCGGGGATACCCTTCCTCTTAATGAAAGTTACAATGCCCACGTTAACCACCTGTCTTGCGGGTTTGCAGACCAATACCGGGAGCGTGGCCCCGAGCCCGTGTCGGACGAAATTCTTGATCACTGGGACGTTCAACGAAGATCTCCTCTCTTAAGGGATAAGGCCCAACAGACACGCAAACTAGACATCAAAGTCGAGGGAGCGGAAAGCATCGGAGTAAGCTACAGTTGGACTTATGAATACATAACCGGCAATTATGATCTTCGATGTGGAACCGAAATCGTTGACACGCAATGTACTGTACAGCAGTTTGAAGATATTCCAAGCCAGGTTGATGATACCGACAAATGCCTCGTGTACGAGCAAATCAAAGACGAAGAACCGCCACCGCCTCCACCACCCGGTTCAGATTACGATGGTAATGGACCAACGCCTTCACATTCGTCAACTCCTGCCACCACAAATCCGCGCCATAGCACTCCCGACGGAGATCTCTATAAACGTCACGATGTTCCCGACGCAAAACGCTACAAGGGAACGGATAGCGATAGCATCAACCAGAAGAGACAACAAAACTATCGAGGTTCCGGCGGTGGAAGCGGTAACCCCAGCAGCACTGGGAATGGCAAGAAGAAGAAAATGGATTATGACTTGAAAAAGAAACCGAGCCTCCTAAAGAACCTTGCTTACAATCCCAGAGAGGATAGACCGGTCATAAGAACTATCGCATCAGCAACCGGTTACCATAACGGGAAATGTACCCAATATGCCAAAAAGACGATCTATGTTCCTACAATTTTAAAAACATTTTCCTATGAATGTAGTAAGCCATTAAATAGATGGTGCACATGGCCCGTGACTCAGCAGAAAAGCAAAGCCTGTGGAACTCAATCGGTTAACTTTGTCGTCCGTTACTTGCACGACGATAATTGGAAGCCCGGTTTCAGAGGTTCACTACCCTATCGCGACTATATGGATGAGCTCCCGAACAAAGCCGACCTTCTCGTGGGAGAGAGAGAAAAACTTCATATCGTCGCAAATAAGGCAGAGGGCGGTTGGCTTACGCCTGAGCTTCAGGTAGAGACGAAATGGAATGAGTACCAAGTTAAACCCGTGCAAAGTGTTGAATGTAAATTTCAAAGTACTCCGACGTTGGAGTACTCCGTTTGGACCGTGGGGCGAAACAAAGCTAAATCACCTAACCCTCTCGTGGCTCGCATCGGAGACGATGGCAAGCCCATGAATCCGCCTTTAGAGTTCCCCAATGGACAAAATGGAAATCTAGGAGCTGGAAAGCCAGGCAAAATCCTTCTTACAGACAATTCACGAGAAGATTATATCGTGGCCTCTGAGCAAAGTCGAAACTTCGCACGTCAAGATGATGACACAGGTAAAGACAAGAACGGAAAGGCCAACGTCAATCAATACAGCAAATTTTGGGCGGTAACGGATTACCGAGTTCAGTTACTGAGAAAGAGCCATGGTTACTGGGTCGCCATGACTCCTGTGGATAAATTCAACTCAAATGTGGGGGATATCGTTGGCGATTCTATTACAATCTCCCTTAACGGAGGTAACGGGATCCCTAAATTTTATTATCCTCAAACGGGAGTCGTTCCTGATTTCTTAGGTCGATTTTTAGGAAATTACGGGGTGGAACTTCAGCCCGGCGAAGACTATTACTTGAAAATATGGGCCATTCAAAAGAGTCTCCCCTTCTATATTAGCGGCTGTAAAAAGGGAGAAAACGTCTGCGATGAAATTGCAGGTGAGAAAGCCTTCAGCGAGGCTCTTATTATTCAGTGGAAGGCGGATCCCAAGTTTGACGACCGAAGCTGGTACGCGAAATTTCGGAACTTTCGCGAAAGGTTTAAGGTTTATTGACAATGGAGAGAATGAAAATGAAAGTCCTGTTTAACGTAGTTCTAGCTTTAGCCATTGCAAGCTCTTCATTAGTTTATGCTAATCCGCCGAAGAATGTGGCACCGACAAAAGTTGCGGCCACAAAAAATGGTTCTCCCGGCACCGTTGGCTCTCCAGCTGTATCGGTCGTTCCCGCTCTAGGCCAACCCTATGATCCCAACAAACAGGTTTCTGCGGCTGATTTTAAAACCGTTATTAACAATGTTGTTTTTTCTCTTGAGACTATAGAAGATGTCGTAAAATCTTTAAAGGTCCAAAATAATGCCGCAGGTCAGGCTATTTCAAAAAGAGTTTCGGCAGAGCTTTTAACCCGTTTTTATACAGCCGTTGATCTCTACGGCGCCATCTTGGTTGATGATAAAATGAGTCAAGATCAGAAGGAACAGGCCCTCGATCCCCTTGGGGCGGCCCTTGGAGAGCTTGCCTTTACCGTCTACATGCATCCCCATGAAGACCCCATCAATACAAAAAAAACCATTGATGAAGTTGTCTCTGCTGGCACTAATTTGGGGAAAATTCTATCTAAGTTATGGACCGGGGTTCGGGAGTATTATGTTTTAGGAAGAGGCCTCGTAACTTGGCAGCGTGATATTGATGGAAATTCCCATTGGGCGATGGCGGCACGAATAACCCGTGAAAAAACCGGTCAACAATTGGCCCAGAAACTCGCAGAATTGAGCCATAACTATCTCAGCCAGCTTGACCCCAGTTCAGCCATTAGACAAGCCGAAGTGAAAGACTGGCGCGACGATATTCTTGGTCCGTCTTTGAGATTAAGAATGCACAGACTCGGTGCCCAACATCTTACGGCTCTCAGTTTCTTTGGAGCAACCGTCGTAGCCTTCATTACAGGGTGGCCATTACCTGTCGACTATGTTGGTATGATTAGCGGCCACAATGATTTTAGCTACGGGCAATCTGCCGATTTTACTGCCGGCACTCTTTTAGCTATCGGGGCCATTCAAACCATGACCGCTTCAGGGACCACTGCGGAAAGATTGCGATTTGCCGTCCAGGCTTTTGATAATCCTGAGGCAGAAATACCCCCCTTGGATCTAAATGAATCCCTGGGGTCTAAGATCAAGCGACTCTTTACCAACGTCATCTCCGTCTGCCAGGTCTCAATGTCGTCTCTGACGGGCCACAGGAAATGACCGAAAAGGTACCGGGTACCTTTTCGGATAAAACAAGGATTGACAGACCAAGAATACTGCGTGATGACTGGGTCTCAACTACGAAAGGGGTAGACTATGTTATATATCCGATTAACTATAATTAGTTTAATCTTGGCTTCAACGCAAATTGCTGCTGCCAAGAAAATTCCTTGTTATAAACAGATAAAAGAAGAAGCAAAGCGGCAGTTTTCAAAGGCCACCGGATTGTCCATGGGACGTATTGGGGCTGGCTCTGAAAAAGAGACCTTAAGCGTCAGTGGGAATTCGGGTGAGATAAAAGCGAAAGCTTGGGCCGTTCATAACGGCTATTCATATAGCGAAGCAACGTATCTATTAGCGTTCAGCCCTGAAACATGCGCTATCACCACAAAACAAGTGGGAGAAGTTGAAACCGAACCTTTTGGAGCCTGCTTAGTTAGCAATTTCAACGCCCACCAATTCTGTCTCCACACCATATCAAACCAATGTACCAGTATGTCATTCGATAATGGCCAGAGCTTTGGAGCTTTTCTTGGAGGACCCTGCGGCCCTTTCTAACGATGGCGGGCCTTAGTGTAATCTTTGGCCCACTGTGAATGTCCGGGCAAGAACGAATAAAGAATTTTATGGAAAATAGCCCGAGGCGTGATTCTTCTTAGGATTTGGAAGACCCAGGCGTCCAAAGTAGCAGGCATACGCAGAGGCGGATTTTCTCTTCTTATAACTCTAAGAACAACTTTGGCGATCTTCTCCGGAGTGGTCATTGAGAGATGCATCATTTTTTCGATAAACGGATCCATTGATGAATAATAATCGCAGTAAGGCCCATGATCATCGATGCTACAACTCATCGCCTTAGGTGGACGATAAATATTTTGAAATGAGTTAGAGTGAACAAAACCCGGTTGAACGAGGGTGACGTTGATTCCTAACGGCTTCATTTCATACCAGAGAGATTCGCTTGCGCCCTCCAAGGCAAATTTTGAAGCACTATAAGAACCCATAGTGGGCATGGCCAGCATTCCGCTGACCGATGACACATTAATAATCTTCCCCCGCCCTTGCTTCCTCATATAAGGCAGGGCCAATCGGATGAGGGCCAGGGGACCAAGATAATTGGTATCAATTTGAAGGAGTTCGGATTCTCTGTCCATGTGTTCGATAACGGAGCGAAAACTAATACCGGCGTTATTGACAAGAATATCTACTCCTTGCCACTGGGACTCGATCTCTTGAAAAAGAATGTTTCTCTCTTGCTCGGAAGTGATATCGAGGGGTCGGATCCAGAAGCGATCAGAATTTTTAAAGGTTTCGCCCGACAAATTCTTTAGAGACTTAGCCCTGGCCGTAACAATGACGCGATACTGGGGAAGAGACCATAACATTCGAGCCATGGCGAGCCCAATGCCTGAGCTACACCCGGTGACTAAAATAACAGGCGGATATTTGTGGGTCATAATTAAGGCTAAATTTTTCGATGAGAAAAGGCAAGGCAGAGTCCTCTGAAAGCTCTAAGACATAAGGCCAGAAACGGAGAAGGAAACCCCGTCCCCCGTCCCCGCGGCGACGAACCGACAAAAAACGGAAACTGTCTAAACTTTAGACACTGAAATCGAAAACAGTGAAGAATTAACATGGCATATGGCTAGCAATGCTCTCTCCTCAAGGAGAGGCATGCAAAAATTTAAAGGTTTAAAATTTTTATTATTGGCCTTCGCATTATCCGAAAATGTTAATGCTGCTGCGGTATTGACCGTACCTTCAGAAATCCCCGGGGCACAGAAAATTCGCGAGTGTGACCTCACCCTTCGGGTTATCGAGAGGCCTAAGAATATCCCCCAAGCTGTTTGGAATGCCCTAGACGATTTTGACAAAGGATCTCTAAAAAGTCTTGGTCCTACACTTGCCAATTATAGAGTGCAGCTTTCTTTTAAAGGGGCTCTAAGACGACCACCGGTCACCGGAAGAGTTATCGGATTTGACCTCGCTCCTTCCCAAGAACCAGGACAGGCTAATCAAAAGGAAGTCGTAGTTCTATTTGAAGGGCCAAGCGACTCTCCAAGCGGAAAACACCGGAATGCCGCGCAAGCCTACCCTTTACGATATATTTCCGAATTTAGGCCGATTTCGGCTCCAGAGCCTACAGCGCCCACAGAAACATCAATAATCCAGGAAGAGGAACTCAACCGATATTTTGAAAGGGTACAGGGAAATTATCTACGGCAGTCTCAAGCTAATGAAAACGCGGCAGTAGCGGCCACACAAAGGGGAAGCCCAATCCATACAAATGCGGCTGCCATTGGCGCCGGCCCTAACGGGCTCACAGTCATTAATGCTTTTCACTCCGCTTTTCCTTCTAGCTCAAATGTCGTTATGGAGGCTACGTCGTCCTTTGGAACTTTTAATAGAATGGATAACTTCGACACAAACACAATCGAAACAGATCAGGACTCAGGAAATACATTTCCCGGCGCACCCTTTCAGCCTCGCGCCCTCAATCCTTCCAAAAGACGATTCGTTCGTTCAAAGGTTTTAGGTTGGGTGGGCTTAGGGACTCTTAAGAAGTCTGAAGCCACAGTGTTACTTGAGAATCCCGTGACTCACATTTCATATGAACCGTCAAAAGAGGTCGGAAAACTTGGAAAGGTTCATGTTAGCACTTCTAAGGGAATTAGAGAAACCCATGATGTTGTATTTGTGGCCACGGGAATGGGCGAACCCAATATTAAAGTTGGAGATGAAAATACCCAGGCATTCATAAAAGAAAAAATCACCGAAGGTCGAAAAGCCATGGCCTTAGGAGACCCCCACGCAGCACCTCAGATTATGACTTTAGACGACTTTCTCTACTGGTACAAAATTGACCAAAAAGAAGGGCGCGATCCTATGGCTCGGTACGGAAACGGTACATTTGCGATAGTCGGAGGGGGAGACGGTGGCAATATAGGAATGGAAAAAATGCCTGACGGAAGGGTCACATTTTGGATTAATCAAAAGGCCGTAACGGCAGAAGAATTCTTGGCTCATTTCAAAGACCTTCCTTTGAAGGCAGAAAGGTATAGGCCCATCGCCGACAAATTTGAAAGGGAAGAAGTCGACGCTCGGCAAGAAATCCTTGTAGGCGTGAATGAAGTAAATGACAACGGAAAAACGAGGATTGAACTGGGACTATCTAAAGATCGTACTCCCCCATATAATATCGAAACCGATCCACCTAAAGCCGACCACGTCATTCTTGCTTTGGGGTATAAGAACAATATTTTAAAATTTTTCAAAGACCTTTGCGATGATGGTGACCTCACTCGCGTGACTCTAGAACCTGTTATTGGAAGACCCGACAGTTTTACCCACTACACCGAGTTACATCAAGAAACTATACTGGGCCAACAGGTCTTCTTAGACGGAACTCCTACCCCCATTTTTATCGTTGGAAATGCAGCTAATCCTCAAATTTCTGATAGAGTTGATGGAATTGCCACCGGAGGATATCTAGACGTACTTTTAGCTAGAACCGCAGCTTTAGGCCATCTTATTGGAGAGCAACTAGCACAACAGCTACATCCAGAAACACGAGCGAGCCTACAAACTCAAAATGGTGAAACCGTCAGTTCTAGCTTCGATTTACCATCCCCGGAAAAACCGTCCCTTCTCGGTAGTACGGCCCAAGCCAATTCTAGAGACAATATGGTTTTCGATTCGGTTATAAGCGCAGAATTAGAGTTCCGGGTGAAAATATCAAAAATTTTAGATGATAACTTTATAGCCGGCCCTCAAGAAGACGGGACCGATTTTGATTTTGAATTTCGACTTAACAAGAATAAAGCTTCGACCATCTACCAAAACCTAAGCAAGTCGACCGCAGAGCTGCTTGGAAAAATACTAGCCAGGGATCCCGAGCTCGGGAAAATTCTATCATCGTTGCAGTCTTTTCATCGAACCAAAGTCATAGTGAAATGTAATTGTCGCCGTGATAACGGTCTCATCAAAACAGAAAAACTTGATATTAAATTTGAGTAATTTATCTTTCTAGCGGCGCCACTTTGGCCAAAAAATCAAGTACGGCTTGATAGGCTTGGAGTTCCGTATTCATATATGAAAATTCGTGGCCATCTCCTCTAGTTTCAACCAAAGTGACCAAGTCCTTTTTGCCCACGGAAACGAGCTTGGCGTAAAACTTTCGAGTACCCTCAATAGGTATTCGGTGATCGTTCTGCCCATGAATAAGCAGGATCGGGTTTGTCACATCGGCTGCAAAGGTAATGGGAGAATGACTAATGTAGCTATCCTTATTTGTAGCCGGATCACCCATCCCCGTGACTAAAACAAAGGGCACATCCGTTGTCGTTAACATTCCTAGTAAATCAGGGGCACCATAAAAAGGAATGGCCCAGGGAAAGTCATTTTGTGGATCCGACTTATCGTGCTGAGTGATGGCCCAGTCACTCATATAGCCACCGTAACTCTCTCCGGTGATTCCGATGCGTTCCAGAGGAATATTATATTTTTTGGCAAGAAATTTGCGTCCGTAGATATAATCTTTAAAATCCCCTTCTCCCCAATGGTTATTAACTAAAGTGGAGAAACCAGGCCAGGTGCTGTCAAACCCAGTGCTACCACGGGGATTAACTCCAAATACATAATAGCCCATATGACAGAGGAGCTGAATTGTAGAATTCCAGTCGTCTTTTTTGAGCTGCATTTGAGGACCGCCATGGGCAAAAATCACTCCCGCCGCAGGAACTTTGTCAGGTAACTCCACCGCTGGTTTGAAAACTATGCCTTGAATCTGGTGGGTAGAGTTATCATGATATGTCGGAGTATCAAAAGTATCAAAATTTAGAACTTCAGTATCACAAGCCTGAGCCAGTTGCTGATTAATGCTGACCACAGTGTGAAAAGCGCTTGCTCCTCTTTGGCTTGTGTCAACGACATCCAAGGCAAAGTTATCACCTTTGTTAGCGCTGAATAGAAACTGTCCGTTACCCAGAACTTGCGTATAATAATCAGTTACATCAAAATCAAGGGAACCATAACTGGCCGTTACTTTTTCAGCATTGGTGTCATAAACCAAAATTCTGTTCACTTTCGTGGGCGATTTTTTAAACTTTGATTTTTTAAACCCAGATTCTTTGAGAAGAATTTGGCCAGACTGGGGATCAAAATCAGCGACCTCCATGGCGTCCACTTCATTTTTCAAAAGCAATGTGAATTTTTTTGTCTGAAGGTTGAACTTATAGAGAGATTGACTTCCATTATTTTTGGGATTGGAATGGTTTTCGGAGTTAATAAGATAAAGGTCATCTCCTCGCCATCCCAAAGGGGACAGGCGTAATCTCGTATACTTCGTGTCGCTGACGACTTCGAACTTCTTGCTTACGGTATCGTAAATTCCCAAGTTAAGTAAATTATAAGAAGACCCCGGCGAAACCACAAAAGCTACCACACTCTCCTTTTGATTGGCCCTGGGCGGCTCATAGAGAAAAATCTGCTGATCCACCCCAGGTTTTGTGCAATAGAGATTTTCTTCTCCCGAACCATTGATATTAATTTTCTGCACGCATGGAGAGGCATTCCAACCTGCTATTTTGTCGCGACCAGCATAATAAAGAGAATTTCCATTGGGCGAAAGAGCGTAACTTCCAAGATAAGCAGAATGAGTGATCTGGGTCAGTGTTTTACTCCTGGGGTTTAATCTCCAAATATTTAGATTTTCATTATTTTCCACGTCGGTCTGAACATAAAAGTTGTGATCAAGAGAGTTATAAAGAGAGGCCCAATAAGAACGCCGACCAAAATCCATTACAAATGAGGCTTTGGAAGGATCCCACTTCCCGTCTATCCCTTGAGGAATTGCAAAGATCCCCGTTGTGTCCCAACCGTTACGAACAAGATAAATGGTCTTCGTTACAGAATCTGCCATGGATTTTACGGCGTTATCACCAAAGCCTACAAAAAGCCTCAGGTCAATTTCTTTGGTTTTGCCTGCGACATTATAATGGAGAAAAGTTGAGTGGCCATCGAGTTCTCCACCGGCCCAAGCAATTTGTCCTCCGACAAATAGAGAGAGTAGAAAAAGCATAAGCAGATTCATTGGGACCTCCCGCTGGACGAAATCTTTAACAAACCTTTCGGGAGTATGCCACAAGTACAGCGGAACTGAAAACAAAAGGTTCTTAGAGAGCGATTTTCACAAAGCTTCAGTGAGAAACTAAAAAAGACAGTACCCAATGCCTATGCGTGGATCAAAAATCATTTTGGTGATAGATTTGTGATAAGGGGTAAGAGATGAAACATTTGCTACAAGCGATGACCATATTGGTTTTTCTGACAACATCTGCGTGCTCCACAATTGATAATGGTGGTCGAGAGAAGAGCATTACGTTAACCCGTCTTAGTAGACTGAGCATACGGGATGATGTCCGCACCAACGTTGTCTTCCCAAGCCGTCGATCAATTAGCGTGGCGACGTGAATTGTGCATCCGTTCCATGTATTCTTTATAATTCTCAAAAGAGCTTCTCATCGGGTAAAGAATATTGCTTCACTTTAAATCCTGTTTGAGTTGAAAAAATGTTCACACCAGCAAAAAATTGACCCATTTTGACCCAAGGTCTCAAAATTGCAAATTGTTCGAGCTGATAAATATCTAAATAAAATCGCTTTTTGAGAGCCGGTAGAAGTTGAGGTAAACCATGACACAGGCGAAGAAAAAACAATCCCCTTTGATAACGGCCGTTTTGGCACTTGAATCTGGTCTTGGGGACCTGGAGCGTATTGCTCAGAAGATCAGCACTTCTGATCTTAAGTCTGAATCCGAACTGAAATTGGTTCATAAATTAATGGTTCGGTTTGCTGAGTGTGGGCAAGCCGTCGCTTCTGAGGTCGCGGAGCTTTCAACTCATTTGAATTCGGCGCGATCACGGGCGGAAAGAGCTTCAGAAATTGTGGCGGACCGGGCAAAGATGCTCAGGGATAGAAAAACCGAAGAGCAAATTAAATTAGAGCAATTTCACAATTTGAGTGAAAAAGTTAGATCCCTCAATTTGTCTCTCTGTGAACTCAAACCCACCAACACAGAAAGTATTTCACTTCAGGAGCGACTCCATATATCGGCCAAACTTGAGGATATCCGAGAACAACTATTTCCTCTCATAGAGGAATCTAGAAATATTCAAGGAGAAGCTCGAAAATCGAAGATGAAAACCTTGGAGAAAAAAGCCGATTCCCTCACCCAAACGCTACAATCTGTCCGCGATAAATTGGTTCTAATTCCCGCACAGATCTCGACTAACACATACCAATAAGGCCGCTCCACGAGAACTATTTGAAGACCCCGGTTATTGACACTAGTTTGCCTAGTGATACTGAAGGATAAAAAAGGATTATAAGCTTGGAGCGGTTACCAGCTCCAAGCTGATCAAGCTCCCAACTTCGCCAATCCCTCAATAATGAGTCGCCGCATGAGGGTCTGGTAGGGAACCTTCCATTTTCAAAGCAAGGGCCTTCATGCCAACGCGACGAGTGACCATGGCAGTGGTCTAAGCGGTGTCACCAAGGTTGAGAGTTAAGTGACATGGACGATTTGATTGATTCCATTGATCGAAAGATTGAGGCAAACTCTTGTTGGTTTTATCGAAAAACAGCGAGATTTTTTACATGCCTCTGGTGCTAATGATCTTTATTGCTTCTGCTGTGATTTATTTTCTCCATACTGAACAATTAAATGGCAATCTTGCCCTTTTGCTTTAACTTCTTTATCTCATGTTCAAGATGGTTAACTCGTGACTCAAGCGTAGTCTCATGCCCAAGCCCCATCTTAAGAATCCTATTGCTTTATTTTATGCGGATGTGTACTCAAAAATCATCCTTCTGGGCGTAACGGATGTTCAGCCAGCCGCCAGCAATTCCTTTGATTGTCTTTTCAGTTTGTTCATCTTCGGAATGGAAAGTTTATAAGTGGTCCCTCCGAGGAGAATCGAACTCCTACACCCGTGAAGGTACTGGATTTTCTTACCACTATAGCTTTCGCTACATTTACAGTTTGTGGTCTGGACTATGCCTTCACCATTGCTTTTTGCTTTAGGTGCTGCCCGTCTAGTCTCTACACCTTCCGATGCTGTTAATGCATCGGCTTGGCTCGGTATTAGCATTTGCCGTTGAGCAAGAAGCCTTCGCCGAGTTTGGGCAGTTCTACGTCCACTGTTTCCAGAGGCGCACTCAAATTCAATCGAACTGAGTCCAGCGCGTCTACCAATTCCGCCACAGAGGGATACTTTCAAATCATCTACCAGTTTCGTCTGTTTTTTAACAGTTCTTATATTCATTTCAATAACTTCAATTCATCTTTTAAACTGGAAGAGCCTGTTCGCGATTCATCTACCAGTTTGGAAAAAACCATCACTACTTTCAGCCTCTTACACTCACTCAAAGTACGGATACCGCTTTTTTTTGCACCCGAAGGGCGGGGCACCACGATACGCCACAGAGGCACTTTATTGAAAAACCAGATTATGGGGATTTTTTGGAATTGTCAAAATGTCAGTAGGCAATCTTGTAAATGACGTCGGCAAGGTCGTCAGAAATAAGGAGCCCTCCGTCGGGAGTGTTCAGGACGTCAACAGGGCGGCCCCAGTTGTCCTCCCCTTTTAACCAACCCGTGGCAAAAGGCTCATATCGGAGTGCCTCACCCTTCGAGTTTATCTTTACCAAGGTCACGCGATAACCGCTTTTTTTGGACCGATTCCATGACCCATGCTCAGCAATAAAAATTTGATTCTTATATTCCTTTGGAAATTTCGTTCCAGTATAGAAGGTCATTCCAAGGGATGCCACATGGGCTCCGAGTTTCTGCACCGGCTTGGTGTAGTCCGAACACTTATGGTCTCTCCCCACATCAGGGTCCAAAATATCTCCGCCGTGACAGTAGGGGTAACCGAAATTCATTCCAAAGCCTGAAGCGTGATTGAGCTCATCGGGAGGGATATCGTCGCCTAATAAATCTCGACCGTTATCTGTAAACCAGAGGTCATGGTTTATGGGATTCCAATCAAAGCCCACCGAATTTCTTACGCCTCGTGCGAAAATTTCCATTTCGCCCGTCTGGGTGTTCAGTGTCGTAATCGAAGCGTAGGGGTCTTGGGGTTCACAAATATTGCATGGGGCTCCTATGGGAACATAAAGTTTTCCGTCGGGACCAAATGCAATGAACTTCCATCCATGGTGCTTGTCGGTGGGGTATTTATCAAAGATCACATCAAACGAGGGAGGATCTTTCAAATGCTCCTCTATTTTTTTAAATCTTAGAATTCGCGAAATCTCCGCTACATACAGATCTCCGTCCTTAAAGGCCACTCCGTTAGGCATATTAAGACCGGAGGCCACAACGCTGACTTTGCCATTGGGACCTATCGCATAGACTTTATCGTTATCCCGGGTTCCGACAAAGAGAGTGCCCTTAGCTCCCCAAACCATTTGCCGAGGATTTTTAAGACCTTTAGCAAATATACTTATTCTAAAATGAGGAGGAAGTTTTATTTGATCAAGGTGAACATCGGCCCGACTGGAACAAGAAAAAAGTAAAATAAGAAAAACCTTCACCATAACTCAACCCGAGAAAATTAACGCAGTTCTCAACCAAAAGTAAGCTGGTACCTATTGGTACCTACCAGCGGTGGTATGCTGGGTGCCCTGGTTTGACCGCTACAAAGGTACCCACGCAAGTGGCGCAGACCTTCCCGTTTGCACGAAGCTCAGCATGTATTGTCGCTCGATCCTCTTTTGATTCCGCCACTTGAGCATGAAGTTCAACTGGGCCGACTGTGGGGGTGGGACGTTTGAGTTCAATTTTGAAATCTGCCGTCACGGTAGAAGGCGCTTCAATTAAATTATTTTTCTTCATCAAATGGTAACAAGCGGTCCAGTTAGAATGACAATCCAAGAGAGCGCCAATAATTCCGCCGTTTAGTACGCCAGGAAAAGCTTCGTGAAACTTCTCCGGCTGCCACTTACAGGTCGCCTCATTTTCATTTACTGCAAATGACTTTATCCGAAGACCTTTGTCATTTGCAGGGCCGCATCCAAAGCAGATGCTCTTCGGTGCATAAGTGTCCTGAAGACTCTTCTCACTCACCGAATCCGCGCTACTTTCTTTTTTAGATCGGTCATCCTGAGGGCACATAAATCGACCGTACTCAAAAGTTTCTCAAAGTCAATACGCACATCGCTCTTTCCGCTTGTCGGCTCAGAAAAAATGACCCCCCTGGTATCAGCTTTTATAACAAGATTTGCATTCCTTATGGGAATTTCCTTCTTTGACGCCTCTGAAAGGCCAATTTGCACAAGCTGAATAAATGTGGCTTCCATACCCCGTGGATCTTCTTCTTTTTTTAATGTCTGTCTTACGACTTCGTCAATCAGAGATGGATCTATGGTGATTGTCAGATTATTCTTCCTTTCATTTCATTAACGAATTCCTTAACGTAAATATCATGCACGATGGCAGGATAATTCGCTTTTGGCGTCGGAGGCATAAAGATAATCGCCCCGGCCTTTTTTACTCTTTGAATAAAGGCCCTAGGGACTGCCCCATAACCAGGGTCTGCATTGGGGGGGTAAAGAAGGGCATCATCGAGTTCTTTTTGAGTCATGGAGAGGTAACGCTTTTGAATTTCTTCGTCGGTATGATAACCCTCGGTCAAGTGCTCCCCCCATTGCCCTGAAATGACTATGGGAAGAAACCAATTTCTGACTCGTCTATCGCGGCCAACGGGTTCAACTTTCCTTTTCTCGACCAAAACTTTAAGTTCTGAATAGAACCTGGATGGGGCGTCGGCCCCTTCATCTAGATTCAAAACTCCCAAACCACTTCCGCTTTCAAGGGCATCGACGACTAGGGGCATGGCGCCAGGATTACTTCCCCTAGATTCTGAACCTTGGAAAAGTTCACGAAAGCTATAACCACTATCGCCGCCAATGGAATATCTAAAATTATCATTGGGGTTTCTAAACAATACCTTGTTTAAGGCGCGAATTACTGTGTTCTTACCCACAGCCGTTCCACCCATAAGGAGAATAATTGGAGGTAATGTTCCCAGTCTCACAAACGCTTCTATGGGACGGGCCATCTGTTCTGCGACTCGATCTTGTCCTTTTAATTCTTCTTTCAACTGATCGGCTAAATTTCGAAGTGGGGGCTCCCCATTAGGACCAGGAAGCCAGTCATCAGAAAAACCGATTCTTCTAGCGAACCAAGCTTGAGCATCTAAGAGCGTCACTTTTTTAATCGCCCCATTCTTAGACCTATTAAAAATAAACCAATTCACAAGATCGTCCAGGGCATTATTTGTCGAACCAGGTGCGACCTGGGGCGGAGAATTAAAAAATTCGTTCATTTTAACCAAATATCTCAAAGCGTCCTCGGAAACTTCGAGCTCTCCAAACTTACCTTTGAGTCGATTGGCTTTGTCAGCCAGGATTGAAAAAGCCTTTTCATCGGACATGTTTTTTCTATAGATAATGAAATAGCGTCTTTGCACGGCCGTATCAGCTTTGATGAGTTGCTGAATTTCAGAGTAGGTTGTAATCGCCAGTGCGGAAATTCCAGTATCCTGTGTTGATTCAAATTCGTCAGCTATATTTTTATACCCCGTTTTATCCAGGGGCTTTTTTAGAGTCTGTTGTACTAGATCCGGGTAGGTCCCTACTTCGTCGAAGACAAAGAGGGTTCGAAGTCCAGTTTTATGAAAATCATCTCGCGCCCGGCTGAAGAGCTCTTTGATGATTTGCTTCATTCGCTCGTCTTGGCTCGCAAAGGCTTTCCCAGGAAGGGTATTGTCACGATTAATTAAATCGATGCTCACATCAATAACTTGAGTTTTTCCAATTCGACTGCCGTAAAATTGTTTAAGCATGGGATTATCCATTTGGAGCTTTTCTCGGACATCAGGCGGCACAGCGCCGTAGGAAAAAAATAACGCAAGCTTTCTTAGATCGGTAGTCTTACCGCTCCCCGCCTCCCCCACTTCTAAAACATTTCCGTAGGATTCTCTTAAAAACCCATGCATCATTTGAACAAGAACTTCACTTTCAAAATTTTCAAAAACTCTGGAATTGTGTAAAATATCGTTTTCAACCTGAAGCGAAATATTAAAATCTCTGGGATTGAGAGTGAGGACTTCTTCTATATATTTATTAACTTCTGAATTGACGTAGTCTTGAAAAACATAATTACCGCGAGAGTCCCCCACCGCATTGGCATACGATTTAGAAAAAAAATCGGGTACCCCAAATAGACCTAGGATCAAAATTGTAAGGATAATCCCCCGCACTTTAACTCCCCCCTTTTTAATTTTGTGTGTCTCCGGGATCGATTGCTAAGTCTATGCCACAGCAGGGCTCAAATCTAAGTCCGCTGGGCGCCAAAATAGGCAAAAAAATACCCGGTGGTCAGAGTAAGTTTTATAGTCTAATATTCTTGATTTTCGTCTTTGCGCCGCTTAAATTTGAGGCAAAGATATATTCTTTAGAAAGAGGTGCCTTCTTGAAAAATTTATTCGCCCTAGGTTTTTTCTTAATTGCCTTACTGGGTTTGGCTTTCCAGTCGGCCATGGCGGACAGCAAGATTCAAGACTGCACAAAACTTTGGCAACTTGAGAAAGAGGCCGGGTGTCCCGCACCGCAGCCAGAACTTATAGCTACCGGAACCCCCATTCAAAAGGACTACTTCACGCAGAAGAAGGTGTTCGGTCCCACTAAATGTGTGACCGAAGACGATGTCGATAAGGCTGTAGAAGCATTAGAAACAAAGTGTGATCAATGGACCGACAAAATGAAGGACGAACTTAAGAAGAATAATCGTCATATAGCCGGAGTATGCAATCACGAGTGTTCCCCGTGCCCTAAAAACGAAGTCCTTCAAAAATGCAAAGTGACCGGGGAAGTTCAATACCGGATCAGCGGTAACGATTAATCAGAGATTAACCGTCACCCCTGCAGACAAGTTTAGAGATGCGTTGTAGATCCCATTTCCGGTCATAAAAATGGTATTGACGTCGCGACTGTAGTTTCCCTCAACAATGAAATCAGTGTCCTGCGAAATGTAGAATTTAGCTCCGATTCCACCTAAGGCGCTTACTTCGAAATTTTGATCATTAACCGAATAAACTGGCCCTGCACTCCCCGCTGAAGTCGTTGTACTTTGAGAAACTTGTGTCGACCCCATGGCGCCAGCCTTTACATAAAGAGAAGTGTTCTCTTGCCCAGAAAAATAGTATTTGGCAGCTATAGGCACAGACAAATAATTATAAGAGTAATTTGTATTCCAGGCTCCGTACTGGCTTGCGGCATTGAGCTGACGGAAAAGTAAGCCAGTTTCACCCACCAAATTGTAGCCGCTTCCAAGGTCCAAGAGGGCGCCGATGGAGAATCCATTTCTATTTTGGTAACGACTAGAGTCAGAACCGCGATAATCGCTTAAAATGAGGGCCGCCTGGGGAATGAGGCGACGAAACAGTCTTTCTTCAGAGGAGCCTCGATTTTCAATTTTCATTTTCGTTTCATTGGAATATTGCTGAGCATAACAAGATAAGCTCGCGAGCATAAGAAAAACCACTGCAGTCCATTTCATGTTGCATCCTTTCACGTCAAAATTTCTAAAGGAGTATTTGTGCAATAGGTCTGCCAAATAGTTTTCTAGGTCATTTTGGTCTAAAGCCAAGAAAACGGCATTCTATGGCTCCGTTAAAGACTCGGTGGGAGACAAAAGGTTCCATGCCCAGGGCTTCGGCATGTTCAGGCCGCGTGAGAAGAATAAAGGCCTCCCAGCCCACAAATTTGGTCTTAATAAGGTGCCCCAATTTTCGGTAGAGTGGAATGAGATCTTGCCCCTGTTCCAATCGTTCACCGTAGGGAGGGTTTGTAATCAGGACGCCTGGGGTAGGAGCCGGGATAACTTCCATCAGATCTACGTTTTTGAAGAGTGTGACAACTGAAGTACCCGCATTCTCGCTGTTCGCCCGGGCGGCCGCCACCGCGCGCCCATCAACATCGGAACCATAGATACGAAAGGGCACATCATCGAGTTGCCGACTTCGGATTTGTTCAGATATTTTTTTAAAAGCCTCCTCTTTAAAGGTCTTCCATTTTTGAAATCCAAATCGTCTTCTAAAAGAACCCGGAGGAATTTTAAGTGCCATCAGTGCTGCTTCTATACAAAATGTCCCCGAACCACACATAGGATCCATCAACGGAGAGCATTCATCCCAGCCGGTCATTTTAATCAAGGCCGCCGCAAGATTTTCTTTCAAGGGAGCCGGAGCCCCTCGATCTCGATAACCTCTGGCGTGCAGTGACCCACCCGAAGTGTCTAATGAGACTGTCGCCATATTCTTTACGAGACGGATCGATACCTGAAGATCCGGATCTTCGGCGTAGACATTGGGTCGCTCCCCAAATTTATTTCTAAACTGATCGACAACGGCATCTTTGGTCTTGAGGGCTACGATTCTTAGGTCTCGAATAACACTATCACGCACCGAAGAGTCCATGGCCACCGTTTGATTTGGATCGATATACTTTGTCCAGTCATGCTTTAATACATTGTGATATATCTGATCGGGTTCATAAGCTGGAAAATCCAAGACAGGATAAAGGACACGACTGGCTGAAACTAATTCTAAATTGGCGCGGTAGCAATCTTCCCAATTAGAGGTAAACCCAACTCCGGCAATAAGAGCTTTAACTTTGCGAATACCCAAGCCTTGAAGTTCATTTTCTAAAACACTCTCAAGGCCCCGGGGGGTTGTCGCAAAAAAATGAGGCATGATCGCAAGTTACCTTCTAAATTTTGTTTCTCATTTCCAGCTTTATTGATATAGACCCTTATGTCAACGACGAGGACACCCAAGTGATTCAAAACCATCTTCATGATCCAATTTGGCAAGAGAAACTTAAAGACGAATTCAATAAACCCTATTTTCTATCTCTCGAAGATTTTTTGGCTAAGAACTATGAGTGCAATTTGGTTTACCCACCTCAGCAGAATATTTTTGCAGCACTAAATCTTACCCCACTTGAAGAAACCAAAGCCGTTATACTGGGGCAAGATCCTTATCATCAACCTGGTCAAGCCCATGGTCTTAGCTTTTCCGTTCCACAAGGGGTTAAGCCGCCGCCTTCACTGAAAAATATTTTGGTGGAGCTTTCAAAATGCTTTAAAACTCTTCAACCAAAATCAGGAGACTTAACACCTTGGGCGAAGAAAGGAGTCCTACTGCTGAATACCGTACTTACTGTAGAGGCTGGTAAGCCCAATTCCCACCAGCAAAAAGGCTGGGAAGTTTTTACGGACAAAATAATTCAAATTATTAATGGAGAGAAGACTGGCGTAATCTTCGTACTTTGGGGATCCCAGGCCCAAAAAAAAGGTCCACTGATTGACGGCCACAAAAACCTCATTCTCAAAGCACCTCATCCTTCACCCCTTTCGAGTTACAGAGGCTTTTTTGGAAGCGAACCTTTTACGAAAATAAATAATTATCTTGAATCTAGGGGTGAAAAAACCATTGATTGGACTCTGTAAAGGGCACTATGAGTCGCCTCAAACCGAGGTGAGTTGGTATTCCCGCTCTTTTCGATAAAGTGTCTTACGACTAATACCCAAAATCTTGGCTGCTTCTTCTTTTCGTCCACCGGATTTTTGAAGAGCGAGAACTAACGCCTCTTTCTCAATATCTCTTAGTGAGAGAGATTTCTCCTCAGCCGCCGTAGCCACAATATCGGCAGCGGAAGCATCAAGAACCTGAAGAAAACTTAAGTCCTCCTCACTTATAACTTGGTTGGGACTGAGGACCACCGAACGCTCGACGGTGTTTTCGAGTTCTCTGACGTTACCCTTCCATGAATAAGATCGCAGTTTTCTAATGGCTGAATCACTAAAGGTCTTTAAGATAAGGTGCGCTTTTGTGGAGGCCTTCTTCAAAAAATAGTCGGCAAGGGGGACGATGTCTTCCGTTCTTTCACGCAGCGGTGGAATAACAATAGGTATGACACTCAGTCGATAATACAGGTCCTCTCTAAACTGCCCATCATTCATGGCTGTTCTCAAATCTCGATGGGTTGCTGCAATTATTCTGACGTTAATGTCTTTAGTGGTTGTCGCTCCCACAGGACGAATTTTTCTCTCCTGGAGGACGCGAAGAAGTTTAGCTTGAAGACTCAAGGGCATGTCACCAATCTCGTCCAGAAACATGGTCCCGCCCTCAGCCTCTTCAAAAAGCCCCGTCTTCGTTCCAACAGCCCCGGTGAAAGACCCTTTCGCATGGCCAAAAAGTTCTGATTCCAGTAATTCTTCTGGTATAGCTGCACAGTTAATAGCCACGAATTTCTTACTTCGCCTGGGGCCGTGGTTATGGATGGCCTGGGCAATGACTTCTTTACCCGTCCCTGACTCACCGAGAATAAGAACTGTGGTATCGACCTCCGCAACCTTCCGAACCAAAGACAGAATATCTTTCATTCTAGAATTATGAGCTATGAGATGTGTTGCTACTATCTGGCGATCAGATTCCGTTCGAAAATCCTTTTTCTCTTTAACGACTTCGAGGTACTTCAGCGTTCGCTTAATAGTTTCACGGACGTCGTGAATTTGAAGGGGTTTTGTAAGGTAATCATGGGCGCCGCGCTTAATGGCCTCAACAGCCGACTGCACAGTGCCGTAGGCCGTCATCAAAATAACCGGTGTTTCGTTACCGGCCTCCTTTAATTTATTCACCAGAGTTAACCCGTCTAAGGCCGGCATTCTCACGTCAGAGAGAATGAGGTCAAAAGGAACCTCACCGGCCTTCAGGGTCGCTAGCGCCTCGGCGCCTGATGAACAGGTTGTGGTTTCAAACCCCTCTCGGGGTAGGATGCGTTGAAAAAACTGCAACATTTCAATGTCATCATCGACTACTAAAACTCGCGGTGAATTTGCCGACATTCCAACTCCGATTCAATTATTGATAGGAAAATAATTTAACAACAGAACTCCATTGCAACAGCAATACCATAAACTGTATTCGCACGGAGAACTATATGAAGGAAAAACGCGTGTCAAGTCACTGAAAACTATCGCTTTATTTGATATCCCGAAGGAGTTAATTTGACCCAGGTTCTGAAAATTTTTCTCTCCTAATGTCCCAAAAATGCCCGTTATTGCAGGCATAAGGGTTGCTTATCCCCTTTAAAGAGGCGTTCCGTAGGAAGGCCGAAAAACAAAGAATTGGGGGGTAGTTGGTCATGGTCTTAGGTAGTTCGGTTGCGGTTATTCTCATCTTTATAACTTTTTTAAGCGTCTTCCTTATCTTCATCGAAAGAAAAATACACCAAAAGAGAGACGAAGATTTCAGGTACATAGCCGAATCCATTCCGCAGATGCTATGGAGCACGGACGAAAAAGGACAGACAAAATACTTTAATGGCCGCTGGTATGAGTATTTTGGTATCTCCGTGGAAGACCGGGAGGCCATGACTCATTGGAAAAGTTACGTTCACCCCGATGATCTGGAGCGAATTATAGATCGATGGAACCGAGCCCTTGACGAAAAAAAACCTTATGAAAATGAGTATCGCTTAAAGGGTAAGGATGGGATTTATAAATGGTTCTTATCTCGAGGAATCCCTATTTTTAATCGCGATGGCAAAGTCCTTAAATGGATAGGAACGGCCACAGATATTCATCAAAATAAAGAAGCCTTAAGATCTCGCGATCAACTGCTAAATCTCTTAGATCAAGAAATTGCCACTCGAAAAATCCAAGCAAGAGAACTCCAATGTGCTATTAAGACCCGAGACGAATTTATGTCGATGGCCTCCCACGAGCTCAAAACTCCCCTCACTTCTCTACATCTTCAAACTCAAATGGCAAAAAAAATATTAGAGAAAAATGGGAGTTCGGCCTTCCCACCTGAAAGGTTGCAGAAACTCATTATCACCTTCGATAACCAAGTCAATCGTCTCACAAGATTAATAGAAGATCTTCTCGACGTCATTAAGATTAATAGAGGGAGCATCCCCATAAATCTCCAGTGGGGAAATATTTCGGAGCTTGTCACCGAGACGGTCGAACGCTTTAATATGGAATCACCTGAACCCATGACTCGCAACATTTCTTTGGACGCCGAAAAACCTATTCACGCCCGGTTCGATCGCTTCCGAATGGAGCAGGTTATCTACAACCTTCTTTCAAATGCGGCAAAACATGGTGAAGGCGCCCCCATTCACGTTGAGGTTCGCGCCAAGAGTTCACTCTACGAGATTTCTGTGAGTGATCAAGGCCCGGGCATTCCTCTTGAGCATCAAAAGCGAATTTTTAAACCTTTTGAAAGAGCAAGCTCTTCGAGACAAATTAGTGGCCTTGGGCTGGGCCTTCACATCGTATCTAAGATTGTAGAGGCCCATGGCGGAAGGGTGGGAGTCAAAAGCTCCCCGGGTTTAGGCGCAAAATTTATTGTAGAAGTCCCCTCAGATGGGCCTCATTTTAAAGATGCAGTTGAGTACCAGGCTATTGGAAAAACTATTCCCGTTGAGCAAGTGAGTCACTCGTTGTAAGATCTCCGACTGATGAAGATACCTGTACTACTCAAGGCACGAACCGGTGCCGTTTCAACTGGGGAAGTTGAAGTTAAGGCTTGGACAAAAAACGAACGCCTCCTTCGGGCCTTGAAATTTGGCGGAATAACTTGGGGGATTGCCTTGGTCTGTGTGGTCTTACCGATAGTCCATTTTATTTTGGTGCCCTTATTTCTAATCGCTGGGCCCCTCATGGCCCTACGGACCTTTCGAACCACAAGTGTTGTTCTGGGGGGGCGTGGCCATTGTCCCTTTTGTCAGAAAGACGTGACGATTGGCAGGGGTGCAGATCACTGGCCTATCGATGAACTCTGCACCCAATGCCAAAATAATTTTTCCGTCGTCAAAGCTACTTCTCAAAGCGCTTAAAATCGCTGAAAAATTACGGAACTGTCTTTCTCTGCGGAAAGTAAATTGCAGCAAGATTGGCTTTAGCAATAGCCAAGTTTTTTTCTGCCTCACGCACTTTAGCTCTGTGGATCCTAATATCGTTGGTATCGGTAAATCGAATCATAACGTCTTTTGAAAGCACAGCGCTCTTACCAAAAAAGAAAATGCCAAGGACCGCAGCAGAGACAGCTTCGGTAGTTTTTAACGCGATTGGTCCGACTTCACGAACGGCGGCTGCGGCTGTTGCCCCTACCTTCTGCGTTCCCGTTATTGCAGATTCAACCTCAGCGGGTGGCAAGACAACTCCAGCTGTGCCCCTTCCCTTACTAGCTAATCCTGTACGTCTTAAAAAGTCCCATGTCAGTAGCCCTGAGCTTAAACCATAAGCGGCTGCGTCCATAAATTCCGGTCCTAAATGGACTTCATTGTTTCGTTCCCTAAGGGCTTTATCCAAGGCGGCACGCTCCTGGAAAAGTAAATTTTGCTGAAACCCAATCTGCTGTTCAATAGCTGAAGTTCCCATTCCCGTGCTCTCTTCATTTGTCACGATGGGTTGAGAATTGGACCCTAATGGCACAGGTGTCGGAGACGTCGCAGTCGACACACTGTCTTTATCGCTGGTGTCCGCTGTTGTAGCCGCCGGAGCCAAACTTTGAGGGGGGGCAGGATTATTAGAATGACTCTGTCCACATCCCGCGAGAAGAAAGCCACACAAACTCAAGGCAACAAACAATAGAGATGATCTCATCTTTCACTCCTTATAAATGCACGTCCAAGACCTCCATTATACAATCCAATATACAATCCAAGTTTCATGCCACAAATAACCGCCTTTTAAGCGTTCGAAATAGGTTTGGCAGAGACAATTCGCTACGCGGTGGGGCAAGAACGTCCGACCGACACGTCGCAAATTTTTTCTAAAAAACGTTTTTTAATTTCTATAGTGCGTTGATCGCACTGGAGATTTCTAGAAAAGTGAACTGTACGGCAACTGTGGGCACGAAACTTGGAAAGGGCACAACTCGGAAATAGTTAACAACGTGTGATGAAGTAATTCGTCATGAGAAGGAGTAGAAAAATGAAGTTTCTAATTGCGTTATCGGTAGCCTCGCTGGCGATCGCGGGTTGCGGCAAGAGTAATAATGGCGACCGCCCCGCATCGGTTCCTCCAGAAAGTAACACAAAGTCGAGTTTAGAAGCAGCGCTCAATAGTATTCCAGGACAGAATTCGGCGGACACCTCTGCTATCGTCGCTACTCTAGGCAGCGAACCTCAACAGCAGCCGCCTCAAGATGTGCCGGGACTTCAAAGCCAAATTGGGTATCAACAAAAAATGTTGTATGCGGAAAAGGCCGCTCTAGATCAAGCTATTAAGGACCGTAATAACATCGTTCATTTGGGACCGGATTTTATGGATGCCGCAGCCTACGGCATAAGTATGGGGTTTCTCGGATGGGACGGAGTACGAAGATTTCGAGCTCCTGAAACTACCGCATTAGCCACCGCTTCTGAAGACGCTGCCAAGACAGGAGGAGTTTGGAGATCGCTCAGAACAACCGCCGTAGATGCAACTCCAACTTTAATTAAAGTTACGGAAGTTGGTTCAGCTGCAGTTCTCGGTATCTTCTTTGTCGGCAGGGCTATGGTTGTTGGTCACGATGTTCAAGTTCGCTTCGCCGACACGAACGCTATTCGATATCATCGCGCCAAGGTTCTTGAGGCTGAGAAAAATTTAGACAACGCTAAACAAAATTTAGCTGCTGTATATTTTCCAGACAAAACCGTTACTCCCTAATTTTTGATTTACCTTAATAAGGGATCACGGCCAACTTTGGCCGTGATCCATGAATAAGAATCGGAAAATCGATCATGTGGTATAGAGTAGTCGGCCTTGTATTTACAGTCCTTATTGCACCGTGGAACTCAGCTCAAGCCCAATTCTTTGATGAGTCTGCCTTGACTGACACGATAGCCTATCAAAAGACATTAGAACTCTGCTCACGTATCACTCCGCAAACTTCTATGAGCGAAGAACTTCAAGGTGTTTGGGATACACTTCAACTCATAGGAGAAGGTGCTAGAACAGGTGTACAAGTTTGGCGCGCTGATTCCTTGGAACTCTCAAAACCGACTGAGAAACTCCTACATTCAGAAGGGTTTCAAGCGGCTCTGGATGAATGTTATGGGCCCATTGATTCATCTACTTCTTCTTACATCCACCATAAAGCCTTCACCGTGGCGCTCATAGCAGCCGACGGAGTGGGACATATTTTTGGGGTCGTCTCGTGGATGATTCCGTTTAGCATCTTTTCAAAAATTCTTCTGGCGAGCCGATGGGCCATTGCCAACCCAGGGGCTGTTCGTGTGGGCGGTATGATTTTCAGTGGAGCGAGGAGAATCGGACTTTTAGCGTTGTTGGGATACGTCGGCTGGGACGCCTACCACAGTTGGGACATCAGAAAAAACAGTTACCAGTATTTAGAGAAATATAATGATAGTATGGTCGACGCGACCCACCAAGAAGTGGATGCCACTTATGTTTTGGTAGAGAAATCATTGGCTGATGTGAATGCCGAAATCAGTAAGGGGGTGAAAGATCCTGCTCGTTTAAATTATCTACTCAGTAAGAAAGCAGCTTTGGAACAAAGACTCCGGGCGCGAAACTCCCCTCCACCACCCGATCCTCTCGATACCCCATCATCACCAGATATAGATGTGGTTCTTAGGTAGAGAAAAAGAAGGGAACTGTCCTGACTCATTCGGCTAGGATTCTTACGAAGCTGCGATATCGAACTTTGTTCCGGCCGTTGACGTATTGTGACCCGTTTTGAAAAAATTACGGGGAGTTTCTACGGAATTACCGGCAGAGATACTTTGCCTGAAGCATGGTCAATTTCTTTGAAGATCTCTGGCCTGCGAGATCCTCAATGACGACGTTTACTTCGGTATTACATTCTTCACAAGGTGCGATCGCGACTGCGACACTAATATTCGAGACCGCAGGGCATGAGGCATCTCCTCTGAAGGCGTAATCGCTACCACGCAAGAAGCGTCCTTTAACTCTATAGCTAATAGAAATATCTCTACAAGCTAGAGAGGAGAAAAGGCCACCAAGCGCATTTCTGACCTTACAGAGTTCGTTTCTCACGGGCTCATCATTTACAGATGAGTTCCCACTCACCCCGAAGGAGATGGGACCCGCATTTCCCTGAGACGAAAATGATGTAGTGACTAACATAAACAATGTAAAAAGTGTAACAGCAACTAAAGATCTTACCCTTGAAAGCATGGACACCTCCCTAAAAGTCTTAATAACAGTGAAAGTAAACCCACTGCAATTTGGTGGCCAGCTCCGACGTTTTGAACGCAAGCAACGCAAGCCGAATGCCCGGGATTCTGTAGAATCCCAATTCCTTCCCGTCAGCTGTCATCTACGGACGAGAATCCAAGCGGGGTCCTCAAGACTGATCCCGGGCGATAATTGAAAACCATGAGCAAAAAGATACTGGGCCCAGCCGTGTTCTTCCTTACTCTGCGGATCTATGATCCAGGTATCTACCTTTTGCATCCATTCAGTGGGAGAGATTTGTTCGTAAAGTTTCAACTCACCAGGGTCAAAAAGGATAAAGTCACGGAGATAGTTGATCTGGCTTGAAAATCTAAGATCAACCGCAACCTTTTTAGTTTTATCCAGATGATGAAGTTCTCGATACAAATGCCATTCGGAGGCGGTTGGGATTTTGGAGGTTATAAAATGGCCGGGCCATTTCCCTGAAAAGCAAAGGGCTATCAAAACACCCCAAAAAAGAGGAGAGGGCCGCCCTGAAGAAGTAGTTTTATTCATATCGGCGATCCCTAAAACGAGAGCCGCAATGAGGCCCGGCAAGACAATTAATTCATAGTGAAAGACCAAAGCAATCATATTGGTGTAATCGTGACAGATGTTCATCATGATTCCTGGAACCGCAAGAACGGCCCACCACAAGACTTCCTTCGAACGATAAAAGAAAGCGTAGGGGCCTAATACAAAAACGATGTATTTGATTTTATTGAAACCAAAACAAGTCTTAAGGATTTCTCCCCAGTAACGTGGCGTCGTGAGAATATGAAAAGCAATTTCGGGAACAGTTTTACCAAAAGAGCTGAAGCGCCCGACGATAGGATGATCTCCGTTCTTTAGGACAGTATAGTGGGGAATAAAAATCTTGAGGGCCAAATATCCATAAATCATGGAGAGGCCAACGGTCCCGACAAATAAAAGTTGTCGTTCAAATTTAGAAAATCTTAGGGTTTCAGAAAAAAGAATAGGGATTCCAAAGAAAAATGTAACAGCAAATAAATTTTCTTTGCATAAGAGCGTGAAGATTAAAAATAGGAAATAGCAAGCTACGGATTTCTTCCAGAGGGAGAAAATCATGCCCAGAAGTCCAACAAAAGCGAGAACATCTTCGCGAAAATCAAAGAGCATCCCCGAACGCAGCCCTCTGTGGGCTAATATAATGATAAAGACCGAAAGCAGAATACCAGGGTCCGTTTTTAAAGGGCTTCGGGTCACAAAAAACCATAATGTCCCGCAGAGCAAAACCACCTGAAGGAAGAAAATCCATTCGTCGTAATGAAGAAACATAGTCAGTGGAGAAAGAAATATATAAGCAAACATGAGGTGATCGCCCAACACAGTACCAGCCTTTGAAACTGAAGCCTTAAGCCAAACGCCTTTGTCGTAGGGGAAAAACAAGGCCTGGTGAGCGTAAGAGACATCAAATCCATGGGTGCTCAGGGACCAGTGACGAAAACAATGCCCGATAAAAAGGAGTCCGCCCACAAAAGATAAGAAAAAAAACGAAGATCGAAGTTGAAAGTGAGGATTTGAAAATCGCCTACCTAATGCCCCCAGATCGAGTAAATTAAACGCATTCATTCTAAAACTTAGATAAGAGAAAACCAAGAAAGCTAGGGACCAAACTTCGACGTTTGAAAAATCAATTTGCATTCGGCTAAAATGAAAAACTGCGCCACCGGTAATAACTAAAAGAAAGACAATACGACTTAAGGCTTTTGTTACTTTATTAATGATGTTAGGCATAAAGAAGAACCCTACAATTCATGAAGAAGGGGGTCAACTCTAATGAGCAAAGTTCTGAATTTGTTTTTCATATTAAGCATGGGCATTCCTGCCATTTTTGGTGGCCTACAGGGTTACCCGAGCTTTCTCAGCAATTTTCGAAACCCACTCATCATTTTTACGATTTTATTTTTCCCTCTTTGGTCCATGAATCCAGCGAGAGAATGGCTTCAAACCTTTTTCGAAAAACCGACAGATTGCCTTTCAGATAAAAAAGAAAAAGTCTTTGTGTTTTGGATCGTTATTTTCTTTTGTCTTGTGTACCTCAAAGTTGCTTTTCTAAATTATTTTTCTTTTCAAGTTTCAGCCAATGATTTTTCTGTCTATGACTATCTTATTCCTGAAACGGCCTGGGGTAGATTTATGCAATCTCCAGCCTGTTCTTATTGCAACCATTTTGGTGTTCATTCCACGCCCATATTATTCCTTTTATACCCCGTGCACAGGTTTTTTAACTCGCCCCTCTTCTTTATTTGTCTTCATCCTATTGTATTAGCCCTCGGGAGCGTCCCTCTCATCGCTCTTACAAGGTTAAGAATACTGGCTCCGGTCCACAGGGTCCTAGTTGTCATCTCTTACTTTTTCTTTGCTCCACTCATCACCACTTTGGATTATAATTTTCATATCGAAATTTTTTATATTCCCCTTGGATTGTCCTTAATTTACTTCCTGGAGAAACAATCGTGGCTTAAATTTGCCATTATTTTCTTACTTTACTTGGCTGTAAAAGAAGACGGCGCGATCTACGCGTCAGCACTTGCCGGTGGGGCTCTGATGTCCAAGATGGAAAGGCCCTATAAGACGAAAATAATTTGGCTTACAAGTCTTATTGTTATTGCATCTCTCACCTTCTGGCTTAATTCAAGAGTTATACTCCCGCGGAATCGCGGTCCCCTTGAAGAGGGCGTAAAATTTTGGTCGAAGTACGGGAATACTCCAATAGAAATTCTTGACTCTTTTCTACGAAACTGGGGAGAAATATTGGGACTTATTGTGAACGGGGGTTGGTTAAAGATCCTAGGGCTTGTGCTTTGGACTCCTCTATTTTTTCTCGGTACAGCACTCCCCAGTCTAGTTTTTGGCCTCATACATTCTACGGCCAATGCTGTTCAGGTCCAGAAGGTCGATCTTTATTACGCTTGCCCCCTTATTCCATTTTGTTTTGGGGGATTAATTATTTTTTTAAGTAAGAACTCTTTAACAAAAAAGACTCGTTCAGCATTAGTGTCGGGAATCGTAGTCCTCAATCTATTTTTTGGGGAATACCTCACCTTTTCCCAGCCAAATCCAAAGTACAAGGATTTTACAGCCGCATCTCAAGCCATGGATCTGACAAAAAAGATCTGCTCCCAGGGGGTTTTTGTGCCTCACTTAAACTACATTCACGACCTTAATCTCTTAAGTCAAAGATGCCTCGAAAATAAAGTTGATTATTTTTTGATCAATGAGAAGCTAAACCCATATCCTCTTCGAAATAGTGACGTCTCAAATTTTATTAACCTCCTCAGTTCAGATAGCGAGTACGAAAAATTGGATTTTGGTGGCTTCCTTGTCTTTCGTAAAAAGAATCCATAACTCCTCAAGGCGTCAAACTCTGGTATTCTGGTAGAGGTAGCAAGACTTCAGTCTTGAATTCCTTATAGGACTTTGCCAATCCAAAAACATCCATTAACCTTAATACGAGATTTCTACGATAATTCAAATCCAAGGAGAAGATTTTGAGACAAAGGCCGTGGGTAATCAAGTTGATGACCACCTCCCTACTTCTTGTCCCTGTTACCGCACTTAGCTTAGCGTATTTCTCAGCAGAAAAAAACGGGATGCCCATCAATACCGCTATTGCATTAGACCTTTGGGTTTTGAGTGCTGCAAGTCTCGTAGCGGCCTTCGGAGTTTGGCGCGTCCGCCCGTGGGGATTTGCCATATTTTTTCTATTTGTTCTAGGAGTTCTAGGGGGGGATATTCTTCGCATCATCAAGAATCCAGAGTCGCTAAATTTTTGGGATTTATTCGACGTAAGTTTGATTGCCATCGGAGTCATCTTTATTCTTCAGAAGCACGTAGCCGCTCCCTATTTTAATCCTAAAATTCGTTGGTGGGAGAGACCTGCTCGACACAAGATTCTTTTATCTGTAAAGCTTCTGGTTTCTGGAGAGCCGGTGGTGGGCCAAATTCTGGACGTGAGTAAGACGGGTTGCTTCTTAGATACGGCGGCCGCTCTTAGCGCAGGAGATATTGTAGAAATGGATTTAGAGTTCAAAGAATTTAAATTTGAAACTCAAGCGAAAGTGATTAGAAAGAGTATGAACCCTAGAGGCGTAGGCCTCATGTTTGTCGACTCTACAATTGAAAATAAGCGCGAAATAAGGCGAATTATAAAAGATCTTAAAAGAAATATTTCAAAGACAACGCAGACGTCGATCATTTGAGCATTCTTGTTGTATTCTTAAATTGAATCGACTTATTAAATCAATAAGTTCTGACATTGCAGAATCCAATCGTGACATAGAATCATCGAGAATAGGGTTCGCTTCTACTAAATAGTAGCCCTGCCGTTCTCTCTTAATATCTCCGAGCCTAGATAACAGGGTCTTAGCATTAACTCTCTCTTCCTGAAGTCTATTAACGTAATCAAGGGTTAAGATCTCCTGGTATCCCATCGCTAATATAGCCTTATAGAATGCGTCCTTATCAGTGAGTTCGCCTTGATTGTTAAAAGCTCCTCTCACGTCTTCAGGCAGGCCTTCAATCCCGCCCTCAAGTCGGATCTGATTTTCAAACATTATTGTATAAGCCTCAAATTCTCCACCAGGAGACATGATAATATCTTTGATGTATGAATCTCTATCTTCGTATTTCTCCAAAAATTTGCGTCCCGCGAGCTCAATTTTACTTCGAGAAAAATGAATCAACTCATGAATGACAATGAGGTATTCTTTTTGAAATCTTGAAATCTGAGTTAGGGACGCACCTAAACTTTTGGTCGAAATACATATTTTTTCGCGCCCTGAAAGACGGTATCCATCTATATAGTCCTTGTGAACTTTCTCAGACAGGAGCAAAGACCCGTCATTTATTAATTTGGCTTTTAGATCAGCAGCCTGTTTCGGGATGAGGTATGGATTTAAAAGCTCATGAGACTTTATCTGATCGATATAGTACACAGGTTTAAAATGATAATCAGCAACAACATCGTTCTGAAGGACGCAAAACGCCACCCATTTTGATAAATCACCGGGATCGTCGCTTCCGATTAATTTTAGACTATCAGTGATCACTTTTTCAGCATCGGTATTGCCCTCAGCAAATTTGAATAGGCCGAGAATTTCATTTCGGCTCATGGGACCCGGCAAGGGTTTCCATTTCGCAGCGGGCGAAGGAGAACTCCCGAGAGCTTTGCTAAGAACCAATAGAAAAATGAACGCCACGGACCCATTTTTTATTTTCATCCATTTTCCGTGATGCAGTTTCTATTCCGATTCTTTATGATGCTGTGTGGATTTTTAGGCAAAGGCTTCAGGCAACGGCCATCGGTTTGGGGAGTCAGGGTGGGGGAGGTTGATTCACCAATTTATACAAAGCCCCACCTAAGTGATGAGCTTTAACTTTTAAGTCGTTAAGATCTCCTTGTTTTAGAGCAAAGGGATTTTTTGGCTAGATACGATAAGCTTGGAGCTTCACTTTATAAATTGCATAGATTCACCCTGAACCCAGATTCAAAGAACCGATCCCCTGACCTGATCCCGGCTTACCTGAAGCCTTAAACCTGGGAACAGTCCTTCCCTACTTGTTCCACACAAAATCATAAAGAACCCTATTCCGCGCGAAGGGTGCCATTTTATGTCACAGTGTCTAAACAATTTTGGGTTTTTGAGAGCATGCCCCGCCGTTAATTCTCATTCAAAACCTTTATAGAAGAAGAAATGCTCGTAATGGCTGGAATTTATCTAGGCATGAACTTTGAAATATCTGGGACATGGAAAAGGTCTCCGTTGGGCCTCATTATTTGGGCTGTTGTGCCGGAGAGATTATAAAGGAAGGACTTTATGAAGATTAAATTGCTGGTTCTTTTAGCGGGAACATTCCTCGGTGTCGCGTATCTCGTTGGATGCGGTGGCGGAGGAAACAATGGCGGAGGCGTGACTTGCCCCGCAGGACAAACATATATCAATGGTACTTGCCAAGTGGGAGTCGGGGCTAACGGCTACGCCGCATGCCAAACTCTTGTCGGAACTCCACAGTACCAGGCTTGCATAGCTCAACAAGGATGCACCGGTGGCTACACCGGTGGTTATGCCGGAGGTTATCCAGGCTACGGCGGCTATAATAACGGATACCCTGGAGGAGGGGTTGCCGCATATCCCAATCAAAATTGCGGCGGCCAATCAGGTTTTGGGCCCCCAGGCTATTACGGCGGCGGATACTCCCCCTATCCTCCTCAAGGCGGCTACTACTACCAACCCTATTACCCTGTTCAATGGGGAATAGGAATAAATTTCCATTAACTTTAAAAACTTCCTTTAGTCTTTCTTTGAATTCGCCTCCAGTAATGGAGGCGAATTTTTATTTACGCCTAAGTATTGCGTCTCAATTTTTGAGCAAAAAACCCGTCCTCGTTGTCTTTTGCAGGATCCGTTCGAAGCGAATCTCCCTCAACTCTAAAATCCCCGTTGTCACTTAAAAAGCGCTCGATTTGCGCCGAGTTCTCTTCATCGAGAAGACTGCATGTGGCATAAACAAGTCGTCCGCCGGGTCTTACAAGCTTTGAATAAGAATTTAAAATATCAAGTTGAAGGACTTTGAGGCGGATTAGGTCGTCTTCGGAGAGCTTCCATTTGGTATCCGGATTTCTTCTAAGAACACCCGACCCGCTGCATGGTGCATCTATGAGAACCCCGTCAAAACTATGAGCAAGCCTTTTAGTAGATTTAGAATTAGTAATGGGTTGAATACGTAGATTTGATACTCCTGCTCTTCTAGAACGTTTTTTAAGCTCGCTTAATTTTCTTTCAGAAACATCGGCTGCAAGGAGGCTTCCCTTATTATTCATGAGTGCCGCGAGGTGGAGAGTTTTTCCGCCAGCACCTGCACACATATCTGCGATGCGCTCCCCAGGTTTCGGATCAAGAAGAATAGAAACCCTCTGGGAGCCCTGATCTTGGACTTCAAAAAAACCTGCTTTAAATGCTTGGGTCGTAAATACATTTTGTCGCGATTCTAAAATAAGGCTGTCTTCGAGACTGCCAAATTGCGTCGGGATCTTCTCGTTTTGAAGTAATTTTTGAAGACTATTTCGATCTATTTTAAGACGGTTTGTTCTCAAATAAACTGGTGCCGCTTGATTTAAGCTTATGAGGAGTTGGGATGTATTCCTTCCGTGGCTAGCTTCGAATCTTTCGTAGAGCCACTGGGGGAATGCAACGTCGAGATAGTTTTCTTTTTTCTCTTCAATACGCCTTTTAAATCGCTCAAATTTGAAATCCAGAGAAAAATTTTTGAATAAAAACTCTGAAACATCTTGTTTATTTTGCCACCCTTCGTAAATTCCCCAAAGAAAAAGATAGTCGTTTTGATTTTCTGGAATTTTTTCTAGAAAATAGCAAAGAAGTCCCCACCACCTTGTTATACTATAGACTGTCTCAGCAACAAATCTCCTGTCGCGTCCACCCCACTTACGGTTATTTCGAAAAGTCCGTTCTAGAACCTTATCGGAATAGAACCCCTCCTCAAATATATCTTTGAGACAAATGGAAATACCTCTGACAAGTACCGGGTGAAACTCCTTAGGAGTCATGATGGTGCGCGGCAGGTACCGCCTCGGGAGACCGACATCAAAAGACGAACAGTGCGCCTACTGAAAGAAAGAACCCGTTAAACTGACCATCCGAGAGAAGATGGACCTCATTTTTTAGCCCTGTCTCGACAAAAAATCCAGTATTGCCAATTAGGTTGAAAAATCTCACCCCTCCGACCAATTCGTAGTTTAGAGACAGCGTGCTTTCGTTAGTGATCTGCTGAAAGAAAACTCCTGGCCCAACACCGATTCCAAAATAAACTGGAAAAGTGCTAGCGGCATCGGGAAAGAGGATCATCGGAAGGACCGCAAAATTCAAGGCCGTACCTTCTGGAAATTGATATCCGATAAAATCGGCCCTCAAGGCCCAATCGGCAAGCCTACCTAATTCGCCCATGCGATAAGTGACTCCCCCTTGAAGGCGCCCGGCGTTACTCACATGGGGCGTGCCACCCCATTGATAGGCATCTGACCCCAGAAAGCCGCCGAGATGAAGAGCTAAATAATGATCATTGGGTGAAACGCTATTATCATTTTGCTGTCCGTCTGATCTCTTTTGAAAGTATTTACGGGCCTGGTTTTCCCCGGAAGGGGCTGGAGCAGGGGACCCTTGAACTGCAGGAGGATTCGGTTCGTCTCCTGAAGAGGCACCCTCTTCGCCGACGGGAGTTTTGCTCAACCCAAGACTTGAAAAACCAAAAACCAATACGATAAAGAGAAAAAAACTCTTTAACCCTCTAATCTTGTAATATGTTCTCATGGCTCACTATCATGGCATTGACTTAAAGAAAAGGCAAACTCATTGCATAGCGTCACTTGACAGTTTCACGGGTTAAAAGTAACTTTAATTATGCGATGCCCTTACTGTAGTCATTTGGACGACCGAGTTCTTGATACACGTATCCAACGGGAAGGTAGTTTTATAAGGCGTCGGAGGGAATGCCTGAGCTGTAAAGGACGGTTTTCCACCCAAGAAACGTTACTTGAGGTGTTTCCGCTGGTGATTAAAAACGACGGTCGTAGGGAACCTTTCTCGAAAGAAAAAATTCTCCGTGGAATGGAAATTGCCTGTCAAAAGCGACCCATTAGCCATGAACAGGTTCAAGAAGTAGTGGAGCGAGTTTCCAAATGGGTTGTGGATCAATTCGATAATGAAGTACGGTCGAAGTATATTGGTGAAAAGGTTATGAAAGAAATGTTTCATTTGGATGACGTCGCGTACGTTCGCTTCGCCAGCGTTTATCGACAGTTTAAGGACATCAAAGAATTTATGAACGAACTTGAAGCAACCAAGAATAAAGAAGAATATCCACCCTTTGAATTGACCCCTCCCCCTTCATAACGATAAAGGTTCCATAATGGGCGACAGAAGAAGATCCAGAGAAATAGCTCTGCAAGTATTATTTCAAACGGAGTTTGCAACAGCGCTTTCCGCTGACCAGGCTTTGGGACTTTACTTAGATAACTTTGAAGCTATTGGCGAGGTTCGGGATTTTGCTTCACAGTTGGTCAAGGGTGTCTGGGACAATAAAAAAGAAATCGATTCGCTAATCCAGGCTCATTCCCAGAGTTGGAAGATCAACCGGATGGCTTTTGTCGATAAAAATATTCTTCGAATTGCAGTTTTTGAACTTAAATTTCTGGGAGGTTGCATCCCTTTTCAAGTCGCCTTGGACGAAGCCATCGAGATCGGAAAGCGCTTTGGGAGTCTTGAGTCATCGGCATTCATAAATGGCGTGCTTGACAACATTGCCAAAAGTCTGCACCAATAGAGGGTCATGAATCTGCGAGAAGAAGTTTTTTTCCATAACGAAACTCTTTGGATTCTTTGCATAGGCCAAGATTTTACTAAAAAACCCCTTTCGCCACTCATGGACATGGTCGATTGGTACAATAACCAGCTTTTAACGAAAGGACTTTTAAGCCGCCAGATTTCTTACAATTACAAATCCAAAACACTCTTACCTACAACTGGTTTTTTGTCCCTTTCCCGCCTTCTCATTTTGGGCCTAGGAGATGAAAAAACTTTAACAGAAATAATGGCCAAAGAGTTTGTCTACGAGGTCGATGAGACTCTTAAAGGTCTTGGCGAAAAGGCGCCGTGGATTATTTTCCCCCCGACCACCTCTCCTCAGTTCATCAGCGGATTTAATAAGAACAAGTCGAAGTCAGATCGATTGACCGCAGCACCCGTATCAATGGATTGATATGTCAAAAACCGGTGGAACAATATTTATTCTCAGTGACGGAACGGGTGAAACGGCATCGACAATAGTCAAAGCCGCCCTCGTCCAATATCCAGACCGGGATATTAGCCTCGTCCGAGGCAAAAATATTCGCACCGAAGAACAGATAGAAAATATGATCGACGAAATTCGAGCTCGAAAAGGGGCGGTGGTTTTTACAGTGGTCAGTCATAGTCTTAGGGAGAAAATTGAGACCCTTTGCCACGAACAGAATGTTCCATACACAGATCTTTTCGGCCCCCTTCTCACCATGTTCAGCGGCTACTTCGAGAAAGAGGCTAAATTTACCGCGGGTCTTCTTCGGCAGACAGACGAAAAATACTTTAAAAGGATCGCAGCCATTGAATTTACAGTAAAACACGATGACGGAAAAGAAGTCCGAGATTTGGAAAAATCAGACATCATATTGGTAGGAATTTCAAGAACGAGTAAAACCCCGCTTTCAATATTTCTCAGTCATAAAGGCTGGAAGGTTTCGAATGTGCCCATCGTTTTGAATGTGGCTTTGCCTGAAGAGCTTTTTCAAATAGATCAAAAAAAGATAGTAGGACTGACGATTGACCTAGATAAACTCGCTCGAATTCGTAAGAATAGACTAGAAAAATTAGGCCAGGACTTAAGTAGCGATTACGCCAGCTCTCAGTACATTAGCGATGAGATTGAATATGCCAATGCCATTTTCAGCCGAAACAAAAGGTGGCCCATTTTTGATGTCACAGAGAAAGCTCTAGAAGAAACGGCTTCTGAAATTACTCGCCTTATCGCCGTAAGGCAAGGCATTGTGACAACAGAGAACTTCTGATAGCATCTGTCTATGGCAACCTGTAAAGCAACTTGGATTTTTGGGGTCATTCTTCTTCTTTTCTCTAACACGTCCCAGGCCAAACTTTTTCACAACGCTTACGTGCAATTTGAACTGCCGGACCGCTGGGATTGTAATATAGAAGGAACAGAGTGGATCTGTTCGAGCGAAAACAGGGTCGACTCTAAAGAAAGTATCATCATTCTGACGGCCAAAGAGGTGGGGCCTCAAGACTCATTTCCCGTTTATGAAAATTATTTAAAGACACCTAAGCAAGTTCAACTTGCCAACGGTAAAACCGTTTTGAGTCAGGTTAAAAATATTCGTAGTCGAAAAATAAATGACCAACCTTGGGTAGACTCTCTACATCTTGGAAGCGAAATCCCCGGTTACTACACAAGATACCTTGCAACCATAAAAGATAAAATTGCCATTTTGGTCACTCTGAGTGCTCATCAAAAATATTACACCAAATACAGTAATGATTATTTTAAGGCTGTTGAGTCACTCAGAGTCATTGCCTCTAAAGACCAACTCAATCAAAAGACTTTGGCCCCCATCAAGCCTGGGACTGAGACCTTAGGCACAGGTGGAGCAGCGATTCCTAATGCGGATACTGAGGTTCCAATGCCAGAGTCCGGCGGAGGTAAGATCGACGCAGCCACTCTGGGTGGGATTTTTCTCCTCGTTGCCGCACTTACCTTCTATCTTCTTAAGCGACGGAAGCGTTAAAAACTTTTAAATCCTGATTTGAGCTTGACGTAGTTGTCTATGACCGACCTAACGTAGATTTGAGTCTCTGGAATATCAGGAATATGACCTTGTGCCCGAATTATTCGTTCTTCTCCTGCGTGGTAGGCGGCCAAGGCTAATGGAATATTTCGATTAAATAAAGACAGGAGATGTTTTAAATAACGAGCTCCACCATAAATATTCTCTTTCGGATTCAAAGGATCTTTAACTCCCCAGTTTTTGGCCGTCGCGGGCATAAGTTGCATGAGACCCATAGCCCCTTTAGATGAAAATATTCGCGCTTGCCAATCGCTTTCTTGAGTAATAACAGCAAAAATAAGGGCTGGATCGAGGGCCAGGTCAAGAGCGGCAGTCATCGCCATTTGCTTGTACTGATCGCGGAGTATTTCACGAACTGAGGCTTGGGCGCCTCCGCAGAAGATTGATACGGAGAAAACCACTGTGGGAATAAGTTTCCGCATCAGTCCATTTTACTTCTCTCCGGTCAAAAAATCTCGTTAAAACTTTTGACTTCAAGAAGACCTAAGGTCCGAATTTGCTCTAAAGAGTCTGAGGCCTTCGAGAGAACCACTATTTTAAGGTCTTCTGGATCTAAGTGTTGCTTGATGGCTAGATTTACATCCTCGGCCGTAATAGATTCCACATGACTCACAAAGTTTTTTAAATAGTCATCATCGATTCCGTAGAGCCTTAAGAGGGATAAATTAAAAGCCAGACGCTCTGGCGTCTCAATAGCTCTGGGAAAGGCCCCCATCAAAAAATTCTTGGCATCTTCGACCTCTTTTTTTGAAACACCTTCGGTATAAAACTTTCTAAAAACATTCAGTGACTCTGTGATGGTACTCCCAACGGAGTTATTTTTTGTAAAAGTAGATATGGCAAAAGGTCCCCGATCAAGTTCTGCTTCAAAATTGCTAGAGATTCCATAAGTTAAACCCAGGTTAACCCTGACTCTTTCCATAAGACGAGAAGAGAAGTTCCCCCCCAAAATGATGTTGGCCACTCTCAGACGAAGATAATCGGGATCGCTCCTTTTAATCCCAAAGTTGCCAATAATAATTTGCGATTGTGTCAGATCTGGTTTGTCTATGAGCCGAATATTGACACCTTTGAACGGGGGCGGGACTGGGAATGCTTTTTGAGACAAATCTTGTTTGTTCCACTCTCCAAACTTATTTTTTATAGATTCACTTAGGCCCTTAGTAAAATCGCCGGTGACTACAAGCACCGCGTTGTTCGGTTTTACGTTGTGTTTATAGGCCCGAAAAAGGTCCGTTCTCGAAATTGAATTAATATCAGAAACCAAGCCTGAAACGGGCCTGGCATAGGGGTGACTTCCATAAAGGTACGCCCCAAAAGCATCAGATGCAAATTGGTCCGGATGATCAGGGCGTTGCTTAATCGCCGCTAAAATATTATTTTTTTCTCGCTCCAATTCTCTTTTATCGAATCGAGGATGCAAGACCACGTCGCTAAAGATAGTGAAGAGCGCAATCGAATGCTGACTCAAGCCATTAACTTGGAACCACATGTAGTCTTGGGAAACGTCCCGCTGAAACTCTGTTCCCAATTGCCCTAGACTGTCAGCAATTTCGGCCGCAGACATCTTAATGGACCCTTTTACCAGGACTTGAGACATCAACTGGGCAAGACCCGATTTGGCCATGGGATCGCTCGCTGAACCATCTTTGATCAAAATGCCATAGCTTATTGATGGCAAAGTATGATCTTCAATAAAAATAACCTGCAACCCGTTTTCAAGTTCTTCAACTTTGTAATCGTGAAGGCGAAAACTAGTGGCACTAACGTTGTTGGGGACGGAGCTCACTTTCTCCGGAGGCAGAACAACTTCAGGAGAAGAACAAGCCACATTGACCATAACTCCTAATAAAACTAAAATGATGGAGAATTTATGAATCATGGGGTTTACCTTTCGTAGCTTTTGGTGTCTCGGGATTGAGGGTCAGTGCTGTCAGATTATTCTTGGTAAAGTACTTCTGCGCCACTCGTTGCACATCGTCGGGTGTGACTTTATCGTATTTCTCCAGGTCATCAAAAAGGTTCGTATAGCTCCCCGTCACTATTTCATTTAAAATAAGACTATAAGCTTTGTCATGAATTCGCTTCAAAGAATCAACCCAATGCTTCATAGTTTGATTCTTTGCCTTTTCTAGTTCGTGGGCCGTCACCTTATGCTTAGCCAGCTGAGCTAATTCAGATTCAATTTCACCTATAATGGGTGGGCCCGCAATATTGGGTTTCAACTCGACAGAGAATTGAAAAACTCCTGGGTCCTGGGGGGTAATTGAGGACGCATCCACGCCCAATGCCTTTTGTTCCCTATAAACTAAACGCTTAAATAAACGAGATGAATCTCCCTCTGCTAAAATATTTGCAATGAGGTCAAGAACGTAACCGTCTTGGTCCCCTTGTTTTGTGGTGTGATAAGCCATTGCCACATATCCGGTCTGAGCAATTTTAGAAACAACTGAAGAACGCTCTTGGGTTTGAACCGGCTCAGAAGGCAGTTCCCGTTTGGGAACCACGACTTTCGGAAGATCGGCATAGTACTTATTGATAAGGGTGGTTGCCGTGACGGGGTCAAAATCCCCAACGATAGCGATCACCGCATTGGCCGGACTGTAGTACGTATGATAGAATGTTTTGCAACGCTCAAGAGTTAGCGCATCAATATCAGCCATCCAACCAATAACAGGCCACTTATAAGGGTGAACTTTGTAGGCCGATGACCATAGGATTTCATTCATTGAACCGATAATCGAATTATCCACGCGCCACCGTCGCTCTTCCTTAACGACCTCTCTTTCACTTTTGAGATTCTCCGGCGTTAAAGCAAGATTCACCATGCGGTCGGATTCGATATCCATAACTAATTCAAGTTTGGAACTTGGTAAATCTTCAAAATAACCGGTGTAATCATAGGTCGTAAAAGCATTATTTGTGATTCCATTAGCTTGAAGAAGTTGGTCAAACTCTTTTCCTGAATATCTCTTGGCGCCTTTAAACATCATGTGCTCAAACAAATGAGCGATTCCGGTGTAGCCCGGGTCTTCGTATTTGGATCCTACCCTGAACCATGTTTGATAACTGATTGTAGGTACAGAATGGTCGACGTGCATTAAAATGGTTAAACCGTTAGGTAAGATCGTCTTAGTCACTGGAAATCGAAGCTTTGAAATATCTAGGGTAGAAGATAAAAGGGGGGACTCCTGCATGAACGTGAACAAAAGAGCTACCGAAAGGAAAATAAAATTAAGTTTCAAACTAAGCTTCATTGAGCGCCGCTCCTCTATTTTATTTTAATTCTAACGATTAATTGTCCGGCGACGTTAGATTGAAGTCAATGCACCATTCGAGATCCCCTCACTTGGGCCAAAGGCATTCATCTATTCCATTCTATTCCATTCTGGAACCAGCTCCAAATTCTTCACTGTGAAAGGCCCAGTTTGGAACCAAAAATGCCTCAAGAGAAATGCGAATGGCCTGTAAATTGGTCCAGAGTTGTATAAAAGTTTGGCATACCAGTTGCTAATGAGAACCCTGGAATCACATACGACTTAAGATTTTCTACCAAGATAGGTGATTCTGATCAGCTTCCCCTCTGATCTCTACGGACTCCGGGGATGTTATTTTCGCTCTGCGAGAAGAACATTGGCAAACAATAGCAAGCTGGGCAACCCCCTCCCCCCATTTCCCCCGCTCTGCTTGTTATTGTTGGCCAATGTTCTCTCAATCCCCCTCCCCCCCTACAGAGCGAACATAAACCTCGGAGTCCACTTTTTTTAATCAATAATAAAGTAAGCCCGTAGATCCTGTTCAAATTATGGCCGATATTTTTGAGGGCGATGTGGCTACAAAGCAGGATATCACTGAAGTTAAACATGATATTAAAGAGGTCAAAGACGAGATGATAAAGCTTGAGTATAGGCTTATCATTAAGCTTGGTGCGCTTGTAACCGCCATCATAGCAACCGCCGTGACGATTCTGAAAATTCACTGACTTAAATGTTCGCACAATGGCCATTTGATTTCATATTAAAGGGCGCGCCTTTCGGCGCAGATTAATGTCATTTCACCTTACTTTTGCGGGCTTCGTTCCGCGCGTATTCTCTTGGCCTATAATTTGCGATAGTGATCTGCGGCTGAAGATAATGACATTTAGAACGAAAGAAAGATGTGTCTATTGACAGTCTTCGTCAGAGTGTCATCAAAATAGACATTGCAATTTAAAAAAGGATGCCCCAGATGAAAAAATTGATATTTTTACTTCTTACCCTGTTTACATCGTTTTCTGCTTTGGCGAAAGCAGTTCCTGACTGTAAAACTCAATTAGCGCTAGAAGATAAAAATATTAATAGTCCTGAAAACGTCACTAAAAATATCGATGCGATTTCAGCAATTACAAATTTCTTGGATCTTGACCCCCATGACTCAGCCATGCCGCAAGGAGATATTGGAACCGCAATACCAATGACCTATGAACCAGCTTATACTCAATCTCTTAAATTAGCTCGTGTAGTGTCTTACTCCTATTCAATTGGCAAGAACGGGAATTTAGACTCAGAAAGAAACTACCTTATTCTCTCCATTGATGGGGCAGTACGTTCTCGTCCCTCGATCCTTGACGATGGTGTCCAAAATCATGCTAGTTTTTTTCTTCGACCAGGTAAAACTCGGGTTCTGACAACTTCTAGTGAATACGGCGAAGGAGTAAAAGACCTAAAAGTTATCGCTGCGGCAGACGGATCTTATGGCAAATCAGTTTTAACTCTTCAGTTGCATCGGGATGAAGTTGGACGGGTTTCTATTTCAATTTCTGAAACAACCGACACAGAATCTTATTATTTAATCCCACTACCTGGCCAGCGAGAAGTGAAGATTCCGGCTCCGAAGGTCCGGCGTAACGCAAAAGCAGTATTATCCCGTATTGCGCACTAGAGCGCTATTTCCCAAGTGCTGAAAGAATCGTTATTTTAAGAGAAACTTTCATCATGGAATTGCAGCCCTGACCAAAACCACTTCTATCGAAAATCCTATCGACTTTTTCTCAGGCAAGAAGTTGTCGGAAGCTTAATTTTTTAAGATTGACCGGGAAAGTGAACCTTTTAGTCGAAGCCGCCAAAAAATTAGACTGCTATTTAAGATTTGAATTTTTTGAAAAGGCGGCAATCTCCATTAACCTCATCAAATATGGAATATTCTCCCGCAGGTCCCACGATTTGTTATATTTTGTAACGCCAGCAACGCTACTAAACTTGGAGCCCCCCATTTCCAGAAAGATTCCAGGGGCGTGCTTTCTGCGTGATAAATAACTAACAGATACCTGGGTCTTTTGAGAAATTTGTTGGTCTGTTTCTATCAAGCCTTTCCCACAGGTAATCTCTCTTTGGTATACGGGCTTGCTAGAATTCGCGGCACTACAATTTCTAGCAAACTCTCCCTCGGCTACCACATATCGGGCAAGTTCTGTCACAGATGGATCTTCTACTACTATAGTACTCACATCGTAGGGACTATGAATATCAATCCCCAAAACTACACCAGGCGTTCTATCTATCACGTCTTTTAAAAACTTCGCTTCTGGAGCCACGCTCCACACGGCTGGGCTTGTTTCATCGTAATCAAAAGGTTCCAGGTTCACCCCAAAGAAATTGTTATCTTGCGTGTAATACCCGCCTAAGTCTTCGTCGGGGGTTACATCTGGAAGAACAATAAGATTGACGCTGCCAAATATCTTTTTTATTCCGTTCGCCAAAACAGGAGCGCTCTTGTCAAGCTCCCCTGATAGACCGGCAATTAGTATGTCTGAAAAATTGAGGAGGAACTCTGAAGTATTGAGTTCATCTGCATGTTCTTTGGCCCATACCACGACATTTTTCTTCGCATTGAAGCCAGCCTTATGGATTTGATAAGCATAAAACCGATGAACATTTTTGCCAATTAGTCTCTCATCTGTAGCCGCAGGAAATTCTTTCCGTAATGTCAATGCATCCTGATCGCCCCTCTTCAATAACTGAATAAATGGTGAGTAGGAGGTAGACTCTGATGTCGGAAGTTGAGTTATAACCTTTGGATATTTAACTATATTATTTTTAAGCCAACCTTCCTTTTGCTCGACAGTCCGAAACCCGTCAGGAAATTGAGTTGGGGCGTCGATAAATATGGGATGTCCTAAGATGGAGTCGAGCTCGCTTCCGAGCTCTTTGTAATCGATGTATGTGATATCTCTAAAGGGAGATTGATGTATGTCCCTCTCAAGGGACCTACCAGTTTGGCCGAAGCCAACGTTTATCCACGCCAAATTAATAAATAGAACTAATAATAAAAACCTATCAAGAGACATAGTTTCCAGCCTTAGTTAGAATTCTCAAGGTTGGGACATGGTACAGCTTGCTATCGTACCTTCCATCGGAAATCCAAATTTCTTTAAGTCCTCCGGGAGCGAGAGTTGAAAATCAGCAGCTAAAATATTTTGATTTAGCCTTGATTTGATCCTCATTGGTATTTTGACTTGAGCCAAACTGTCTACCCCGTCAGAAAGTTGAATATCATAAGAAGAAGGATCTACATTGACCTTAAAAATAAACCCCACCCCAGTAAAATCGTCACTCCATACATTTAATTTTAACTGATCCAAGTCGTCGGAACAAACCGGGTATGCCAGAGTTATAATTTGATTTCTTTCTCCAATACCCATTGCGGCCCTCCAGCGAAATCCTACTAAGGCTTCACTTTTGAGGTCGATTCTGGCGCTAGAAATTTTCTGAGAAACCAGTTGCTTGACCTTTTCCCAAACAAGCACTTCTCTTGGTGTGCGTGTTTCCTTTTGACACGGAACCGCTTTACTCATATTAGGCCACGAAGGCTCTCCATTGACACAAGCCAGATTTAAAACATAAGCAAATCCAAATTTTGCCAATTCTAGATTGATTTTTTGAGGTTCATCGACAGGCTGATCGTCATTTTTGATTTCTACGTCAGTTACGAGTGCTCGCATTTTGCCATCAACTAGAACAGCAGATCCAGAATTCCCCGGTCGTAAAGGGCATGAGATAATGGCACCTTTTGCATAACCCGGATTAGAGAAGCTGGGAACGGCCACAGTGTTAAAGCGAACCTCACACTCCTGAGATAAGACAGATGCAACAGCGTCCAGTTTAGGGGGCTGTTCTACTTTCACAATTGTAACTTTTTGTCGGTCATAGAGTCCTTCAGCAGAAAGTTCCACAGGAAGTCTCCGCTTATCCATCGGCGTTTTGAGTTTTATTGTCACAAAATCATCTTCTGTATTTGGATCCTTAACTAAAGAGGTGCTTTCTCTAATTTGTTCAATGTGATCGCATTCACCCACTTGTTCTGGTAGCGATCCTGAGGCAGGAAAATAAAATCTTCCTTTTCCCAAGCAAGAGAGTCCGACCTTTCTCATATCCTGGGGAAGGCAATGAGCGTCGGTTGAAAGAAGGTCTGGCTTTATCAGGGTTCCCGCACATGCATAGATTGTTGAGTTTTCCTGAATTAAAACACGTGCGATCCATGACGGACAAATTGAACCTGGGGCGCAAGTAATATATTTTGAGGATTCAGGACCACTCTGCGCCTTGAATCCAAAAAATATTATAGGAAATAATAAAATAAATAACTTAGCCACTATAGCTCCTAGTTTTTTGTCTTTATTGATTATCAAGTATAATGCGACTTGTAACATGAGCGGCCTTACCATCAGAAAACACGACGTAGTCCTCTAGGCCCTCATTATTCCTCTTCTGACAAATAAGGAAATTGACCTTATTGTCCAAAATTTTTCGACAATTATATGTCATTGATAAATATTCCTTGTGAAATAAATTAAATTTAGGCTGGTAAACGTCATTATAAAGATACATGCCATTTGAAAAATTTCTGATATAAATTGGCGCTTGAAACCGTAAGCCTTCTTCACTGAGATAGGTTGTTTCAGTGCGTTTATGGGTTTTAAACTTGTCCCATTCGATAAAGGAATAGAAGTCCACGAATAAATTAGAGTTCTCACCCTTATAAAATTTAAGCAATAAGTAGAGAATGCTCGAATCACAATGGTTGGCATCATTTTCTCCCGGAGTTGTCGGCACAAATCGTGTTGGTTGTTGAGGATCATTAGTTACGACTTTGGAGCGAGGGTCTGCAAATTTGGCCTCGTATTGCCAGACAACCTGATTTCCATCTGCGCCCTTCAGCAACCAACTGTCCTCCGAGGAGATCAGGCTGCTTTGATTCCATAACGTGGCTGCACTATTGTAGCTACTTTGGGCGCCCATAATCCGTTGCAGGGCATCCCTTACTCCCTCGTGGTCGCCACAATGATCAGGGTTTAAGACCCCTAACTCTTGGATCTCATGGTTTTTACGAGCGATATCCAATTCATCCCCATTTGATGAAGCAACTCCTACGGCAGGTAATACCGCAAACAAAAGGTTTAGCTGTAAAGACAGAATCCCAAGAATAAAAAGCCTTTTCACCTTAAAAACTCCTTAACAAATAGTCTTTGTATCAAGACAGTTCCGGTGAATTTAAATGCAACCGTGCCATCTCTCTTTTTCTATGTTCTTTTTGTATTTAAGTTAGACAGTCTGACTAGGCGACACCGTAAGTCTTTGAAATATCACATATTGACAGAACGAAATGATTCGACACCCAAAGGGCGTCTTTTCGCCTTCTAGATCGAATAGGGCGCTACCTCGTTTTGTTTGGATAGGTCAGATGGTTTTGAACTCGAAAAATCAGGAAGGCAGTTTAATCAGGCCAACGTTTGGGGATTTTGAATTTTGTCCTAATCTTTAGCGCAATATTCAACTTTTGACCGGCGGGAATGGCTCGCGTTTTATACAGATTTTTCGAGAAATTTTTTAGATCGAGAAAATCAAAGATGCAAAATTCGCTCAGCAACTATTTTATGTGGTGTAGATAATTATGTTGTGTAGACCCTCTCCTTCCGAGGGAGGGGCCGTTTTGGACACAACATAATATGTTGAGATAGATTGGGATCTTTTTTTAAGGAGGTCCCATGTTTGCTGAACTTTATAATCGTAA
>JABDDW010000002.1 GCA_013287405.1 Deltaproteobacteria bacterium
ACTTATGATGAAAAAGAATATACGCAGAAAATTTATAATCTGATTGGCCACGTTAAAAATTTCAAAAAGAAATCTCAAAAACATTTTGACCAGCTCAATAAGACAAATCTCTCTCCGGCCACAAAAGAAAAGATCTATGCTGAACTAGACAAGAATAAAGAAGAAGTTTTTAAGAATTTTGAGGATGTCAGTTTTAATCGCAAGACCATCGATCGGATTGTTATTAAATTTAAGAATCTGGTTAACCGCCTTAACTACCTTAATGATCTTTCGAAGTCGGGAGTTCGCAGAGCCCGTGTTGAAGACACTAGAGAACTCAATGAACTCAGTAAGCGTCTAAAAAATAATCCAAAAGAGCGCAGCAAATTTATGCGTGATACAAATATGACTTGCGAGGCCCTTGACGTCCTCTGTGAGCAAGTCAATATCGCTCAAAGGCGTATAGCTAGAGTGGAAGAAGAAGCCACGATGCATACGATGTGGATCAAAGACACCTACTGGGGCATCGAGGCCGGTGAAAGGAAAGCCGATAAAGCGAAATCGGAACTCGTCGAAGCTAACCTCCGTCTGGTTGTAAGTATCGCAAAAAAATACACAAACCGTGGTTTGCAGTTTTTGGACCTCATTCAAGAAGGCAATATTGGGTTAATGAAAGCCGTGGATAAGTTTGAATACCGTCGCGGTTATAAATTTTCGACCTACGCCACATGGTGGATTCGCCAAGCCATCACCAGGGCGATTGCCGACCAAGCGCGTACTATTCGAATCCCGGTTCATATGATTGAGACCATTAATAAGCTTATTCGGACCTCCCGATATTTGGTTCAAGAGATTGGTCGCGAACCGACGCCAGAAGAAATTGCAGTCAAAATGGAAATGCCCATCGATAAGGTGCGCAAAGTTTTAAAAATTGCAAAAGAACCCATAAGTTTAGAAACTCCTGTAGGAGAAGAAGAAGACAGTCATCTTGGGGACTTTATCGAAGATAAGAAGGTTATTAATCCTTCTGAAGCCATTATTAATCTGAATTTGGCTGAACAAACGAGACGAGTTCTGGCTACGCTCACCCCTCGGGAAGAAAAAGTGTTGCGTATGCGTTTTGGTATTGGAGAAGAAAGCGACCATACTCTGGAAGAAGTGGGACAAGATTTTAACGTCACCCGAGAGAGAATTAGGCAAATCGAGGCTAAGGCGCTTCGAAAGCTTCGACATCCCAGCAGAGCTAAAAAATTAAAAGCGTTTATAGATAGTTAGAGAGTTAGGGCCTATAGCTCAGCTGGTTAGAGCTCCCGGCTCATAACCGGGCAGTCCCAGGTTCGAATCCTGGTGGGCCCACCAAATTTTGAAGGAGAAAAATGTCTGTGCGTGAAGAGCTTGAGAAACTTGCCCGGTTACAAGAGTTAGATTTAAAAATTGATCGAGCTCGAAAATTGGTTTCATCGGCCCCCGAGGCCTTTGCGTCTATTGAAAGCGTGATAACTGTCGAGAACCAAAATCTTGCTGCAGCAACCCAAACGAAACTGGATTTGGAGAAGCAAAAAAGACAGCTCGAAACAGACATCATCATGGATCACGATCGCATCAAAAACATCGAGGCCCGTTTAGGAGGTGTGACCAACAACAAAGAGTTTCATGCCGCTTCAAAGGAATCTGATAAGGCCAAGAAGTCGATAAGCGACCGTGAAAAGCTTGTCGCAGAAATCTCTGAAAAAATAGCAAATCATGAAAAAGTTTTCGAAGAAATTAATGCTCGAATCGGTGCACTGCAGGGGCAGCTTGAAAGTAAGCGCGGGGAAATCGGAAGTCAGGTAGGTCTTGCAGACAAGGAAATTGAATCTTATGCTGGCGACCGAGACAGCATCGTTTCTTCAATCACTCCGCCAGTCATGAGTCGATATAATCGAATCCGAACTCGTTATAGTAATGCTTTGGCCATTGTGAGCCATGGGCATTGTACGGAATGCAATGTTGCTCTTCCGCCCCAGATGTATATTCAACTTCAAAAAGCCTTGGAACTTTTGACTTGCCCAAATTGCCAGCGTCTTATCTTTTACAAAGTACAATAACTCTGTTATAAATTTAGACCTCTAAAGAGAAGAGCGGATGATCGCTGCCACATCAACTCGTGGGAGAGGAAAGTCCGGGCTCCATTGGGAATGCAGGGGTTAACGACCCCCCGTCGCGAGGCGAGGAACAGTGGAACAGAGAGAATGTCCGAGACTATGATTTTATGGGCGGGAACGGGAGCCCTTGAAGGAGTCGTCGGAGTGAAAACAGCCAAACTCTGCATGGAGCAAGATCAAATAGGGGAGTAATTTAGGTGAACCCACACCCAGACTCCCGGGTAAGATCGCTTGAATGGATCAGTAATGATTCATCTAGAGGAATGATCATCCTCGACAGAACCCGGCTTACAGTTTTTCTCTAAAGGGAATTCGTGAGGGCTCGGGATCGAAAGGTTCCGAGCCTTTGCCTTTGTGCGCCCGGTAGGGCGCAAACCTAGGAGGTGAAAGACCTCTGCTCACCCGATCATGATCGGGGGGCTTGAAGAAGCGAGACGGGAAGGAACACCGCAAGGTGGGCCGCTGTCGCCTCTTTTATCAAAAGAGCCGAAAGGCTGGCGAGAGAGTGAAGTCGTCAATTACTGGATGGCTTAAGAGAAGACTAAAGCTCACGGTCAACGAGCAGAAAAGTGCTGTTGATCATATGAGTAAAAGAAAGTTCTTAGGTTATTCCATGACAGTGGATAAAGTGCCCAAACTTAAGCCCGCAAAGACTTCAGTAAAACGATTTAAGGAAAAGGTGAGAGTACTCTTTCGCAAAGCGCGCGGGCGCAATGTGGAAAAGTTTATCTTGAGCGATCTTAATCCTCTCCTAAGAGGGTGGAGTGAATACTTTAAATTAAGTCGAGTGAAACTGATCTTTGAAGAGCTTGATGGATGGATCAGAAGAAAACTTCGATGTTTGATCTGGCGACAATGGAAGCGACCAAAAACACGGTATCGTAGACTTCTGTCTCTGGGTCTCAAGGAAGTTACCGCTCGTGCCTCGGCCTTTAATGAACGGGGACCTTGGTGGAATTCCAATCGTGAGCACATGATTATCCCGTTTCCAAATCACCACTTTAGTCAATTGGGGCTTATTAGCTTACAAACCAGAATCTTAAGGCAGGCAAAAGCCAGTTAACTCGAACCGCCGTATACGGAACCGTACTTACGGTGGTGTGAGAGGACGGGGCCTCATCGGCCCCTCCTACTCGATTGGGGCAACCGACCTGTCACTGCCCCAACGCAACCTAATAACGCTCCCTCAAGCTCACATAGGTGACGAAGTCGAAGCCCAAAAACGTTTCATCGAGGCATTTAACATATCCAGAAACACTATGAAACAAGACAACTAATAACGACCCTTGTTCAATAGTCAGGCATTGGCGTTTGGACGTGAAAGAGCATTTGAGTGCTTGAATGCAGAGGTTCCCAGTTTCCGGGGTAAAGCTTTGCTGAAAACGCTATTTACAGCACTTTGCTATAAATAATATTGCATCTTGGTCACAGTTTCCATATATGTTCCCGCAATGAAGACGCAAGAAGACTCGGGAGCTCTGTCTCAAGTCATCTCCGGAAAGCGGATTCCTTCTTATAAGATGGCTCAAAAAATTATAGCGTGCCTTGGTTTATCTCCTGATCAAGAAGAGAACTTTATGAACTCATTGGCGCGAAAACATGTATTCCGTTTGGACCAATTCAGAGAAACACTGGACTGGATCTGTCAATTTCAACTCTTCCAGAGATCTTGATTTTGGTGGTCTCACCTGCTCGGTGAAAAGTGGAAATGCATTGAATATTCACAATGTGAACGATCTCAAGAGACATTGTAAGAAAGGTTGAGTGCCCCTTATTGGGGATGTTGACCCATGCCTACATATTATGATATGATGTAGGCATGAAATCGAAGGCAAAACAATACACGATAAGAAATGTCCCTCCTTCCGTGGATAGCGCTCTTCGAAAGAAAGCCGCCGAGAAACATACAAGTCTTAATTCGCTATTGCTTGAGGCCCTTGAGAGGGAAGTCGGGATGGATGGGAACGAACAATCTTATCATGACCTGGATAGGCTTATTGGGAGTTGGGTTTCTGATCCAAAATGTGACCAAGCTTTGAAAGACCAACGAAAAATTCATAAACGGGATTGGGAATGAAACTCGCTCTTGATACGAACGCTTATCGAGCGTTTATGGAGGGAGAGAAAAAGGCCGTAGATCTTGTAAGACATGCTGTAGTCATAGGGATTCCTGTTCCAGTTTTGGCCGAGCTCAGATTTGGATTCTTGGCTGGTACAAAAGGGCGACAAAACGAAAGTTCGTTGCTTAAGTTTCTTGATTCTTCGCGGGTAGAAATCCTTAGTTGCGACCAACAAACAAGCTATTTTTACGCTCAAATTAAGTTACAGCTCAAAAAGCAAGGAACTCCTATTCCCATCAATGACGTTTGGATAGCGGCCTTGGTCACCCAACATTCCATGACCTTATACACTTATGACCGTGACTTTGATTACCTTCCGCAACTTTCCAGGGCTTGATCTTGCGCTTTGAATCACTTTGTCGGTGCCTTCTTGGCCGCTTTGCGGACTAAAAGTTACTGATCAAAAGTCTTGGCCCTTGGGGAGCAGGCGTCCAATCTTTTAACGAAATCGAATCTTAGCGGTGAGAATATCGACAATCTCATTAAAGAAAGCTTGGCGAAGAAAATTCCAGTTATCGGCGTTTTCCGAATGGAACCCTCGAACCCCTGGATCCAGGGATTAACGGCTACTTCCCAGGAGGGTTCTTCAATGCCATTTGGACGAGGGCATCGACTTCGGGTCGTCGGACGTCTTCAGGGGTGTGTTCATCGGATTTTAAAAATGTTCCCATGGCAGCGGCCAGGGCACGAGCGATACGGAGCTCAAAACCTGAGCGACCCACTTGGGGAAGTCTTTCAATTAATACTTTGTAGGCATCTTTTGTGCCGATTTCCGCTAGAGCGTCCACGGCCTCATACCTATAGATATCAATATCGGTTTGTTCAAAAATAATTTCGCGAAGGGCACCAATAGACTCTTTTGATTTATTCCCATGGAGCTTTCTAATGGCTTTGAGTCTCTCCTCCTGGGAGGCTTTCTTATCGACAGCCGTCTTAGCTACTTTAGAGGTAGGGTCCGTTAAATCCTGGGGGTCCGTGAGGCTTAGTGTGTCTAAAAGAGTATTGGATTTAAAAGGTTGAAAACCCGGCAGAATGAAAGTCTCACCATTTTTTTTAAGTTCTTTAACTAAAGAGCCGACTTTGAAAGTCATTAAGGTCTTTGCCCCATCGAGAGCTATTTCGTCATGCCCCACAAATTCGTCTATTTTAAGGTTGCAGATTTTTCTTAATAGGAGCTCTATGGGTTCGGCAAGCCCCTTCTCTTTACTTTCATGCCTCACAACATACCAAAGCTTGTCTTTTTTTAAGGCCCAATTTTTTTCGTTAAACTGGAGTTCTTTTAAGGTTTCGAGGCGACAGAGGTCTAATGTGTGAGGATAAAATCCCCAAATCCCCTCTGTAATAATTTTTTGTAATTCTTTGTTTGAGCCGATTCTAAAACCCTTGCCCTTAGCTGGCCCATCGGTGAAAAAAAAGTTCTGATTGTTGTAAATACCAACAATAGATTCTGTGTTTGCAAGTTTGATTTCTATTTTTCCTAACTCTTGGGGAACAGGAATTCCGCCTTCGAGTTGCAGTTTTGAAAAGACGATAGCGCGTCTTTGCGTTTCCCATTGATCCAAATCACGAATGAAGGGAGCCCCCGAGAGCTTCAACCATTGGCCATTTCTTTTTTCAATTTTGATGCTTTCTCCACCCATTGTCGAACTTGACCAAAATAGCTGAATGACTTTCTCGGGGTCGTAAAGAGTGGTCGGGTATGGGCCCGGATGGATCTCTCTCATTACGACGTGAGGAGGTCCCGATGGTCTATTGGAATAAATAATTGTGGCAACAAGGACGCCAACCGCTGCTAAGGCAAGAAGGTGGAGTTTCAAATATATCCTTGAATGTTTTGGATCACGTTTCCGCCATCTAGCTCAGCACTTTTGAAATACTCAACCAGGGTGTTGGGCTCCTTCCATGCCTTATGGCTCAATTGAGCTTTTTCACAAGCGGCCTCTAAGAATTGTTCCGCATTCCATCCGTTTTCCGATGCAACATGTGACAGGAGGACTCCTTGTTTGTCTCCTCTTGATATAATGAGTCCCATGGAACCGATCTCAAGTTCTTCGGAGTTTTTAAGTTTTTTTATTTCGGAAAGAAGGGTCACGTTAATTTCTAAATCAGGTAACTCTTTTAATTCGATCGGAGGAAATCTCGTGTCGTGAGTGGCGGCCGTTTGGCCAGCGTCGAAAAGTGTTTCGGCTAAAGTTGTCGTCGACTCTAATAACCCCATGGAGCCGCGAACGACCCCTCCAATCTTCAGGGTTACAAAAAGACCCGTTTTTTGCGTCCACCGAGGATCTTCCACCGGCTCTAATCGCGACGTCATTTTTCCCCCGGTCACGATTTGCCATGCACCAAGGCATGCGATTTGAACAACTTGCTTTTCAAAGGTGGTCATCGGGGGATTCATTCTAATTAAATTAAAGATTTCTTCGGGGGAAAACAAGTCTATTTAGCAATTTAGGAATACCCCATTTACAGGTTTAATTCCTCACAGTAGTATTCCTCATATTCATATATAGAGTATAACGCGAAGCGCTAAAGAGGACCTGTGACTAGCATAAAAGAACTTTTAGGATGTGGATGTAGAGCTCATGCCCTCATTGGATCAAAACTGAAAAATGAAGGGAATATCCCTGCCCATACCTTTCCATGGGCAAAGACTCAGTACCCCGAAGAGCGACCTGTTTGGCCTACTCATCAGAGTTTGGATTTAAATCTGAACATTGAAAAAGAAGAACTCTCGGGGAGTAATACGATTCAATTCAAAGTGATTTTTCCTACGGTAGATAGCTTCAAAATAGATGCAGTCGACCTTCGTATTCATGACGTTCAAGTCAATAAGAAGTCCGCCCGTTTTTCCGCTGGAGAGAAAGCCATTTCTATTTACTTGGAAAAACCTATGGTGCGGGGCGAGGTTGGCGAGGTCAAGATCACCTATACCTGTACCAGACCGAAAGCGGGAATTTATTTTATAAAACCTGACTCGAAATATACCGACCGTCCCACCCAGGTGTGGACCCAAGGTCAAGATGATGATTCTCGATATTGGTTTCCGTCCTTTGATGAACCCAGAATTAAATGTTCTTATGAAATGAAAATTGAAGTCCCGGCGGGTTTTGTGGCTACAAGTAATGGGGCCCTCCACAGCGAATCCCGCGGGGGAAAGACTTGGACATTTTTTTGGAAGAGTTCGGCCCTGATTCCAAGCTATCTCGTGACTCTAACCGTTGGGAAGTTTGCCGAAATCAAGGAGGACTGGCGTGGGAAGCCCGTTGTTTATCTTTGCGAAAAAGGTCGAGAGGATGAAGCGAAGTTAAGCTTCGGTAAGACTCCACAGATGCTGGATCTCTTTAGTAAAAAAATCGGGATCGATTATCCCTACGAAAAGTACACTCAAGTCGCCGCTTCTGAATTTGTTTTTGGAGGAATGGAAAATACATCGGCCACGACTCAAACTGATATCACGCTCCACCCTTATGAGATTGAAGAGGATTTTTCAAGCGACGATCTTGTGGCTCATGAGTTAGCCCATCAGTGGTTCGGTGACCTTGTCACATGTAAGACTTGGTCCCATGCCTGGCTTAATGAAGGTTGGGCCACTTTTATGGAACAAGTTTTCAAAGAAGAGGATTTGGGCAAAGAAGAAACGGATTATTTTAGATACGAAGAGTTACAAATCTATCTCAGTGAAGACAAGGGTCTTTACCGCCGTCCTGTGGTCACAGCATTTTATTCCGACCCCGGCGAAGTTTGGGATCGGCACATTTATCAAAAGGGTGGGCTCGTCTTAAATATGTTGAAAGAAGAGCTGGAAGAAGAAGATTTTTGGAGGGGGACCCGGGAATATTTGAATCACAATAAAGGCGGAGTTGTAGAAACCGTTGATTTTCAGAGAGCTATGGAAGCCGCCAGTGGGCGAAATCTCCAAGCTTTTTTTGACCAGTGGATTTTTAAAGGTGGGTACCCTGAGTTAAAGGCCTCTTTTGAATGGGATGACAAAGGGAAGTTAGCCAAATTTAAACTTTCACAAAAACAAGAAGTCACTGACCTTACGCCTGTTTTTAAATTTTTGTCCCACGTGGAGTTCTTTTTCAAAGAGGGACCCCCTCTCAAGATTCACATTGCGATGAATGAGAAGGATCAGATCTACTATATGAGTTTGAAAGAAAAACCAAATTATTGTCGATTTGATGTAGGGAGCCCCTTGATTAAGACCGTGGAATGGGCCTTGCCTGAAGACATGATCAAAGAACAACTCTCTAAAGACACCGACGTCTGCGGAAAGATTTGGGCTATGAAACAATTGGCCAAAGAATCTTCTAAGGAAGGCGTGGAGGCTTTGATCGATAGATTGAAGAGTGACACCTTTTGGGGGGTGAGAGCCGAAGCGGCCCTTTGTCTTGGTGAAGCAAAAACCCAGGAGGCCCTTAAAGCGTTAATAGATGCTCTAAAAGAAGAAAAGAGAAGTAAAGTTCGAACTCGGATCTGTAACGCGTTGGGGAATTTCGTTGAGCCGTCTGCTTCAGAAGCTCTTATCCATGCTTTGGAAAAAGATAAAAGTATTTTTGTCCGAGGGGCAGCGGCTCAAAGTTTGGGAAAAACAAAGTCCTCCTTAGCCTTTGATAAGCTAAAAAAGGCCCTGAGCCAGAAAAGTTGGAATGATCATATCCGTGGGCAAGCCTTTCTGGGATTAAGATACTTAAGAGACCCTAGGGCCCTGGAGCTCTTTGTAGAAGGGGCAAAATACGGCGCCCCTAAAGGGGGACGTATTCCCGCGGTCTCTGCTCTCAGCGATTACGGTTTAGAGCGAAAAGAAATCACCGAACAATTAGAAGAGTTTTTAAGTGATCCGTTCCCCCGATTAAGGTTTTTTGCTGCTGATTCTTTGGCAAGGCGTAAAGATGCCTCGGCCCTGGGCGCTATAGAAGAGGCGGCCTACAGAGTAGTAGACGGCCATTTTAAAGCATCGGCTTATAGATCCGCTAGAAGGTTGCGTGAGAACTTAAGGAAGCCCGAGGAGCTAAGTCAATTCAGAGAGTCTATTGAGAAACTCCAGGACGAAAACCGCAAACTCAAAGATCGCTTACAAAAGCTAGAAGAGATCGGATTGAAAAAAGTTTAGTTTTATTTGCCTCCATGGGAGGCCAGGGCGGCTTGAAAGTACTTGCTAGGAAGTTTTCGACCTAAAATTCTTTGAACGTATTCAGTGCCTTTAATCTGGAGTTGCAGATCGATGCCCGTCTCAAATCCCATTCCATTCAACATGTAGAGGAGATCATCAGTCGCCACATTTCCCGAGGCTCCGGGGGCGTAGGGACAACCTCCGATCCCTCCGCTGCTAGAATCAAAAATACGTACGCCTTCTCGGAGTGCGCTTAAAATATTAGCGAGGGCTGTACCGCGGGTGTCGTGGAAGTGCAGAGCTAATTTTTTTGCTCCAACCAGTTTGAGAAGGCTCTTTGAAAGTTTTTGGACTTGGAGGGGGGTGGCCACTCCGATTGTATCTCCCACACTGATTTCGTCGCAACCCAGATCTAAGAGCCGCCTTACAACACTCAAGACACTTTTGGGTGCGACATTCCCCTCGTAGGGGCATCCAAAAGCTGTGGAAACATACCCGCGGATTTTAATCTTTTTCTTTCTGGCTTCGGGAATGAATAGATTAAATCGCTCAAAGCTCCCATCAACGGAAGTGTTAATGTTTTTTTCATTAAAGGTCTCGCTGGCCGCCGTAAAAATGGCGAGGCTCTTAACCCCGCAAGACACTGCGTCTTGAAAGCCCCTTTCGTTGGGAACAAGGCTCCAAAAGTTTACGGACGAAGTCTTCGGAAGCTTGGATATTAAATCCATAGTATCGGCCATTTGGGGGATTTTGTCTGGTCTTACAAAGGAGCCAGCTTCGATATCGCGATGGCCCGCTTTGACGAGCAAAGAAATAAATTCGATTTTTTGTTCTAAAGTAAAAATTTCGGTCTCGTTTTGAAGACCGTCTCTGGGTCCTACTTCGACAATTTTAACTTTCATTTCCGTCCTTCAGTAAAACTATAACCTTTTCATCGAGAAGAACCTGTTCTCCAGCTTTTTTAAAAAATTCTTTTATTTTTCCGTCAAAAGGCGCCTTGAGAGGATATTCCATTTTCATAGCTTCGATAACACAAAGGGTTTGACCCATTCGTATAGGCTGACCTTGTCTGAGATCCATCTTCAGTATTTTTCCAGGCATTGGGGACTTGATAACCCCTGAAGATGATGCCAAAGATGAACTCTTTTTGATATTAGAATTCTCTTCAAGGCTCAGAGCGAAGGTTCGCCCGTCCTTGTGAACCCATAAAATGCTTCCTACTTTTTGACCCTTATCCATGCCAAGGTGACTCGTAGGCTAATTCGATGCCACTCGATCTCTCTTCGGGTTGGGTTCGACACAGATCCGCAAAGTCTCTTTGCGCCAGCGTTAGGGGTGCGCCTACAAATCCTCTCGGGTACTCTAACTCCAAGAATCGTGTGCTGATTTGGTTTTCTTGGAAGTGGGGCTGAGAAAGAACGCTCTTTAAGAATTCAATATTGGTGTGCACACCAAAAACAATTAGTTCATCAAGGGTGGCCTTCATCCGGGCTATATTTTCTTTTCTTGTAGGAGCCCAAGTGATGACTTTGCCGATCATGGGATCGTAGTGAGTGGTCACGTAATCACCAACACCATATCCGAAGTCAAACCGTCGATGGGGACCTAAAGGAAAAACGAGGTCAGTGATTTGACCAGTGCTAGGAAGGAATTCTTTTTCAGGGTTCTCAGCATAAATCCGGACTTCCATGGCATGCCCTCGCTGGGCAATTTGATCCTGTTTGAGAGGAAGATTTTGGCCAGACGCCACGGCGAACTGCCAATGAACGAGATCTAATCCGAGGACGGCTTCAGTGACCGTATGTTCGACCTGAAGTCTCGTATTTAATTCCATAAAATAAAATTTATTATCGGTGTCAAGCAAAAACTCAACGGTCCCCGCATTTTTGTAGCCGGCCCCTTTGGCAATTTTTAGAGCCGACCAGGTTATTTGATCGCGAAGATTGGATGTTAAAGAGAGGGACGGCGACTCTTCAAAAATCTTTTGATGCCTTCGTTGAATGCTACACTCTCTCTCAAAAAGATGGATCCCATTCTGGGTTCTATCAAAAAAAATCTGAACTTCGATGTGTCTTGGTTGTTCCAAATATTTTTCTATGAAAACGATATCGGAGCCAAAGGCACTTTTTGCCTCCCTCTGAGCAGACTCGTAGAGTTCAAAGAACTCTTTTTCTTGCCTCGCCACTTTCATCCCTTTACCTCCTCCACCCGCAGCCGCTTTAATAATGCAGGGAAAGCCAACTTTCTGAGCTTCTTTAAGAAGTTTTTCAGGGTTGGCTTCCACAGCGGTGAAAGAAGGGACGATGGGGACTCCGAGAGATCTTGCCAATTCCTTAGCTTTGATTTTATTTCCTGCCAGTCTAATAGCGCTAGAAGGAGGGCCCACAAAGTTAAGTCTTGCCTTTTCTAACGCCTCTACGAAATCGGCATTTTCGCTCAAAAAACCAAAGCCGGGGTGGATCAAATCCGCTTTGGTAAGTTTCGCCGCTTCGACGACCTTTGGAATATTAAGATAGGTATCCAGGGCGGAATTGCCGGGAAGTTCAAATCTTTCTTTTGCGAGTCGGTAGGCCAAGGTGTTCTTATCGGGGGTGGAGTGAAGCAGTATGGATGTAAATCCCAATTCTTCGCAAGCGCGAATGATTCTTACGGCCACTTCACCTCGATTAGCGATAAGAACTTTCATGGCAGTACTTTCATGGCAAAATTCACTTGTGCCAAGCCGGTTCTCGCTTTTCAAAAAAAGCGTTCATTCCTTCTTGCCCCTCTTTTGAAACCCTTCTCTGAGCAATCGTTTTGACTGTTAGTATGCGCCCTTGAGACCAACTTGAAGTCTTGATTTTTTGAATGAGGTTTTTAGTGATTCTCGTCGCTTCGGGGCCATTATTGGCGATGAGACCCAATTTATTAACTATAAAAATCTGGGACGCCTCTTTATCACCAACAAAGTGAACAAGATTAATATTTTTCGCATGATCGGATTTAAAAACTTCAGCGGTCAGCATCAAAGGTCTTGCCGCGCTCTCAGGGATTTTTCGTAGAACATAAGGTGATATGATGCTTGGAACCAGACCGAGTTTAACTTCACTGAGACAAAATTTAGAGTCGGGGTGAGCCGCCACAATATCGCATACTGCAGTTAATCCTACACCTCCCCCCATTATACCTCCATGCACATAGGCGAGGACGGGTACGGGGCAAAGGAAGATTTCCTCATACATATTTGAAAGCTTTTGGGCGTCTTTAGTGTTTTGGGTGAGATTGAATTTTAGACTTTCTCTCATCCAGTTGAGATCGCCCCCGGCACAGAAGCTGGGACCTTCCGCAGCCAAAACGACGGCTAAAATGCTCTTATCTTTTTTAATTTGAGAAAAAATTTGGGTTAGATTCTTGATCATTTCGCTATTCAGAGCGTTGTGGGCTTCGGGACGAGTGAGCGTAACATAAAGAACATTTTTGATTAATGTGGTAGATACAAAATTCGTTGACTCAAATTTCACCTTTAACCTCACATCCTAAAAACGCCAGAGGTTGGCGCTGGAATTTCGACATTGGTTGCGGCGGCAAGTCCTCGGGCTAATACACTTCTCGTGTCTACAGGATCAATAATCCCATCGTCCCAAAGCCTGGCTGTTGAATAATAGGGACTTCCTTCTCGTTCATATTTCTCTAAAGTGGGTTTCATAAATGCTGCTTTTTCTTCGTCGGTCATGGTCTTTCCCGCTGCGGCCATTTGGTCCATCTTAACGGTAAGAAGAACATTGGCCGCCTGCATGCCGCCCATCACGCTGATTCGAGAATTGGGCCAGGTCCAAAGTTGACGGGGGCGATAAGCACGTCCACACATTCCATAATTTCCTGCTCCAAAACTTCCGCCTATGATCACGGTAAACTTAGGAACGTTGGCTTGGCTCACGGCCATCACCATTTTTGCCCCGTCCTTAGCGATGCCGGCGTTTTCGTATTTTTGCCCCACCATAAACCCGGTGATATTCTGTAAGAAAATAAGGGGAATGCGACGCTGGCAGCAGAGTTCAATAAAATGGGTGGCCTTAAGAGCGCTTTCGCTAAAGAGAACGCCGTTATTTGCAATGATTCCAACGGGGAATCCCCACAGTCGCGCAAACCCCGTAACAAGTGTTGTGCCGTATAACGCTTTGAATTCATGAAATCGGCTTTCATCAACAATACGTGCGATGATTTCACGGACGTCGTAGGGAGTACGGCTATCTTTGGGAATAATTCCATAAATTTCTCTGGGATCGTAGACGGGGTCCTTTCGTTTGATCGCACCTAAAGCCAAACCTGATTGAAAAAGTGATTTACGGTTGAGATTTTCCACAATATTTCTTGTTATGGCCAGGGCGTGCTCATCATTCTCCGCAAGATGATCGGTAACGCCACTTTTTTCGCTGTGAACCTGGGCCCCTCCAAGTGTTTCGGCATCCACGATTTCTCCTGTAGCGGCTCTCACTAAAGGAGGCCCTCCCAAGAATATCGTTCCATTTCCCTTCACAATAACTGACTCATCTGACATGGCGGGAACATACGCACCGCCTGCGGTGCAAGATCCCATAACGACGGCAATTTGCGGAATTCCAATGGCCGACATTTTTGCTTGGTTATAAAAAATGGCGCCAAAGTGATCGCGATCGGGAAAGACTTCTGACTGAAGGGGCAGAAAAGCTCCCCCAGAATCCACGAGATAGACGCAAGGGAGATGGTTTTCTTGGGCCACTTCTTGAGCCCTTAAATGTTTTCTTACTGTGACGGGAAAATAAGTTCCCCCTTTAACCGTGGCATCGTTGCCTACGATAATCACTTCGCGGCCATGAATAACTCCTATGCCGGTGACTATACCGGCGCAGGGGGCATCGCCGTCATACATTTCCCAAGCTGCCAAAGGACTAAATTCTAAGAAGGACGAACCTGGATCAATTAACTTTTGAATTCTTTCGCGAACAGTGAGCTTATTTCTTTGGCGATGTTTTTGTTGTGCTTCGGTACCGCCGCCGGACTCAATTTTTTTAGTTCTCTGTCGAAATTGAGTTAAAATTTCGTCGTAGGCTTCTCGATTTGTTTTGAAGTCCGAGGATGTGACATCAAGTTGAGTTTGAATGATTTCCACCTTCAAGAGTCCATCACATTTCTCATATTTTTTCACGGATCTATTTGTAGATTGTCATGCGCTGCGACATAATCTATATTGGGGATATGTTGGAGCAGTCATTTGGCGCACTTTCCCCCAAAATCAAGGCAGAGTTTTATCGGGGCCCCGACCCATCTCAGCGGTTAGACTTTTTCCTCCAAGGACGAGCTCCAAAGGGCCTTATTGAGTTTGGAGCTGTCTATATCAACCGCAAGCGCATTATTGATCCGGCCTTTGAGGTATCCAGTGGCGACGTCATTCGCGTCCACCTGAATCCCAAGCGATATTTTCTTGATAAGGGAGAAATACTTTCGCGGGTCATTTTTGAAAATGATCATTATATCGTTGTGGATAAACCGTCGGGTCTACCCATGCACCCCACCTTGGACAACTTGTACGAAAATCTTCTCTGTGCTTTTTCCTTTCCCGCCTACGTCACCCATCGATTAGACGTCCCCACGTCGGGCCTTGTGGCGGTGGCCAAGTCTAAAGAATACCAGCGCTTATTTAACCAACTTATTATGGAGAGAAAGGTTCAAAAGATCTACGAAGCTACAGTTTTAAAAGAACTGCCTTTAGGGGAAGTCGTCCACTATATGGAAAATACGGTTAAAGCCCCAAAACGTTTTGCGCTTCAACCTGGTCAAGGTCAGGAGCGCGGGTGGCTTGAATGCCGGATGGATATTCTGGGGTGTGAAAAGGGCAGTCAAGGACGGTTTAAGGTCACTATAGAATTGAAAACGGGAAGGACCCACCAAATCAGAGGGCAGTTAGCCTTACTAGGCGCACCCATTCTTGGAGACCAAATGTACGGGGGATGCGCTAATCCCCAATTTTGTTTAAGATCTTGCTCCCTCCTCTTTACCTGTCCTATGGAGAAAAAGGAAAAAAGGTACCAGCTTACTTTTGGCTAGAAATTGGCACGGTTCTCAGCCAAAAGTAAGCTGGTACCTTTTGCCATTTGCTTAATGTGGTACATTAGATGAATGGAATCGTGGCGAGAAATAAAGAAAGTAGAACTGCACAGGCATCTTGAAGGTTCTGTAAGACTTCAAACTATCTTAGAGGCGGCCCAGGAAGCCGGAGTAACTTTACCCACGGAAAACATTCTTGAACTCAAGAACTACACTTCGGTTTTGTCTCCTATGTCCGATTTAGCAATGGTTTTAAAGAGGTTGTCGACAGTGCAATCCATTCTGAGCGGACCGAAGGTCCTAAAGCGCGTGGCTTACGAAGCCTGCCGCGATGCCTTTAGCGAAGGAATAAGAGTTCTGGAACTTCGCTACTCTCCTTCTTTCATATGCTTAAATCATCCGGGACTTAGTTTTGAAAATGTCCATCAAGCTATTGTTGAAGGTGTGGGTCAAGTTGAGACAGAACTTCAAGGCCAAATGGCGGTAGGGTTGATTGGAATCATAAGTCGGGATCTAGGAATGTCAGCTGCCGAAGAAACCGTGGCGTTGGTCGAAAAGAATAAAAATACTTTTGTGGGTCTTGATCTCGCCGGCGATGAAGAAGGTTTTAGCAGTTCCCTTTTTAGAAATTGCTTTGGCAGGATTAAAAATAGTGGGCTAGGTATTACGGTTCATAGCGGTGAGATCACCACCCCCAGGGCTGCAAAAAGTGTTCGAGAAAGTATTGAGGCCTTGGGTGCTACGAGAATTGGTCATGGCATTGCCATTGCTCGAGATCCAGAGATTTTGGAGTTTGTTAAATCTAGAGATGTTGTTCTTGAAGTGTGTCCCACTAGCAATGTTTATACGGGAGTTTGCGATGATATTTCTGGTCACCCCATTTCAAAGCTCATAAAGCGGGGAGTTAAGGTGACGGTTAATTCCGACGATCCTCAATTTTTTGGAATTTCATTAAGCCATGAGTATGAAGCCTTGGCACGTTACCAGGATTTTTCTCTGGATGACTTTAAGAGGCTCAATGAAGAAGCGCTCAATGCGACATTTATAACAAAGGAAAAGGCGAGAAAAGCATATGGAACCTAAAGCAATTTTAACGGAATGGGTAAGGCTTATGAACACCCACGAACCCGAAAAACTAGGAGATCTTTATCACGAGGACGCCATAAATTTGCAAGTGGCCATAGGAATTCCTCTTGTCGGTCGTGCGGCTATTGTTGAGGACTTTCGGTCTTTCTTTTCTAATATTCCTGATACATTTACAAAAATTGAAAATTTATTTTCCTACGGGGAGTGGGCGATCCTCGAATGGTCCGGCGGTGGGATATTCAAAGCTACCGGTAAAAAATTTACCCTTAGGGGGTGTGGCTTTTTTCAGACTACTCAAAGTAAAATCAAATTCCAAAGAGGTTATTGGGATAAAATGACTTGGTTTAAACAAATTGGTTTACCATTGGACTAAATCATAGGGCCGATTTGTCTGGTACAAACTCAAATAAGTTTTAGCACTTATTTATTCATCAAAACGACGCCACCAAGAATAAGCCCGACGGCAAAAAGCCGTTGGGCCGAGATGGCGATGACCGGAGCTCCCCAAAGGCCTTGGGAATCCACGAGCAACGCCACAGCGGATTGACCCAAGATCATCAGGGCCATCGTTGCCAGAGCGCCTAGCCGCGGAAAACAAAGGGTAAGAAAAAGAACGACGCCAAATCCAAAAACTCCTCCCAGATAGTTTTCAGGTTTGAGCGCGGTGATTCGGCTTAACGAAAACTCTTTCTGCGATATTCCATAACAGAGAAAAGCAATAGTGCCCAATGCGAAAAATACAAAATTGCAGGCCATGGCTGTATAGGACCCTAAAGACTTAGTAATGTTACCATTAACGGCGGTTTGTAATGTGGAACAGAGTCCCGCAGCTAAAGCGACTCCCCACCATAAAGATGTGGACATTTTTTTCCTCCTAAAATCAATCCATCCTAATCACGCCCCTCAAATAAGATGGCCTCTTCTAAATTGAGATAGAGAAGAACCTGATCTTTAGGGCTTTCCTTTAGAGGTGCCACTGCCTTAACTTTTTGTCCACTCGAAAGTCGGACCACGCAAGACCAATGTGGTCCCTCATTAAAGATTTCAAGCAGTGAACCTTTGAACGCAATTGGTGCTGGCGATTGTGAATTTGAAATAACCAGACTCCAGGGTTTGAAGACCAGAAAGTTTTCTTTTCCCCCGCACTCGAGTGCTTTTTGAGGGGTGAACTGAGTTCCCCCGATTTCCACCAAGTGGGAAGTGGCATTGACCTTAATAATTTGATTTTCGGGAATTCCCCGGGCCATTTCGAGGGATGAAGGGTGATTTAGGATTTCGAGAGTCTTCCCGTACCCAAGAACTTCACCCTTTTGAAGAAGAAGAAGGTCGTGACTTAAGTTTCGAACATCTCGTAGATCATGGGTGACTAAAATAAAAGGAACTTGGAACTCTTTTGATAAATCACGAATAAGACTCCGAGCATTTTCTTTTCTAATTTCGTCAAGGGCGCTTAAAGGTTCATCTAATAAAACCATTTTAGGTTTTGTCACGAGAGCTCGCCCTAAAGCTACTCTCTGTTGCTCGCCCCCCGAGAGTGTTTTGGCCTTTTGATTTTGAATTGATTTTAGGTCAAGTCGTTCTACAAGTCTTTCTATCTGATTTTTCCGAATTTCGGCTGGGATGTTCTTGGCTAGGGCCGCAAACTCTAAATTCTCTATTACTGTCATATGGGGAAAGAGAGCAAAGTCTTGAAAAACAAACCCAATATTTTTAGATTTTGTAGTCAAATTCGATAAAATTTCTCCTGAAACGCAGAGCTCATGGGGGGAAGGAAGAAGACCGGCCATGATCTGAAGAAGAGTTGTTTTGCCAGATCCGCTTTCCCCGAAGACGCAGGTAATTCCAGAATCAGGAAAGTCCCAGCGAGAAATTTTCAAGGAAAAATCTGAGGCTTCGTAACTTAAACCGTCAACCCAGCCCATTAATAACTCCTTCTAAGACCGTAAGAGACAAAACCGTTAAGGCTAAAAGTATTAATGAGGCTCCCGCAGCCATCTCTAATCTGTAACTTGAAAGTAAGGTTTCGATAAAAACGGGGATAGTCATATACTCGCCGGAGAGAACCCGACTCACGGAAAATTCACCGATGGACCAAATACCGGCTAGCACGGCCGCCGATGCAAAAAACCTCTTTTCTAAAGGAAGATAAACTCTTTTTATAGCCAGCCCCGAATCGATACCCAGTTGATCTATGGTTTTACTATAGAGGTTGTTCAGTTCTGTAATTTTGGGCTCCGCGAGCCTTCCAATGGCGAGAAATATGACGCAGAAATGGCCGTAAAGCAGGCAGGTTAAGAAAAATATTCTTGAACTTGTGTCGATTGAGTTCAAAAGGATTAAACTTGCAATGCCCACGACAACACCGCTCAAGGTAGGAATTCTAAAAAGCAAAACCGTATATTTTTGAGCGGCCAATATTGGCAAGATTAAGAAAACTAAAAGGGATAAAAATAAACCTACAGTTAACGAATTTGTAATCGCATCAAAAAAATCTGGACCTATATAAGATAGGTTTCTTAACTGAGGAAGAGCTGTTTTAAATACCTGTAAGATGGGTAAAGCAGAAAATAAGAGGAGGGCCAAAGGAACAAGAATAAGAATCCCCCCTGTTTCGAGCTTTCTCAAAAGAAAACGCGGCCTAGAAATGTTTTGGTGAGTTCTCAGAATTAAAACGTAAACCAGGGCTTGAATGAGGATCTGGCTTAAGGCTATTAGAAGACTCGAGTTCAACTCTCCCGTAGCTCGAAGCTGTTCATAAATTAAAACTTCTAAGGTTGACGCTTGCGGCCCCCCTCCAAAGACTAAGGGAATGGCAAAGCTTGAAAGGCAAAATGAAAATACAACAGTAAACGTGCTAAAAATACCCCCCCTCATTTGAGGCAAAATAATTTTCAGAAAGTATCGTCTCTTACTTCCTCCGAGAACAAAATTAACGGGGGCCCACTTCTCTTCTAGAGTCTTCCATGCTTCCCCGAGCCAGACTGCGCAAAGCCCTCCATTGAGAAAGACATGACCCAGAACTATTCCTCTCATTCCATAAGGAAAATTCTTAAAGCTGAGCAGAAGTCCTAGGACGATTAGAATCTGCGACATAAGACTCGGAAAAAGAAGGATCCACCTTGCTGGTTTCTGAAAAACCCCGAGCCGACTGTATCCAGGAGCGGCGACAAGACCAACGATCACACTGGCCGAAGCGCTTAAAAAAGCTTGAACGAGAGTGAACTTCAGGGCTTTTAGAAAAATATCAGGATCAAGATGGATTGGATCTCCATTGAGGAGAAATAACTTAAAAAGCAAAATGCCCACACAACTGAAGTTGATGAGGATTATGCAAAGAGAGATCAAGAAAAGATCTCCCTCCACCTTTTTACCCACTGTTCGATCTGATCGGTAGTGGGAGAGAGCGGTGGTAGCTCCTTGACTGTTCCAATCTCGTCAAAAGCCTTGGGAAGCTTGATTTTCTTTACGGGATACATAAAGTTTTTTTCGGCCAGGAGATTTTGTGCAAAGTCACTCATCATGAATTCAAAAAATTTCCTTTTCAGTGACTCATTTTTAGGACGTGACGAGGCCATAATGTATTCTTTTTGTAAATAGTTACCATTGATGAAGGGTGAAGCTTTAATGTCGTGCCGGTTCTCTTCTTGAATATGATAGACAGGTGAAGTCCAGTAACTAAAAACCAATTGCCCTTGGTTCTTTTTAAAGAGCCCGTAGGCGAGATCCCAACTCGGAGTTATAAGCTTGATCTGTGGCTTTAGCTTTAGAAGATATTCCCAAGCGTGGCTTTCTCCTTTTTCTTTAATAACCCAAAGTAAAAAACCAAGACCGGTGGAAGAAAGCCTGGGATCTTCTAATAAAATTTGCCCGCGCCACTGGGGTTCAAGCAGATCGTCTAAAGTCTTCGGAGGATGGGTCACAATTTTTGAATCATACACAAAGGCGAAAGGTCCATAGTCAAATTCTACTGGTTTTGAATTCCAATCGGAGCCGATTTTAAAGACTTTCTCCAGGGTGTTCTGATCTAAACCTATAACTATATCGGCTTTAGTTTTAGACCCTTCAAGTTTTAGGCGATTGAGAAGGCCTCCGGTGTCTCCAAGATCTGCAATTTTAACTTCACACGCACACGTTTTTTTAAACTCTTTGATGATCGCCGGCCCAGGACCCCAAGAGGCGGCGAAAGACGTATAGGCATAAATAATAAGGGTCGCAATATTTGCAGTCATTTCTAGTTCTTAGCTTTCTTGATGGCCTGAACAGAAGAAATCCTCTTGCCTTTGAGAGATCGGACGACAAAACTAAAATTTTCAAAATCGACGATGTCTCCCACTTTGGGGAGTCGCCCTATTTTAGAAAGGACCGCTCCTCCGATAGTTGTGTTGTCAAGCTTCTCAATTTTAATATTTAGTTTCTCTTCGACCTCTTCGATAAGGGTGGCCCCTTCGATAAGATAAGTTCCATCTCGGATAAGTTGAATACGAGCCGCTTCTTGGTCGTATTCGTCTTGAATTTCACCAACCAGTTCTTCTAGAACGTCTTCTAAGGTTACAAGTCCAATGGTGACTCCAAATTCGTCGATAACAATGGCCATGTGGATTTTATTTCTTTGAAAATCTTTGAGAAGCTTTGTGAGAGGTTTGTTCTCAGGAACAAATAGTATGTCTCGCCTTATTTTTCGGAGATCCATTGTCTCGCGGCTGGATTCACTTTGCCACAGGACATCTTTGAAGTTTATTAACCCCAAGACTTGGTCAATGGAGCCATCGCAAAGGGGGTAGCGAGTATGATTGTGGTGTTTGGCTTTAGCGAGATTTTCTTCAATGGGTAAGGTGCTATCGAGGCTGACGATATCGTCCCGGGCGATAATGACGTGTTTTGCTGTCCGTCGAGAAAAATCGAAAACATTATCAATAAGATCGAGCTTGGTGTCAGCCATAGCCCCTTTGCCGATACTTTCTGTCAAAACCAAGCGAAGTTCTTCTTCGGATAAACGTTCGTTAAGACGGGTTCCGGTCTTAATTCCCATAAGACCTAAAAGGAATTTGGCTGATCGATCGAAAATCCCAAGGAAAGGTCGAAAAACCTTGCGAATCCAGAGCACAAAGGGAGCAAGGGTCAGAATGAAAATCTCTGCGTTCCTGATGGCCATGGCCCTTGGCACCAACTCCCCCAGCACAATTTGAAAAAATGTGATGAGGCTAAAAGAAAGAACGATGGCCACGGTATGTGTAATCAGGGGATCACTCAGATAACTCGTTGGAATCAAATTCTTTACGAGATTGGCAATGGCCGGTTCACCTATCCAGCCCAGGCCTAGGCTGACCACTGTGATACCAAATTGGGTCGCTGCAAGATAACCTTCAATATCTTCAAGCATTTTTAAGACGAGCTGAGCCCGACGATTTCCCGAATCGGCAAGCTCTTGGATTCGTGAAGCTCTCACTTTGACGAGGGCAAATTCAGCTATAACAAAAAAAGCATTGAAGGCAATGCAGCTTAGGGCAAAGAGAATTTCTAAAGAGGATCCGGATATTATTGTTTCAGTCATCAGAACTTAGAGTTTTACCATATTGAAAACGGTACCGGGTACCTTTTTGGCCGAAAAGGTACCCGGTACCAAAGTAGTTACTGCACCGTAATCTTCGCATTTTGGGGTTGACCGTTCATTTGCACCTGGATCTGGCCCACTCGACCATCGGAGAGTTTAGCGGCAATGGCGTACTGACCTGGATCTAGAATCTTAAAGTAATGACCCGCCACGTTAGTTTTTAGAGGCAGCTCACCCTTTGTATTTGAAATGGCACTTACCCCAATCAGGGCCTCGGCCGGAGCATTCGTCTTGCCGTCGACAACAACCACATGCAATAGGTTTTGGTCAATGCGGGTCATAAAATATTCCCAAGCGACCCTTTCTTTTTGAAGAGTAGGCTCTCTTTTGCTGTAAGAGGGTTGAAACTCTTCATTGATTTCAAAGGTGTAGGCGAGAGTCCCAAAACTTGCGTAAAAGAAATCCATTGAGGAACCATCCACATCATAAAGGAGTTCCCATGGTGTGCCGGGGGCATAGTTACCGCGTCCGTCGTCGGTGGGGAGTCTAGAGGCCAATTCTTGGGCGATTCTTTCCACAAGAGCTTTTTCGCCGGTGTAGTCTCCATTACATCCATAAGGGTACAATACGAGTTCACTATAGGAGTGGTAAGAAAGAGAAGCCGTGGGACGTACTTTATTCCCCAAATTAACCATGGCAAGAGTTTCTGGCTCACTGGCTGCTGATTCTCCGTGATAGTCTTGGGCCCCGTGGGAGTTGGAGGAGCCATTACAGCCACTCCAGCGATAAGGATAATTTCTGTTGATGTCGACTCCATAAACGTTGCTTTGATCGCCGTGAGCGTTTTTTCTCCACATATTATCCTGGGTGAAGACAATGTTGGTTCCATCGACGTTAACCATCGGGACGAGCCAAACATTCCATCGGCTAAGCAACTGTTGAACCTTGGGTGAGCTCTCTGAACTCGTCAAGAGAACATCAGCGACGTCGGCGACCACCTCTGAGGTCATAATTTCTCGGGCGTGATGTTGCCCATCGATAATAAGGCTAGGCTTGGCTAAAGCCCTCGGATCATCAGCACCAGGAGTCGTTGAAATAAGAAGTGCATAGATAGGACGTCCTTGAATAGATCTTCCGATCTGCTCCAACCGAGTCAGGGCCGGATAAGCTTGATTTATACTTTTAAGCTTTGCTTCAAGCGTGGTTGGGTTCAAATATTCGCTATCGACATGGCGGGTTTCTTCCCCGAGGAGTTCAGAACCTCGAAGACCGGCCTCGTTGAGGTAGGCGATTCCCGCTTCGTTGGTAATGACTTCGATTTGTCCACGATGCCAGCGCATCCCGGCTACATCGAAGTGATTTCGGGCTAACCAGCGACTCAATCGCGTCAATGAGATGGGGTTTCTTTGATCCGTTTGAATGATGTAACGGATTTCCCCCTGAGTGATAAATGTTGGAGCATTGGTCGTTAACGCAGACTGACCTAAGCCAACTGTGGCCGCAATGATAAGCAGTTTTATTAGATTCTTCATGATTCCCCCTGTAGCTAAAAATAATAGTCAGACTTGTTTTGAAAGGTCAACAGTTGACTCCGCATCGTTTTGATAGAAAAGTAGACCCATGAGATTAAAGTTAAATTGGTTCTATTTGGGGCCCTTATTTGTCATTTTGGCGGCGGGCCTTTGGGGGACAGAAACATTTTTTCGAGTCAACTTAAACACCCGCTTTGATTCAGAAGTTCTTGTTTTTCACGAACATCTTTTTTGCATCCTTTTTACCCTGCCGTTTTCTCTTCCCTTAATTTCTAAAATTAAGAAAATCTCGTGGAGGGCTTGGGGGTATTTATTCTTGAGTGGGGTGGTAGGGAGTGCTGTCGGTACAGTTTTCTTTACTTTGAGTTTAAAACTCTTGAATCCATCGGTGGCCAACGTTCTATTAAATTTTCAACCCATCGTAACGATCATCTTTGCCACGCTTTTACTTAACGAGCGCTTAGGTAGAGGATTTTTCATTTGGTCTTTGCTGGCCCTAGCCTGCGGCGTGGTCATTGCTGCCAACGACTTTGAGATTTCACAACTCCATTTTAATATCGGTCTGCTTTATGTCGCGATCACCGCGGCAGCCTGGGGATTTAGTACGGTTGCTGGTCGAGGGGCCATGTTAGAGATCCCCCTAGGCATTGCGACTTTAGGACGATTTAGCATTGGTGCGCTTTCAATTTTGGTTAGCCTTACCCTTAAGGGGAAATTTAACTCAAGCACCATGAATTGGGCCGCACTTACGGATTTATTTGTGATTAAAAATTTTATATGGCTTAGTTTTGTGGCAGGAGTCATTCCGCTTTTCTTATATTTCAAAGGTCTTTCGAAAACTCCCGCAAGTGTGGGGGGATTCTGTGAGCTCACCCAGACCTTTACGGCTCTACTCCTAACGTGGGGAGTGATGGGGAATCCTCTTTCAATGAAACAGGTTGTTTCGGGGGTTCTCCTCTTAGTTTGCGTGTACATGATTAATCTTAATTTTGCAAAAGCGAACTAAAATGCGAATTCCCGTCAGCGGCATGAGTTGCCAAGCTTGCGCAACCACGATTCAAGGAGCGATCTCTAAGCTTCCGGGTGCACGGGAGGTGCACGTCAATTTTGCTCTTAAGCAACTGAGCTATGAGGGGCTTGAAACCGATCTTGTAATCTCAAAACTACAGGAGTTGGGTTATGATTCCCCAAGAATTCAAGAGGCCTCTCCCTTTCAAATAAAAGAGGCAACAAAGCTAAGCCACGAAGAAGGGATCACCGCTTTTCGGAGGTTTATTTTGGCCTTCGTTCTAGGATTTCCGGAGTTTTTGATAGGTATGGGGCTTTGGCCTCACGGGTTTTATCACTGGCCGCCGGTGATGGATGCTATTTTAGCATCAGTTGTGGTCATCTTTGCGGGTTTTGATATTCACAAGCGCACTTTTATGCAGCTGAAAAATGGGAATGTGAATATGGATACCCTCGTGACTCTGGGAAGTGGAGCAGGTCTTCTTAAGGCTTTTGTTCTTTTGGCGCGCGGGTCGATGATGCCAGGTTTCGAAGTGGCTTCGACAATTATTGTCTTTATCCTCTTTGGCCGTTACTTAGAGGCCATATCCAGAAAGAAGACCTTTTCTGCCTCTTCACAACTTTACTTAGCCCTCCAGCGGTCCGTTTCTCGGATTATAGGGGAAAGAGAAGAGCAAGTTTCAGGTCTTGAGTTAAAAGTGGGCGATCATATCCGACTCAAACCCGGCGAGGTATCTCCAGTGGATGGTATTGTCGTCGAAGGCAAAGCTTTAATAGGCGACCAAACTCTCACTGGCGAGATTAAGCCAAAGTCCATAGAGAAGGGTTCAAAGATTATTTCTGGGTCGACAATTATAGATAGTTCCATTGTTATTCTTGTTAAAAATGCCGGTGAGAAGAGTTTCTTGGGGCAGCTCATTATAGAACTTGAACAGGCCCAGGCCCGACCCGCTCCCATCCAAGGGATTGCAGATAAAGTGACCTCTTTCTTTGTCCCAGGAGTAATTCTCTTTGCGTGCCTGGCTGCCGTGGTTCAATTCCTCGTGCGAGGAGCGACGCCAGAGTTTTCTCTCAATGTTTTTTTGAGTGTCGTTTTAACGGCGTGCCCGTGTGCCTTAGGTCTCGCGATACCAACGGCCTTGGTGGCTGGTTTAGGCGCGAGTGCCCAATGGGGAATTTTGTTTAGGGAGCCCAAGGCCCTTGAGGCCTGTGGCGGCATAACTGAAATCTTTTTTGACAAGACGGGCACCCTCACTGAAGGTCGTCCTCAGCTAGAAAAAATTGAAGTGGCTAGCCGGCAAACCGAAAATGAACTTTTGACCTACGCTGCCGCTCTGAATCGATATACGACTCACCCTTTAGGGCGTGCATTAACGGACGCCGCCTTTGGCAAAAAAATTTTCGCATTACCTCCAGTTGAGAACTTAAAAATAAAACCCGGAGAAGGTGTCGAAGGGGACGTTAAGGGCCAGCGAGTCGCTCTTCTACGATGTAAAGATAAGGGGGAAGAGGAGGGGACTTCAAGTGAGCTTTGGGTCGAGGGTGAGGTAAGAGGACGTTTTATTTTTCGAGATGCTCTTCTTCCAGAAACTCCAGAGATTTTACGTTTACTTAAAAGCAAGGGCCTTGCCTGTCACGTCCTCACCGGCGATTCGATCACGTCGGTGAGACAACTGGGGTTGGACAAAATGGTTGAAAGTGTTCGTGCAGGGTTAAGTCCTCAGGACAAAGAATTTGTCGTTCGAGCTTCAAGGGAAAAAAATCCAAATGGAGTTGCTTTTATTGGGGACGGTATCAACGATACGTTAGCTCTAACCCGAGCTACTGTTGGGATTGCTATTGCCAATGGAGCTCCGGCAGCTCTTGCCGCCGGGGCAGTGAGTTTAACTCACGGAATTAAAGACTTACCTAGAGTTTTTTTCTTTGCAAAAAAGGTTTCGCGTCAACTCAAGTTTAATTTATTTTGGGCTCTTGGTTATAATGTTGTGATGCTCCCGTTTGCGGCATCAGGGGATATTCCCCCTATGTTCTCAAGTTTAGCTATGGCTATGAGCTCTGTTTCTGTTGTCCTTGGAAGTGTTTGGTTGGGCTTTAGCCTCCGAAAAGGTACCGGGTACCTTTTCGGATAGGCTCCGGCAGCCTTGCCTCGCCGCCGGATCTCGGCAGTCCTTCTATCAAAAGACGTTCACCGTGGCGGCAACACCAACGTTAGTTAAGTTTGAGGCAATGTTACCCGGTAAAAACTGAAGATTGGGATAAACGAAGACGTCTCGGGTAATGGATACGCCCACCCCTATGGATTGATAAATTCCATCATGAACTAAATCTGTAGTACCAGGAAACGAGAGGTAGTGTTCGTAGGTAAAAAGGTTAACCAAAGTTCGTAGATTAACCTTTGAAGAGAGTTGGTACTCGATGATCGGTGCAAAGGCAAATGCGTAGACACTCTGACTCGAAGCAAGATCAGCGCCGGTGGAATCGGTTGACTTGCTAAAAAAATTGTACTGAGCAGCCGCAGATAGTCCAATGGAGAGACGAGACTTTCCAACTTGATACATATTTTCTTGATCGACACTGATGGCCTGGCCATAGCCAAGGGCGGTGTAATCGGCCTGGGTCCATTGCATCCCTTGGACCTGTAACACGGATTGAACACCCAACCACTTGTAAACATATTGATATTGGACGTAAGGATTCATCATATCGAAGGTTGTACCAGCGTAATTGTTAAGCGACCCCGTAGACATGGGGGCTATCCAGCGCATACCAATACCGGCCATCACGCTATTTTTTCCGTCGATATTATATTTCGCTGATATGGCTCCATCCAGATCGGCCTTTGTTGTATTCCCTGAAGCCGCTGAGATATTCGGTCGATCCTGGGCCAGGGGCTCTTCAATCGTGCCGCCATTGTAATTAAACTGCGAAGCAATAGACAGTCGAGATAGGGAGCCCGATAACGCTCTAAGGTTATTATTGGTGATGAGATCATCGACTTGCTCGGCCCCCGGCACCTCGTTGGGCTTGTCGATTATATCTCCGATTTTGGCTTTAGATTCCGATGCACTCTGACCTGAGTCATCGGCCATCGTTAGAATCGGCGTTCCCGCCGCCAAGAAAAATGTTAAGGCTACGCTAAAAAATTCTTTTTTCATTGGTTCCTCCCCCATTAAACGGTGCCGAATGGCTCCGTTACCCCCTCTAGGACACGCAGAGTGACAATTTCGGTCAGTTGGACCTGTAAAAAAGGTATAAAAAAAGCCACAAAATATTTTTTCTAGATCACTAACCGGTTCTTGTGAGTGATGTGTCCGGGACAGCTTTCGGTACGATTTCCTATGAGTAAATTCGACGAAGGCATTTTGCTTTGGAGCGGCATTAGAATTGCCTCATAGAGATATATGAAAATTTTCATCTTTCGTACTCTAATAATATCGGTTTTGACGGGAGTCGTTTGCCCATGTTTTGGCCGTGCCGATGACAAAATTTGTCCTTCGCAGTCGGCAGAAATTAATACTCAAATTAGAGAAAAATTGAAAACGGCCTCTCGTCTCAGAGGTGAGAATATTAGCTTTTTTATCGGTCTATATTCGAATGTTGATAAAGAGAGCCGCGGAGACCTTTCCCAGGCCATTAAGTCTGAAAGCGTAGACGCCATACTTAAGGTCCAAGCTTCCCTTGCAGAAGAGTTAGCCAAAGACAAACGGAAGTTCAAGACTTGGCTTAGTCAAAAGGACCTCGGAAATCAAGTTGAGGTTCAAAGCTTTCCAGAAAACAATTTTTTTATACTTTTTAAAACTTCAATTCCCAATGCTGCTAAAATTATTTGCGCCGCCGCTTCTGGCGACTTACCTAAAAATTTCTTTGACCTTGGCTTTTAGGTACTAGAAATGTACCAGAGATTACGACCTTGCTGGGAAAATCGTTGGCCGATACAAGAAAACTGAATTCGAACTCCTAGAAGTTTTGAAGCAAATTGATAATCTATTTTTAGAGAAGAGAGATCCCGTTGAAAAAGCTAAACGAAATCTAGAAAAGAAACCTGTCTCAAGACAAGTTCAAAAAACAAAGTTTGCTGAAAATGCTCCTGTGAAGGCCAGCGCAAAAAATATCTCGTTAGGTTTAAGGCGTCCGATTCCCACTGAGTTAAGACATAAAATCTACTTCAGAGATAAAGGAAGATGCCCCTATAGTAACTGCGATCAACAAAGATGGCTCGATCTTCATCATGTTGTTCCCCTCTGTCTAAGATTTAGGCAGCTGCCTGCCAGGCAAGGCCCCAGTACTATAGAGCCTTAGATATCGAAAATAAGGTCTTTTTTCAGGCATTTCTTTGCAAGGCTATTTGTTAGAGGAGATTTCGCATGAAAACAATGATCGTCCTATTTTTGATTTTCCCCGCAATGGCATGGGCGCAAACCGAAACCAGAAAAGAACTCATGAAATTGCCCCAGCAAATTATAGAAAAAACGACTTGGGGTGTGACATTACCCCAATCCGAAGCGACAAGTGGACCAGATGTCAGGCAAGTTTCGGATGACGGTCATTTGGAAGTCGTTGGCCTATCGAGAACGTCCCCCTTTGTTGCAAAGGTTAAAGATAATTCGGGTAAAGAAACTTTCTATAATGTCGGTTATCAGGTCGCTGAACATGAAGGTACCGCAAGTTTTACAAGTGTTAACGGTCAACCCTTTGTCTGCTTTACCTTTCACTCCGTTTTCCCCAAACTGAATACCCAAGGTGTTTCTATTTGGCATCCTACGACTTACGGAAATATTAAGAAGGTGGCAGACAAACCCTATCGATGTGATCCACTTAGTCTCAAACATCCTGTGGACGAAAGCAAATTTAAAACCGTTAGCTTAATCTATGAGCTGAGGCGAATTGATTTAGTATTTCTCGAATATGCATCTCTTAAATGTCCTACTCTTGGAGAGGCTCAAGGCCATAACGATAACGAAAAAATGCCCGACCGATGTGGCACCTATGGAGAGCTTAGGCAGGCAATATCCGCTTATCAAACAGCTTACGACGATTTAGTGAAGCAACTCAAAGTGTCGAACTTATATGACAGCAAGGATCGCGATCTTAAGGAGATTGCGGATTCAGCCATTCTTCTGGCCCAAAAGCTCCTCTATGGCCCCGACGAAAGCGGGAAGTGGTACGCTGATGATAGAACATATAAGACGGGTTTTGCGCGTTTAAGGTAAATGTGACGTGTCTCGATCCGCCAGACTCAGCAACGCTTTTCCATGATAAAAAACTGCCGCAAAATACCGTTTTAGCTATGCAAGCCGGGCCCTGCTATTTGAACTGAGTTCTTCTAATCGCGGAGTCCGAGATGAAAGAACCTCGGCTGGCAAGTTGTATCAATAAGCTGAGAAGTCGAGTTTCGATAACTTCTCTTTTTAAGAGATGAACTCTTATCGGTGTTTTTTCACATTCTCTTATAAGAATTGCCTCATAGTAAGACCGTTTGCGGCAAAAGTGTTCCTGAAAAGATAAAGTTGTTTCCTTGATTGAACACTTGGAGGCGTGACCGTCCTTGACTTATAGAATTTCTCTATCCGTGGCCAGGTTTTGAAGCTGGGTTGGTTAAGTGGGTGAGAAACTTTTGTTGGGAATCTGGATAACTTTGGAGAGTTTAGCAAGTGTTGGAGGAGTTTTTGAGATTTTAGTCAGAGTGAAGAGATTTGAGGAACGCATGGTTTTTTGGGTAGCCCACCCTCTTTTCGCGTAAGTAAAGAATTAGGGAGCGCGTGGTTTGTGTGGGGAAGATTCTGCTTGAGGGCTAGCGCAAAAAATATCTCGTTACGTTTAAGACGCCCGATTCCGGCCCAAATAAGACATAAAATCCACCTCAGAGATAAAGGAAAGTGCACTTATAGTCACTGCGATCAACAAAGGTGGCTCGATTTTCATCATGTTATTCCGGTGAGTCAGGGTGGTCAAAACACTTTGGAGAATTTGAGGACGCTCTGTGCAGCTCATCACAAGATTGAACATTTAGGAGGCGAGCTTGAGCGTATTAAATGAAAGTCCATGACCTATCCCCAAGGCAATAAGGCAAGCAGGGCAAACAAGAACCATGGGGTCATGGCATCAGGGGAGACTTAGGTCTTTCTTTAAAGTGAAGCCCTACTGATTGACTAATTTATAAAGACAAGCCCCAAGTTGATCAGCCTTTTGTTCAAGAACTTTTAGATCTTCTAATTTTATTATGGATTGAATTTCTCGAAGGGATGCCAATGAGATATTATAAAACTTTATCCTGTCTTTGATTCCGTTTCGGGCTGCACCCTCGGCCAAATTAAGGGCCACACTAAATGCAGCGCGCCTTAGTTGGTCTTTGGCATAGGCTGGCAATGTGACCTTTTTGCAATCTTTGTAAAATTCAACAGCCATTGTGTGAGTGCGGAAATTTTTAAGCATCTTAAAAGCTCCTTTCAAAAATTTTTGGTCCCTGCTTCGCAGCCGGAGGGCCGGACCAAAAATTTTTGAAAGGAGCCCAGTATGTTACTTAAAAATTTCCGCACCTATAATTTGGCTAAAGAATTCTGCAAAGATTGCGACAAGATCAGTTGCAAGCCCTGAAGCCCCGGCAACCGACCCCCTGAATCTGAATTTCCTGAATCCCCGACCCCTGTTGACTGATCAGTTAAAGTCTCTATATTCTGCTAATAGACAAGAGCGGATCTTTCGGGTATTCCAAGTTGAACCTTTGAAAGGATATTTTATGGCAGAAAACAAAAATAAGCCTGTTCTGGAAGTTTTGGGTCAAATTTTTCAGGCGGAGATGGCAGGAATAGTTCGGTACTTGCACTATTCTTTTATGATTATGGGGCATAATCGAATTCCTATACAGAAATGGTTTCGTGACCAAGCGACAGAATCCACGACCCACGCCATCACTATAGGTGAAAAAATCACCTCCCTTGGAGGGCATCCCCCCTTGGTTTCTACTTCCGTCGAAGAATCAAATCGCCATGGTGTTCAAGAGCTTCTTCAAGAAAGCCTTGTCCACGAACGTGAAGGTCTGGGCCTTTATGGAAAGCTCGTCGAGCTCAGTCACGGGGATATCGCCCTTGAGGAACTGGCCCGTCAGCTCTTTAGAGAAGAAACCGAGCACATCGAAGAAGTCGAGAAGATGCTCAAAACTTCAATCTGAAGCCCTTCGCTCTTTTTACAGCTCCTTAGTGAGGTGGGCGAAGTATTCCGTACCTGCGGCATAGTGAGATCCGTTAAACCCATTAGAGATGGTGATCGGGTAGACATTGTTCGTAATATTAAGAATATCTCCGGAAAGTTTCCACTTTTCCCACCAACTCTCCCCTTGGAATTCATAACCGACGGAAGTATCGAAGGTCAGGTGCGAGGGTAAACTTGTTCCATTGTTAGGATCTGTCCTGAGTCCGCTGCCAAAAAGAGCTTGGCTTGACCAATAAAATTTGGGTGTATGGTAGGTGACCCCCAGAGTGGCCGTTTGAATTTGAACATGATCGAGGAAGGTCCAGGAGTTCCCGGGGCCATTACCGTTAAAGGCAAAGAGCCCCCCGCTGATTCCATTACCCATTGCAATTTCATAACTATAATTTAGAAAATCAGACCAGTGTTCTGCAAAATCTCCCTTGGTGGAGAGCTCCACCCCCCATGCGAAACCCCGTGCGAAGTTAAAAGGTTGGGCTATGGAAGTATTGAGAATCTGGGTATCGTCAAGCATGTTTACGGCATCTTTGTAATAAACATTTAAAAAATAAGCCTGGGGCCCAAATTGTTGAGCTAAACCCACCTCATAATAATCGTCTTTTTCGGCTTTGATATCGTAGCTTGAAAGTGTAGGTCCACCCCCGAGATTGACGAAGGAATCCCTCAGATTTTCCGTTGGGGCAGGTTGAAATAACTTTCCGTAAAATCCATGGAGCTTGGTGTTTTCGGTGAGAATATAATTGATACCCACTCGGGGCTGAAGGAGTCCATCGGATGAATAGACCACAGGGGTCGTCCCAAAATTGGTTTGGGTTGCGTCCACCCTTAAGCCGAAGTTGAAGGTAAGATCTTTCGATATAGAATAATCGTCTTGTGCATAAACGCTTTCGAAAAAACCAGTGCTCACGGAATTATCAGAACTTGGAGTCACGACCTGTGAGGTCTGAGTAGCGGAGAGGATCGTGATCCCTCCGGTAGCCTGAGATCCTTGAACTTGGAATCCCGTCTTAAATAAATTCTCGTCATCGAGTCTTTGGGTGTAATCTCCCTTTAGACCATAGTTATTGATGGGGCGACTTTCGGTAAATTGAAGACGCCACACTTCCTGGAATTTGAACGGGCCCAATAGCTTCTGAGAGATCGTTGGACTGGTCATTTTTCACGCCAATATAAGCATATTTATAATAAGGGGCCAATTGAAGAAAGGTGCGTTCATTAAATGAGTGGCGCCAGACAATTTGAAAATAACTATTCGTTTCTGATTGTGTGTCGTCCGTTGTTGAAGGCGCCCAATTTATAGGGTTATTTCCATATTGGTCGGTCTTTGTAAAGAACGAGTCAGATGGCGAAAAACTTGAGGGGAGGTTGGGAATTTGAAAGAAGTTAAAAGAGTTAAAAGCGACAAAAGAATATTTATTCGAGTTATCGGCTATCCAATCGATTTTGGCAAATTGGTTATGTCCCCATGCTCGGTCATGAACGGCGTCGGTACCGCCTTGATTTTCGTTAGACTCATTTGTGGGTTGAGGAGTGTCGAGCCCCCGGTCGGTTCTAAAAGCCCCAGCAGAAATAAAGTAATGAAGGTTGCCTTCATTGTTTGACCCGCTATAGAGAGCAAAGGGTGAGCTTGTATTATATGACCCGTAATCGATTTCAGCTTCGCCGTTTGGGGTTTCTTTTCCGGATTTTGTGGTGATATTGACCACGGCGGCCAATCTTTCGCCGTATTCTGCAGCGACGCCTCCGGTGATGACTTCCATGTGATCAATGTTTCTTGGTGTAAAGGCTTCTCCAAAAGTATTGGATGGAGAGTCCGGGAGCTGTACTCCGTCCACCTGGTACTGAATATTAGCGTGGTTGCCCCGGATAAAGCTTTGGCCGAAAGGTCCTGGAACGACTCCAGGGACGGTGATTGAAAGAAGTTTAGGGAGTTTTACGGATTCGCCCTGGGGCACCTTAGCAATTTCGTCTTTTGTGATCTGGGTACTGCTTATGGAGTTTTTAGTTTGAATAAGAAGTTTCTTGGCGGTGACATTAAGGATCATTTCTTTTTCATCGTCAGCTCTTGTTCGTCCGCAAGTCATCACTACTAAAAAAATCAGGACCAAAAATTTAATCAAAACCCTGTTGACCTGCATCTGAAGCCCCTCTACTTTAATTCCATACGGGAGCATCTTAGATCCCATATTCAAAATAGCAATAACAAAAGTTCTCAATATTGGGAGGTAAAAATGCATAATCTAACGGGAGGTGTGGAGTTTATTTTTAGAGGAGGTTTTATGATGTACCCCCTACTCCTCTCCGGACTTTTTGCACTGACCGTAATTTTAGAGCGTCTCTTTATATTTCGACGATGCTATCAAACTCCTCGGGGTTTGGTGAAGCAGACCATTGAGCTTGTGCGCCGGGGGCAAATTTCTGAAGCAGACCAGCTCTGCGAAAAATCACCAACACCCGTGGCATCTGTCCTGGCGAGCGGAATTAGTCATTTCAATAATCCCGTGGCCGAAATGGAACTTTCTATGAAAAATCAGGCCGAAGAGTGGGTTCCTCTCTTGGAGAGGAGAATAGAAATTATTGACACCGTCATTACGGCAGCGCCCCTTATGGGACTTCTTGGAACCATTACAGGGATGATGGCTTCCTTTAGAGTTCTCTCCGAGAAAGGGGTCAATGAGCCCAATGCCATAACGGGTGGGGTGGCAGAAGCCCTTATCGCTACGGCTACCGGTCTTGTGATTGCTCTGGTTTGCCTCGTCTCTTACAACTATCTCTCGACGAAGATTAAAGAATTTATTTACGAAATCGAGTCTGCCGCCTCTAAACTTGTAGAAGCCAGGATGCTCACCGATAGAGACCTGAAGGGCAAGCCCTAATGAAGATTCGTCAGCGCTCTTACAAAAAGGCAAGAATCGAAATCATCCCTATGATCGATGTGATATTTTTTTTACTTGTATTCTTTATGGTTGAATCCTTGGCCATGACAAGAATCAATTCTTTGCCAGTGACCCTTCCCAAAACGGCTTCTAGCCCCGAAGCCATTAAACAGGACATCATTTTGACCGTGAAAGCCGACGGCGAAATTTTTATGAACAAAACTCCTGTAACGCTAGAGACTCTGGGCGCTCAACTTGCTTATGAGATGCATGATCATCCCCAAGACGTGGTCGTAGTCAATGCGGACCAAAGTGCTAATTATGGTTTGATAGTTCAGGTCATGGACAAGGCTCGGCAGATTGGAGTGAGGAAGTTTGCATTGGCCACTGAGGCCCTCCAGACGTCAAGTACCGGCCGGGGTACCGGTCGCGAAAAATGAAATATCCAGATCTAGAGAAATTAAATGAGGAAAATACCAGACTCTTATTTAAGACCGCGGCTCTAGCCACGCTCATTGAATTTTTAATCCTTACGGCTTTTGGTTGGAAAGGGCATTGGCTGGCCCATCCACAAAAAACGGGACTTGATGAGTCTAAATTTATTGAAGCTCAAATTTTTCAAATGCCAAAGGAGCCTGCCCACCTCACGGCAGAAAAAAAGATTGACGTAAAACCTAAAGAAGTCGTTCTGGATAAAAAATTGAGACAAAGTCCAGCACATATTCAACAGACACCGAGTCCTGCCGAACAAAATCAAACGGTTCCTGGTCAAAACATAGCTGCAAACCATGGCCCCATAGCTATAGTCACTCCCAGTCCAACAATTCCAAGTTATCTCCAAGATCAGGATCTCAGCTCTAGTGTTGTCATCGAATTCTTGGTGAATAGTCAAGGCGTGGCGGTCCCTCGATTGATCGGTTCAAGCGGGAATGAAGAACTCGATGCCATAGCCCTTAACGCAGCGAAAAAATGGCAATTTAAGCCTGCGGAAGCCAACCACAGACCTATAGATTCAAAAGTGCGATTGCGAATTAATTTTCAAGTGCATTGACGGGTCATCTGCAGAATTGCGATCTTGTTTAGGGTATTCAAAAGCCGGCCCGCCCTCAGGTGTCCGCGTGGTCGCGACGTTGGAAATGTTAGAAGAGATGACATCCAATCGGAGTTGAATCTGTCAATTTTTTTACATGCGCCTGACTTATTTGCGAGGACGAACGCTGGAAGTGACAGCACCAAAATAAAAGTTATTGTATTTAACATGTACTCTCTCCATTTTTGATAATTGTACAATGCGTTGCCGACTTTGTATGCTGGGCCATTGACCAGCTGAAGACTTGGCGTTGTGCCAGGCTTTGTGCGCCCGGTATGGCGCAAACCTGGGAGGTGAAAGACCTCTGCTCACCCGATCAGGGGAAGAGCTAGCTGAGGATAAGGGTGTCCATGTGAGGTGGAATCTGAAGAAAGTCCGTGCGGCAAAACACTACAGTGAGGAACACGAAGCGCATAGAGGCAAATCATCAGAGTAAGACGGCCATAATCGTGATGAACTCAGTACTGGTACAGGATGCTTGGTTTGTAGATGCGACGCTGATGAGTGTGAAAGGTTTGCGAAGATACCCGAGGAGATCTCACTTTGTGCATGAAAGTGTGACGTGACAACGTTTTGCGGTGTGAGAAGTCAGTCGAGGCCATAGTAGCTATGAAAATAGCGAAGGGCTGAAGTCGAATGATGAAACAACCTGATAGCGTTTTTAGCTTTAAGCAGAATCTCAACTTAAGTTGAGGCCTTAATCTGAAAGTGGTGAGCGGAACTTACCTGAGTCAGATGGGCGCTTTAGAAAAGTTAAAAGGATAAGGGATCTGAAAGTAATCATTTGGGAACCGCCGTATACGGAATCGTATGTACGGTGGTGTGAGAGGACGGGGCGGCGCAAAGCGCCAGCCCCTCCTACTCAATGATGTCTTAAGTTTGGCCGAAGATTTGCTATGTCAGCTAAAAGTATTCTAATTATTGCGGAGGAAGTCGGGAGAACTTCATATGAGTAACTTTTTCAAGACCGTTGTAGGAATCGCTATTGTTTGCGAATTTATCGGTGGGGCCTCCTTAGGCCACGCCAGTCTTTCAAGATCCTCAGATTCGATTATAGTCTTAACAGATGACCAGGGGACAGCGGAAAGGCTCAAAGTTTCTAAGGTTGTGAGCATGCCTCAGACTCCCTCCTCTTTGTGGTTTTCTGGTCCAAATATCGGCCTACAAGTGAACTTCCCTAACCCCGATGCTGCTGCAGAATTTAAGGCTAAACTAAATAAAACTCGCTCCTATTCACTCGCCTTGAAATTAAGCGATGACACCTCGGAATTTCCGAAAAATATAGAAATTCGTGGGCGATGGGGGGGCGGGTCGCGACCCTTTAAACTATTGAAGGTCGACCGTGATACAATTATGGTTATGAGGATAGGAGAACAAACATTTTGTCAAAAGGTTTTAGCTGCTGTTGGCCTTTAGAATCCTGCCCAACATGGTACTTGGACCCCAGTTTAGGAAAATACACATTAATTTTAAATATGCTTTCACATAAATCTTTTAATTCAACGAGTCGTTACCACTGCTTTCGCCGGTGCTTTTAGGAAAAATCAGAGGAATGTTCAGGGGGCCGGGGCTGCCCGTGGCCTCCATGTCCTTTAGAACTTGCCAGATGGTTTGCGCTCTTATCTCAAGGCTGTCTTCTTCAAGGAGTTTCTGCTTTTTCTCCATGTCATTTATAAAATAATATGCAACGAAATTGCAGATGGGATCTAAATCGATCACGTTTTTAAAAAACTGAATGGGCCGGGCGGAATCGTCGAAGTTGGTGAAGATCCAATTGATTAACATCTCCCGAATGTCATTCATAAGCTGCTTTTCAGTTTCTGCAGGCATATCGCGATTAGTTTCTAAAAGGTGTCCCTCGCCAATAAGGTAGGGAACCTCTTGAATGTATTTTGTAAATTTAATCCTTTGCTTTCCAAAAATCAGTATGTCGCTCTCTCCGTTTTTAAATTTTTGCAAAATTCGCACATGTCCTAGGCCACAGGTCATCGAAGGAAAGAATTTTCCAGGTTGGAGCTCTGGGGCATAGCTCACGGCTAGTAATCCCTTTGTATCTTCAATTTTTTTAATCATAGTTTTGTAACGCTCTTCAAAAATATGAAAGGGGGCAAATATTCCCGGATATAGTATTGACGTAGGTAGCGGAAAAATGGGCATTTGAACGGTGGAGTTTTTCACCACCAAAGGCCCCGAATACGCTTGTAGAAATAATAATCAAAGCCATAGCAGCGTCCTGCCGCTACCAGAAATAATGCGGCATTAAGTGCAATTAATATTTTATTTAAGGACGCGGCCTCTGAGCCAACAGCGGTCATAAAATCTAAACTCAGAAAAATGGCTACTAGGGCTGCAGGACGAACCATAAACCCAATAATAAAACAAATTCCAGTCATGATTTGGGCCATAACAAGGGCTTCACTGGTCAATTGCCAGTGGGTCAAAAGCCAATTTTGAAAAATAACAAAAAAATGGTGGTCCTGTGGATGGGTGCTCATCCAATTCTGTAAGCTGCCTTGAATAAGAGGGTTTCTAAGTACACCTTCTTCGATACGGTGGACCCCAGCCTGGAGAAAAAAATAGCCCACATAGATTCGAAGCAGGGCTATGGGCCAGAGATGTCCCATATATTTGAAGCTTTCAAAAAAAGAGATGAACATAAGCTAATTTTGTCAGAAAGATAATGCGGTTGCCAGCCTTTGTTGTTAAAAAGGTACCGGGTACCTTTTTGTCCGAAAAGGTACCCGGTACCAAAAATCCGGAAAAGGAAAAAGAATGCTTGCGTCTCGACACAGTCGGTCAATTATTTTAATTTTAGTGATTTTCGTTTTGGCCTGGCTCCCCATGACTAAGGCCCAAGACAAGGGGAGCAATAAAGTGTCCGTCGATAAGAGCGAAGACGCCAAAGTCGCCGAAGAACCCGAGGACTCCTCAAAAAGCTCTGACGGCAAATCGCAAAGCTCCGTAAATAGTATCCATAATCTTATGGAAGAACTCCGTTTAGCAAATAAGCAGCGGAAATGGTCTGAGACCATTTATACTGAAGAAGGCTGGAAGATGCATGGCACAAGCGTTAAAGGAAGGCCCCTCATCTACTTTACTTGTGGTGATAGAAATGAAAATACAACTCTGATGCTTTCCGCTGTTCATGGCGATGAAATAACTCCGGTTTATTTTGGGTTTCGCCTCGTTTCATGGCTCAAAGGGGAGCCAGATCTTTGCCGCGACTATCGTGTGGTTGTGGCACCCCTAGTAAACCCCGACGGCTATCTTAGAAAAAAAGAATCAAGGGTGAATGAAAATGGTGTCGATCTAAATCGAAACTTTCCGACTCGCGACTTTGACGAACTTGCCACAAAACTTTGGAAGACCAAATTCAAATCAGATCCAAGACGAAACCCTGGCACACAAGGGGGGTCGGAACCTGAAACCCAGTTTCAAGAGTGGCTTATTAATGAATTCCACCCTAAGAAGATTCTTACGGTGCACTCGCCCTTGAATTTTTTCGATTACGATGGACCTGAGGAGGACGAGCTACGCCAGTTTACAAAAGAATATGTAGAATCTTGTAAGCTCCTGCGCGCGGCTGTGAAAAAACAGGCATCTGACTATAATTTTTTAAATTACGGATTCTTCCCAGGGAGTTTAGGTAACTATGCAGGTAAAGAACGAGGCATTCCAACAATGACTTTGGAACTGCCAACCGTCGATGCTAGTAAAGCTAAGACTTATTTCGAAAGACTGAAGAAGGGAACTCGCGAGCTGGTGGTCTATAAGGTCAAGGACCCTACGACTTACTCTAAATCGGGTTCCTCACCTAAGTGATACTTTTTAAATTCTTCCATAAAAGCCAGCTTTGAAAAATCAGTGATTCGGTCTAAGAAAAGCTTTCCGAAAAGATGGTCCGTTTCATGTTGAACAGCGACGGCGGGGAAGCCCTTATACTCTTTAGTCCACTTCTTGCCTTTTCGATCAAGAGCTTCAAGACGAATGTGTTTTGGACGATAAACGAGTCCCCTTAAACCCCTGACGCTTAAGCAACCTTCCCAAATTCCCAAAGTTTCTTCGGTGAGCGGAGTAATAATTGGGTTAATAATCACCGTGGTTGGGACGGATTCTTCGTCAGGATATCTTGGATTATCCGAAGTAATTTCCATCACCGCGATCTGTAAGCTCTGATGAACTTGAGGGGCCGCAAGGCCCACGCCATCATACTCCCGCATTGTTTCAATCATGTCATCGATGAGGTTTTGCGTGAGCTCCGAGTGAATTTCTTTTTCGCTTAATTTTTTTGCCACAACTCTAAGAATAGGGTGACCCATCTGAGCCACCTTTAAAATAGACACTTTAGCTCGCTCCTTCCGCCTTTAAACTTGCCTTAGGCTTATTTATGGGTCTATCTGACTTATTCCGCTCAACGCCGCGCTTAGGGCAAAATCGAAAAATTTGACAATCGTCGCATCGGGGCGATCTTGCCAAGCAGATAGCTCGTCCATGATAAATAAGAAGATGAGATAGGTCCGTCCACTCGGTTCTCGGGATTAAGTCCATCAAAGCACTTTCAATTTTGACGGCGTCTTCGGTTTTAACCCAGCCTAGACGGTTTGAAAGCCGGGTGACGTGAGTATCTACGACCATGGATGGCACCCCAAAGGCGTTTCCCAAAACCACGTTTGCGGTTTTTCGCCCTACCCCGGCTAATCCAAAAAGTTCATCCATGGTTTGAGGAACCTTGCCCCCATATTTTGAAACAAGTTCCTTTGCGGCCGCTTTGATATTTTTGGCCTTGTTCTTGTAAAAGCCCGTGGACTTTATGAGGCTTTCTAATTGCGATAAATCGGCGTTAGCAAAGTCCTCGGGGGTTTGAAATTTAGAAAATAGTCCCGGGGTGGTCATGTTGACTCGGGCGTCGGTGCATTGGGCGCTAAGAATTGTAGCCACCAGAAGCTGAAACGGCGTTTTGTGATCTAAAGAACACTTAGCGTCGGGATAAATTTTATGGAGGAGGTTTATAACCTTAAGGGCCCTAGTTTTTTTCTGTTCTCTGGATTCAGCGGCCACGACGAAGCGCTCCCATGATCTTATCGGCCGGAAGAGTGTTCACGACGTCCTCTACGGTCAGCCATGCCTTACGGGCGATTCCGACACCAAAGTCCACATCCTCAAGGCCCGCAACGCTGTGGGCGTCGGGATTAATGCTGACCCGTCCTCCTTTTGATTTTAGAAATCGTCCGTGCCGCCAATCCATGTCTAGCCGATGGGGGTTAGCATTGAGTTCGACTACGACTCCCAACTTAGCAGCCTCTTCAATGACCCTCTGCATATCTATAGCGAAGGCCTCCCGGGCTAAAAGAAGTCTTCCTGTGGGATGACCCAGAAACTTCAAACACGGATTTTTTAAAGCTTTAAGGACTCGTGAGGTCATAAGATCTTCGCTCAAAGTCGTTCCGCTGTGGATGCTTCCGATGACGAAATCAAATTTTCTAAGGAGTGCGTCTTCATAGTCGAGGCTCCCGTCGCTTAAAATATCTGACTCTACTCCCTTAAATATCTTAATTTTAAATTTTTTCTGTAAGGATTCAATTCTCTGAAATTGATCTAAGACCCTGTCCTTCTTAAGACCGTTGGCGTAAACGGCGGAGGTGCTGTGGTCGCTAATGCCTATATATTGAAACCCTATATCCTGGGCCGCCTTGACCATTTCTTCGAGAGAGTTGTTCCCATCCGACTCTGTGGTGTGGCAATGAAATATTCCCTTGATCTGTTTTCTCTCAACCAGCTGAGGCAGTTCTTTTTGGAGGGAGGCTGTGATTTCCCCATAATTTTCTCTAAGCTCAGGCTCTATGTAAATGAGTCCTAGTTTGTTATAAATTTCTTCTTCAGTCGAACAGGGAATAATTTTATCCCCTTCAAAAAGACCGTACTCATTGAGTAACCATCCCTTGTTCTTAGCTAGTCCACGGAGAGCCACATTGTGATCCTTGCTTCCGGTAAAATAGATGAGAGCATAAGGAAATTCTTTTTTTGAAACAATTCTTAGATCGCAAGCCATTCCATTTTTGAGCACAATGCTTGTTTTTGTTTCACCGGATCCAGTGATCGATTCTAGACTTGGGTACTTAAGAAACTTTTTTGTTACCACTGACGGGTTTTGACAAGCCACCAGGATGTCCAGGTCTCTAACAATTTCCTTTTTTCTTCTTAGAGATCCTGCAACTTCAATTTTATCGATCCCGTTAACTGATTTCAAAAAACTCGTCAGAAGTTGAGCCTCTAAAATAGCGTCGCCATACAAAAAGCTATTTTGATGTTTTTTTAAAAACTCAAGGTTCTTTAAAACCTTAAATTGTGTCTTTTCACCGAATCCAGGTAGCTTAGCTAATCGGTTTTCTTTGCAGGCATATTCAAGTTCGCCTAACGAAGAAATCTTAAGCTCGTCGTAAATGACCCGAACTTTTCGAGCTCCTAAACCAGGAACCCTTAGGAGCTCTAACAAACCATCGGGAATTTTCTTCTTTAAGTTCACGTGTTCGGCAATTTTACCGGTATTGACGAACTCTTCGATCTTTTCTCTGAGAGAGGGTCCAATACCTTTAACTTCGGCGATTGAACCCGTTTTAACGGCATCATCGAGGTTGCCATCAAAGACTTCAATAATTCGCGCCACATTTTCATGGGCTCTTACCTTAAACGGGTTCTCTCCGAGCAAATCCATATAAACAGCAATTTCGCTCAGAGTTTGTGCAAGGAGGTTACGGTCCGTCATTACCGATGGCCTCAACTGGACAGCCTTCCATTGCCTCTTTACATTGGGCCTCTTCTTCAGGAGTTCGAGGTTGAGTTGCCACGAAGGCGTGACCTTCTTCGTCGTTCATTTTAAAATTTGAAGGAGCGGAGGTGCAGCAGGCATCACAAGAAATGCATTGCGTGTCGACATAGAACTTTCCTTCGACATTTTCTTCATATTTGGTGGATTTATCGGCCATTAAAACTCCTTATTTGAACCTCTTTTGGGCAAAGCGCACTGGGTGCAAACGAAAATAACTCATTTCAAAGGATTAAGTCAATTTTCCCATAGCTCTGCGATGAGGGGGGCTCCACCATAATTTTTCAAAAACTTTCTCTTCATCCCGGCCTTCTTTGGATATGAGGTCCTTAAACAATCCAATGAGGTTTGAGTCTCTATTTTGTAAAAAATTTTCAGACAAAGAAAGCGCCTTTCCTGAAGAGGTGATCTGGTCCACAAGCCCCCTATTTAGGGCCTCTTGGGCTGAAATCCAGCGGCCCGAGGTAAGCCAATCTAGAGCTTGGGCTCTCTCTACGCGACGTAGAAGGTTTTTTGTCCCGCCCCAGCCGGGACTTAGATTTTGATGGACTTGTCTGAAGGCAAAGCGGGCTGAAGAGCCTGCGATGACATAATCACAAGCCAAAGCTAGCTCACATCCGCCACCGACCGCGTCCCCTTCAATGGCACATACAATGACGATAGGTTTTTTTCTAAATCCAGTTAATATTTTTCTAATCTTGCGGTGGGTTTCCATCCCGTCTCTTTTCGATTTCATTTTCAAAAAAGCTTTGAGATCTCCTCCTGAGCAAAAATTTTTTTGAAACTTTGATGTGATGATAAAACCCGAGCTTTTATTTTTTATAGCTTGGTCCATTTCTTTTTGCAGTTTTACAGTTGTTTGAAGATCCAAAGCATTGGCCACTTCGGGGCGATCCAAGTAAAATATAGAACTCATATTATTTCAATTTGCCCCTTCGGATCCTTGCCCAAGACTTCCCCTATGAGCCAAGCCTCTTGGCCCACTTTCTGGAGCCTGTCTTGAAAGTGGGGAAAGTCCTCTCTGGGCATTGAAACCAGAAGGCCACCGCTTGTTTGCGGATCATAGAGAATATGTTGAACGTTGGTCTTGACGTTTTTTAAGTTAATTTGGCCAGCGTAAACTCTATTTTTTACATCGGCCGCAGTGATATAACCTTCATCGATAAGTCCGAGGATGCGGTCGTCAAAAGGAATATTTTTTTGAAAAACTTGAATAGAGACTTGGCTCGCGCGAACCATCTCCGACATATGACCTAAAAGACTAAATCCTGTGATGTCCGTACAAGCCGTAGCGCCAGACTCCATCATGGCTTCACAGGCCATTTTGTTGAGAGTAGCCATGATTCTTACCGTTTTTTTGAAAAGGTCCTTGGGGCAGTCTTCATATTTAGCCGCCGTCACCACGATTCCGGTGCCCAGGGGTTTGGTGAGGACGAGAACTTGCCCGGGTTGGGCTTGGTCATTTGAAAAAATCCTCTTAGGATTAATAAGGCCCGTGACGGAAAGCCCAAACTTCATTGAAGGGTCATTTACAGAGTGCCCTCCCACCAAAGTGCATTGGGCTTCTTCTATCTTGTCGAGAGCCCCCTTCAAAATTTTCTTCAGGGGTCCAACTCCCATATCTTCGGGGTAGCAGAGGATATTCAAGGCCGTTAGGGGGTCACCTCCCATAGCATAAACATCACTTAGAGAATTGGTGGCTGCAATTTGACCATACAAATAAGGATCATCCACAATGGGAGTGAAGAAATCTACAGTTTGTACCAACGCTTGGTTAGCTCCTATTTGATAAACTCCGGCGTCATCGGCCTTGCTAAACCCCACTAATAACTCGGGACGAAACGGCTGACTTAAATTGAAGACGGCTTTGCGAAGGAGAGCGGGATTGAGCTTCGAGGCGCAGCCGGCGCAATTTACCGTTTGTGTGAGTCGGGGGGACTTCTTGCTGAGTGCCTGGCTCCGCCCTTTTTTCTTGGCCTTTCTTCGTTCAATCACGGGTCTTTACTCCAAGTTTTGTTAAAGCTCGTCAATTTAGAGAATAGTTGATACTTTGTATCAATTATTGACCCATTTGGGAACGATCCTTTTGCCTAGAGCCCCTTTGACAATAGCCCCACTTGGCCTATGGGGATCTCATTATTACCCATAAGTATCTTTCCGGTGGTTTTCAAACCAGAGTTTTGGTGACAAGATTTTAATTCTGGATTAGCAAGAAAGATTATGGATACGTTGCAGCATGGCCACCATTCTGGTCACAGTCATAATCATGATCCTAGTCACCATCGCCATGGCCATCACCTCGAAAGGGCTCAGGGGGTTAAGCAGCTTAGAAAGGTCCTGATTCTTACACTGGGGTTCATGGTTGTTGAGGCCCTAGGAGGGTATTATACAAATAGTTTGGCTCTTTTCTCCGATGCAGTTCACATGCTTACTGATACCGGCGCCATCGCCCTAAGCCTTTTTGCTTTTTTTATGAGTTCAAGGCCAGCCACCGATCACAGAACCTTTGGATATTATAGATTAGAGATTTTATCGGCCTTTATTAATGGGATGTTCCTTATCGCCATTTCGCTTCTGATTATTTGGGGGGCGTGGGTTCGCTACCATAATCCTGGAGAGATCAAGGCGATAGAAATGTTCGTGATCGCCACGGGGGGCCTGGTGTTCAATCTCTTCGGCGCTTACCTCCTCCTTAAAAGCAACCACGAAAATCTCAATATTCGGGGCGCTCTATTTCATATTTTAGGGGATGCTTTGGGGTCCGTAGGGGCTATGATCGCAGCCCTTTTGGTCTATTTCTTCGGATGGACTCAAGCCGATCCAGTTGTTAGCGTCGTCATTGCGGCTCTGATTATAGTTTCTTCTTTCCGCCTGATTTTAGATACGGCCCATGTGATTTTAGAGGGCGCTCCCCATCATCTCGACACTGACGAAATTAGAAAGGCCATTCGGGCGGTAGCGCAAGTAAAAGAGGTTCACGACCTTCATGTCTGGAGTATAACCTCGGGAATGGTGAGCTTAAGTGTGCATGTTGTGGCTGAAGAGTGTTCACGTCACGATCTTCTTTGCAGCATTCGAGATATGCTCAAAGATTCTTTCAAAATTGAACACGTGACCATTCAAATCGAAGATGAGAGCCTTCGCCAGCATGAGCCGAACATTTAGAGGGCGCCTAAGTCCTCTGGAGAAGGGTTCGATACACGTCTTCAGTTTTCATAAACCGAAGACCCACATTGGATTTATTAGTGGTGCCCTCATTAGGGGACTTGGCCCACACCACTTCTGCATCGATGTCGTAGAGTTTATTTGCAGCACCGGCCTGCACTTTAAGGCGCAAGAGATCCCCGGGTAGAACGTGGCCCGAGGTCAGTTCAACATAAGCTCCGCCACGGCTTAGGTTCACTATACTTCCATTGTATTTTTCGCCGGTGAGCGTTTTTTCGACGGCCGTCTTCTGGGCGGTTGCATATCTGCGAAACACTCGCTGGTAAACCGGTTTGCCCTGAAGAAGTTTTTCGCAGATTCCCCACACGTCCGAAGACTGAAAAGGCTTTTCAACAAGAGTTACCCTTGAGAGTTTCTTGACCCGGGCAAGGGCTTCTTTATCGACTTTGTCTGAGAAAATTATTACGGGTAGGGAGTAACCCATTTCGCGCAAGTCGTTAATCGTGGCTGATCCATTTTCAGAGAAACTTTCGAGGTCAAATATGAGGCAGCTATAAAAACCGGTATTAAGATAAGTCCTGGCCATGAGGATATTTTCAACGGGAGCTACCTGATAGAGCTTATTGCGTTGAATTTCGGCCATTATTTTCTCTGTCGAAGGCTCAATTGTTGGAGCCACAATGAGGAACTTAAAGAGACGGTTCATTTAACCCTAACCCCCACTGTTATAATCGGCTATTTCCTAAGAAACCTAAGTGCTTATGGCCTATTTCGATCAAACGATTTTACAGGTTTTTTGGCTAAAAGTTCTCCACGAAAACAGGAAAACTGTACTAAAGTTAGGCAGTTTTTTGAACTTTATCGTTTGTCTGCAGGGGTCCACTTCAACCCCGTTTGTCCCACGTATTTTCCACGGGGTCGATAAATCCGGTTATTGGAATATTGCTCCAAACAGTGAGCAATCCAGCCTGAAATTCGGCTGACAGCAAAAATCGGAGTATAAAGGTCGATTGGGATATCCAAGCAATAGTAGACGCTAGCCGAATAGAAGTCGACATTCGGCAGAAGTTGTTTCTTTTCTTGCATGATATTATCGATGCGTTCACTCATCTGGAACCATTGAGGTTCACCGCGTCTTTTGCCAAGCTCCTCAGACATTCCCTTTAAAATGCGCGCGCGGGGATCGCCATTTTTGTACACTCGGTGGCCAAAACCCATAACTTTTTCTTTATTAGCCAAGGCTCCTTGAATGAATTTTTCACATTCAGCCATGTTGCCAATTTTTAGGAGCATCTTCATGACTTGTTCGTTGGCCCCTCCGTGAAGAGGACCTTTTAAAGTTCCGATTCCACTGGTTATGGCCGAGTGCATGTCGCTCAGAGAGCTTGTGGTCACGCGAACGCTAAAAGCCGAACAATTAATTTCGTGGTCGGCATGTAAAATTAGGGCCGTATCAAAAACCTTAACATGGTAAGAATCGGGTTCCTTTCCTTTAAGCAAATACAAAAAGTTCCAGGCGATGGATTTATCTAATTTGGGTTGGAGAATTTCTTTGCCCGTTCGAATTCGTTCAAAGGCAGCGACAATGGGGCCCATTTTTGCCATGAGCTGAATGGCTTTTCGCTTATTGGAGGGTTCACTGATGTCGTTAGCGTCTTTATCCCAGAGAGCTAAAGCTGAAACAGCGGTTCGTAACCACTCCATAGGATGAACATTCTTTGTAGGCAGGGATTTTATGAATTTAAGATAGTCTGGATCGAGCTTAAGACTTTCAGCTAATTCCCTTTTGAAGGACGCGAGTTCGCTGGCTTTGGGGAGATGCTTATTCCACAGTAAGAATGCCGTTTCTTCAAAAGTAGAATTTTCTGCGAGATCCTCAATTGTGTATCCACAGTAAGTGAGTGTGGTGTCAATAATTGAAGAGATTGAAGTCGAACAAGCGACGATGCCCTCTAGACCTTTATCAATTGCTCCAGCATATTCTTCAGCCATTTTATTTCCGCCTTTCGGATTCTCTTAACTTACCTAACAATCATATCGGAATTTAAATTGCAAATATAAGAGGTTATTTAAGGGATTGGCGTACAGGACTTTGATTAAACTTCTGGACTCAAGAGTGAATTGACAACGGCGTCAAAAGCTTCGGCACTGTACAGCAATCCGGTGTGCCCAATATATTCAAGTTCTATATTTTTAAAAGCTTTAGCCGGAGTCCCTTTAACTTTCGAACTTTCTGAAGGCATCACGGTCCAATCGAAATTAGAGTAAATGCTTACAATTTCGCAATTCTTGGGCAACTCGGTGCTCATCAAAAGTCTAATAAGATAAGAATCCACACGGAGGTCAGCGTCTAACGCTCCGCGAGAGAGGCCCTTGGCAAAAAAACTCAAGTGGGTACCCTGGTGCGGAGTGCCAAGAGTCACTAGTCTTTTTATCTTACCGCGGCCCTCTCCCAAACTCATGTAGGTTCGAGCGACTATTCCCCCTAGAGAATGGGCTACAATATCTATTTGGGGGGCTCCTGTTTTTTTCATGACCATTTCTATTTTGCGTCCGAGTTCTTCCACCATCTGCAAAATATTTCCATGGAGAGTGCTATAGTTCATGGTGAAAATGTTTTCCCACCCCTCCTCCTTCTCCATTCGCTTTTTAAGGTGCATAAAGGCCGATCTATTATGAATAATTCCATGGACGAGGAGAATCGGCCTAGGATTAGTGGCCAGTCGAGTATGACGGCGGGCAATTTCATTTTTCTCAAATAGGCCAAGGGGATAAAGATGAGCTGCGACGAGATTGGCACCGAGTTCTCGAATAGTTCCGCGAACAAAGCGACTCCCTTTTTTAATTTTTTCTACTACCAACATAAATCTGGTCTTCAACCCTTTCGAAGTTGAATGACTTTATCTTTAACTTCCATAATTACAACACTCAAATCGTGAGGGTAATCCTGGCCATCGGCAAAACGCGAAATCTGAAAGAGTATTTCGTTTCGCATATCGTGGCACCCGCTGCGGGCCTTTTCTAGAATTACACTGTGAAGTCTATCTTCTCCGTATTTCTCACGTTTCGCGTTAATCGCATTGACAATTCCGGCGCTTAAAACGATAAGCCGATCGCGAGGGTCGAGCTTGATTGTCTCCGCCTTATACTGAGGCTGAGTTTTCTTTCCTATCGCTTCTGATCCTTTATCCAATTTTATTAGTTTATCTTCGGCATACTTGTAAAGAAAAGATAGCACTTCTCCTGCTCTGCAATAAGTGAGCTGGTAACGCCTTCGATCAACTATGCCATAAAATACACGGGCTAAATCTTCACCCTTGATATTGTTCTGTATTTCTCGAGACATGTGCTTAAGGACTTCTTCGGGATCCAGCCCCTTTTTGGCTTCGATTTGTGTGGTCAGTTTGAGCAACACTGACATAAAGAGCGACGCCATTCCATGGCCCGATGAATTGGACATCAATATGCCAAACTGCATCTTGTCTTGCATTTCAAAAATATCAAAGTAATCCCCGCCAGTGAGGGGCGAGGCCACAAACTTTGTCGAAAAATCAAAACCCGGAATATTAGGAATTTCAGTGGGAACTAAGCTTCTCTGGATGACACTAGCGAGTTTTAGCTCCCCTGCGATTTGGTTAATAAATTTTTCTAACTGAAGGTTAATTTGTGCTAATTCTTTTCGGAAGGAAAGAAGTTCTCTATCTCGATCAGCGAGCTCCATTTCAAGCTGCTTTATTTTGGTTTCGGGAGTCCGTGGATCTTTTCTGGCCATCCCAAATTCTCCGGGAGATTTTAAGGAATTGCAAGCCAAAGGGCATGGCCCATTGTCTTTTAACAAATTTTCGACTAAGTATTTAGCTTGATGGCCACGCAAACGACGAGACTTGATTTGAGTCTCTTGGAACAATCGTTAGTCGAATCTCAGTCCATGTCGGCCTATCAAACTTCTTTGTTAGCCCAAGAAATATTAAGTCGCGGTCATCATCTTGCCTCCCGCAGTGCAAAACGGATTGATTTTCTCCTCCATGAGTTTCAAGCGAGAAATCCTGGCCTTGCCGACGGGCTTGAGGCCATCTCAGCTTTAAATGATTATCTCTTTGAGGATTATGGGTTTGTCGTAACGACCGAAGACAAATGCACCCTTGATGATTATTTTATTGGCAAAGTTTTGGAGACTCGTATTTCCTCTCCGCTGGTGTTTTCGATAATTTATTGTGAGATGGCGCAGCGGTTAAATCTTGTGCCGATCAATTATGTCAACTTTCCGACAAATTCTCTGGTTAAAATACTGTACAACCATCAGCTTCTTTTTGTGGATCCGGCAGAAAAGGGGCATCTTCTTTCCGTAAGTGATCTTCAAAATCGTCTTTTTCGGCGTTACGGCCAAAGCGTTATCCTCAATAGCTCTTTTCTTGAGACTCCCTCAGAATCTCATATTGCACACCGACTTCTTACAAAATTAAAAAATATGTATTTTGATCTCAGGGCCTGGGAAAGTCTTTTGGCTGTTTTGGACGTTTTAGTATGGCTAAGCCCCGCGAAGATGCACGAGCTTAAGGAGCGAGGTCTTCTCCTCTATCAACTGGGCCATTACACTGACGCCCGAAAAGATCTTAATCGCTTTGTAACCTACGCAAGGCCCTCGGCGGAGACCGAGAAATTGCGGCAACTTGTAACTTATCTTGAGAATCCGAAAATCACACCACTTTATGAGTGAGTGGGAGGCATGGCTAATGACGGGAACTACGACGATACACCTTCATACGCCACCGCAAGATAGTCTACAATGACAGATAATGGAGAGGTTCAAAGATCTCATCGTGAAAGATTTTTGAGACTCTATCCAATTTTCAGTTTTGCGAGCTCGGGGGCCTTGCGGTCGATGATGTCTCCTCGGACATAGCGATGCAGGACACTTCCAACAAGTGTCTGGTAGGGTATTCCAAGACGCTCCGCCTCTGTCCTCAATGCGGCCAAATCTGAGCCATCCAGACGAATGCTAATAGGAATCTTAGAGGCTTCAATACTCGTTTTAACCTTTCCAAGACGTTTTTTAAGCCTCTTCAGGTCGTATTCCCTTTTCATAATCGATCCTTTCTTTTGAGGTTGCCTTACGAGCGGAAATGATACGAATGGATGTCTCATTTTCCTTCTCGCAAAACACCACGAGCAACAGGTTAGAAGCACTTGAATGTCCAATTCGAATGAAACGGTCTTCATTAGCACTATGTTCGGGATCGTAGTACTCCGTGGACAAAGTATCGGCCCAAATTGTCTGGGCCTCTTCATCCCATTCAAATTTCATCATCTATAATAGTATGCTATTGTATATACAAAGTCAAGTGAGATCTCGTTAAAATAATGGGACAAAGATTAATTTTATTTGATTCATGACCCTTCGAAGTGTGCGCTTTGCCAATAAGCTCCTTGAGCCACAAGCCCAAACCGATGGCTGTTGCCGGGTTGCCACCACACTTTTGAGCTCCCACTAAAAAACTCCCTCTTCTAAAGTCTTCTAAAGTAATGCCGTTCACTTTTTCTGACTTGAATTTGTCACTTTGAGCGCCCGAATCAGTCATCTTGTTAAAATTTCATTGATGTCGAAAGGTTAGACGTTTAGGATTTTTGAGAGCGTGAAAAAAGCCACGCCTTTGAACACAATTTTTTCCCGGAAAGGAAATCCTATGACGCAGGCGCGGCAGGCCTAGTGTAAATGTACCTGAGTTTGAAAATTCATTTCAAGAGAAATATCTCCTCGGAAGCACGATTTCTTGGTCACGAAAGTTCAATCCAAAAAGATTTTTCCACACGATTATCCAACTTGTTTCAGGAAAAAATAATGAGGGCTATCTTCACGCGCTCTTAAAGAGTTTTGCCGACGAAGATGTAGACCACGCTCCCGTTAAAAGTGCACTTTGTAAAATCAGAAAGAGAGTTAGCTTTAATTTTTTTAAAGACATCTTCATCGGCCTTCTTCTCTCCTATGAGCCCTACCGCAGAACCTACAAGGGGCTTAGGATCTACGCTATTGACGGGCTTCAACTTTTACTCCCAAGAACTGACGACTTGCTCTTAGCGGGCTTTAGGGGCCGCAGAGTGAGTCAGCATCGTCAAAGTCATATGCTCTACATGTACCTCACCCATGCCTACGATGTTCTGGGTGAGGTCACAAAAGATTTTAAATACTCAACGGGTCTTGATGAGATTGCCGATGCTTGCGAGATGGTTAAAGGCTTTGAGAAAAACAGTGTGACCATCTATGACAGGCTTTACATCAGCCGTCGTATTGTGAATGCCCACAAAGATGCAAAAAACTATTTTTTAGCTAGAGCCAGGCGCAAAGGTGTTGTCAAAGAGATTCAAGATTTTTTTAAATCCAAAAAGAGAAGAACTATTGTGGAAATCGAAGGGGTAAAGACAACGTTAATCAAAATTTATAACCCCCAGACAAAACTTGACGATGTATTTGCCACAAATCTCCCCGATGAATGGTTAACCAGAAAAATTATTGAAAACCTCTACACCAAGCGCTGGGAAGTAGAGAACTCATTCAGAGTGGCCACCCAAACAATGCGCTGTGAGCAGTGGCATTGCACCCATCTCAACGGGATTTTACAAGAACTGTATGCCACTTTCTGGCTTATAAACTTTACAAGAATCCAAATGGCCTTAAAGCAAAAACCTGACAGAAATCCCCTCTCAAAAGTTTATAAAAAACCAAATTTTAAATTTGTTCTCGATTGGGTGATCTCAATCTTTCCCAGAATCCTACGAAAAATCAGGGGGGTGTTCATGCCAATGTTAGACTTGATGAACTTATCGACAGAAAAAAGAAAGCACAGATCCCGCTCTTACCCACGGCAGCTGCGGCATCCAGCGCCAAATTACCCCTACGCTAATACCCATTGGGATTGGGAAGTGGAGGAAAAGTGAACGGCATTAGAGTCTTTGATGACCAATTATTCGACGGGAGCATGGAATAATTACCCTTGGGGGACCTGCAAAAAGAATAAACCCTGGGAGAAGATGGTATAACTGTTGCTCACGAATAAACATCTGGCTCAAACAAACTTAATAAAAAACGGGGAGAAAGATTGCAGAG
>JABDDW010000003.1 GCA_013287405.1 Deltaproteobacteria bacterium
AATATTTATTTTTTCAAATTTAAAACTGAATTTACCGGTTTTAATTCGAGAGGCGTCCAAGAGATCTTCAACCAGGTCGGTAAGGCGATAAACTTGTTTTTCTGCAACATCGAAGACCTTGGCCAGCTTATCCAGTGATGGAGCTATGTTGTATTCGGGATTAATTCTCTGTTTAGTCATCTGAATTTGAAGAGTTAAGGATGTTAGAGGAGTTTTCAGTTCATGAGAAGCAATGGACAAAAACTCATCCCTGGCGCGCACGGCTTCTTTCAACGATTCTTCTGCAGAGAGATGATTAATAAACTGGCCTATTTGCCCCCCAGACACAGAGACGGCCTTAAGAAGCTCCTGGTCGGGCATGCGGCTCTTGCGGCTAAAAAACTCCATAACCCCCATGACCCTTTCTCCACTTAAGATGGGGAAGCCAAATCCACTGGATAAACCGTCTCGGACGGCGTAAGTAAGACGAGGAAAATTCGAATCTTTCGCAAGATCACTAATCCATGCGGGTTTCTGATCTCGCCAAATGCGTCCAGGCAAACCTTCACCTTTCGCAAACTTTACACTTTGAGTGGCGCTTGTAAATTCTGGGGCAGTGGTTTTAGGAGAGCTCCACAGTTCGGTGGACGAAACGGTTTGGGAGCCTTCATCGACCATCCAAAACATGCCAAGGTCCCAATCTAAGCCACGACCGATGGCTTCTAGAATTTTTAAGATTCCGTCTTTAAAGATTTTTGTTTCAGCCAAAATGCTCATCACCTGGTACTGCAACATAAGACGTCTCTTAGCCATTTCTGACTCTTCCATAGCGACGTTTCTTTCGGCAAGGCTTGCCGCCAAGGTCAGGCCGGTCGTGGTGATGACCACCATAAAGCTTTGAAGTAAAAACAAGCTCTCCCTTAAGAAGCCGCCGCTAAAAGGTCCTAATCCTTTGATCATTCCCCAAATGGACATTACAGAAATAAAGAAACATACAGAAATGTTCCCAAGCTGACCAAATCTTAGCGCACTCCACACCACAAACGGAAATAGCCAAAATACATGTTGAGAATTTTTTCCGAAAATAAATTGGCAAGCGATGGCTAAAGAAAGGACTAAAAGTACACCCTCGAGAATCCGCCAAAGATCAACTTTTCTCTGAAATTTGCAATGAGCCCATACCATTATGAGCGGAGCCACAAGGAGATCTCCTATCGCATCTCCAATCCACCAGGTACGCCATGTGACCCCTACTCCTTCTAAAGATCCCACTCTTCCAAGCCAAAGGCTGAATACTCCAAGAGAGGCGCTCACTAAGGGACTTATCAAACAACCAAAAACGATAAGAGAAACAACATCTTTGAGACGATCAATGGGTTTATGAAAATCAGCGATATTTTTTAGAAGGTACGCCCCTATAATTCCTTCAAGGGTATTGCCAGTGGCAATGCCACAGCCGACAAAAAATGGTGCTCCGGTCTGCAAATTTACAAGAAATGCTCCTAGAAAGACGGCAGGCCAAAGTCTATAGCCATACAAGAGGAAGACGGATAGAGCGATTCCCGTTGGAGGCCACACAAGGGTCGCAAAGCCACTTACAGCATCCATTTTGAGACCAAACTTGGCTGTGACGAAATAAATTACAAATACGACAACTAACCTTACGAGATCATGAAAGTCGTAAAGAGATTTCCCAGAGAAATCTTTTTTATCGGACGGTTTCATTGACTGCCCATCATTTTTGGTTTTGTTCGAGTGTTCGCCGTACTCTCAAAACTCATAGGTAGCATGGGAAATCCTAAAAGGCCAAATTTTAAGAAGTTTAAGAAGTTTGAGAAGTCGCCTTGGTGAGTGGCATTTTATAACGTACTAGGCCCGTGGTAGACAGCTTCAATATTGTGTCCGTCGGGATCTAAGACGAAAGCTCCATAATAGTTTGCGTGGTACTCGGGTCTAAGTCCTGCTTTACCGTTGTCCTTACCGCCGGCCTTTATTGCCGCTTTGTAGAAGTCGTCAACCTGTTTACGGTTTTCGGCGCGAAAACAAATATGAAGGGGAGGTCGGTTTGGACCGCTCTCATTACTTATCCAAAAATCGGGCTTTGGAGGGATGCCATAGCCCAGCACCACAGTGCCTTCGACGTATTCCTTTGGGACCTCCATGAGCATTTTATAACCCAATGGGGCAAGGGCTTGGTCGTAAAAGATTCGACTTTTTTCTGGATCGCTAACATTTATGCCGATGTGATCTAACATCTATTTTCTCTTTTCTTCTTTTTTGCTAAAAACGATATTGCAAGCCAAGGAGGTAATCACCCTGAGATTGGAATATGGTCGGGGACCAAGTGGACCCACTTGTTCGCTGTTTAAGCGCACGATAACGGCGGTTGATTTCTGGGGGTGTAGCCCACAGGTCGACTATTTCCCAAATGCGAAAGCCGACAAAACCGACAACTCCCAGACCCACCAAACCGTTAGTTGTACATCCGGAGGAGCCGTATCCATAAACACCATACTGGTAAGTGCAGTTTTGGATACCAGCCAAAATGAGTGCCACCGAGCCCAATTCCCCAACAGTGAAGATCCAGCCTTTCTCAGCGTAACGGCCTTGAATGGCATGCCCAATCCCAAGACCTAAAGGCCACGTTCCAAGAACTCCACCCACGACGTAAGCCCCCGTGCCTATTTCCCCCCTATCTAAGATTTCTCGTTCTTCGGGGGTCAACTGTGTTTCGCTAGTCTTGGGTTTTTCTTTGACTTCCTGACTGCTAAACTCAAAAGTGTCTTCTTTTGAAACTGAACCTGAAGTAATACGAATGATCGCCATTTTGCCTTGAGGAGAAATATTATCGACGACGCCACCGGCTTTTATTTCTAAAGAATTATCCAAAAAATTAACGGTCTGGCCTTTCTTAAGGGCGCTGAAATTTCCCTCTACAGTGACTCTTGTGCCATCTATTTTCACAATACTTTGTGCCCAGGCACCGACAGACACAAATATTAAGTTAATAAATAGAATTGCGGGCACAACTAAATTCTTCATAAGAAAAACCTTTCTTTTACCGAGTGGATCAATCTGCCTACAAAATATTTGAAAGTCTAGGAGGATCTTACTCAGTAGTCCACAAGTATTTGATATTACTTAAGTTTACTCCGCCCTAGATTGTGTCCCTTGGTGTTTCGAAAAAAGTCGAAACGAATTTCGCTTTAAGGAATAGCCCCTACTTTACATCTTTCGACCCACCAGGCTAATTGTCATCAAATGCATTTCCTTAATCTTTTATATACAATCTTATTTTGTTTAGTCGGTAACGCTTGGTCCATCGCATTTCTAGAAACCCCATCAGGAGTTACCCAAATTCCGGGCGACGCGCCTGCTTATTCCATACATTTGCAAGGTTGTAATGATGGCAGTTCCCACCAAAATATAGCCTAGTACTTCAAAATGCAGGAGGTGGCCGTCGGAACCTTCAGAAACGACCAGGCCCGCAACGACTGAAGCTACGCCTCCGGAGATCTGTTGAAGGGAGCTATTAATAGACATAAAAGCGCCTCGGCTTTCCATGGTCGGTATAGCTGACATTAAAGCCTGGGAGGGAATCATTCGAGAGAATATCCCCACAAACATTGTGGCGTTCACCACAACAACGAGCCAAAAGGGTGAGCGACCGAGATTTGTATAGATTAAAACCATAATAACGGTAACAACGGCGCCAAATAAAAAGGTTCGAAACTTCCCGATCCGATCAGAGATCCGTCCAACAAGGGGGCCGGTGACTATGGCGCAAAGACCGGTTATCAAATAAAGCTGAGGGAGGCGAGTCTGATCGATTCCTAAATTGTGGACGCTAAAGGCGCTTCCAAAGGGCATAAGCATGAAGCCGCCCACGCTTAAGAATGCCGTCGCAAAAAAAGCGTAGAGATAATTAGGGTTTTTTATCGTAGTGATGAGGTGATGGAAAGCATTGCGATCGGGTTTCTTTTTAAGGTGGGAGTCAATGGGTTTAATCTTCAACACAATGATGGCGCCTACAGCGACACCAATGGACACAATCATAAAAAAGGGTGTGTGCCAATCCCAATGATTAGCAAGATAAAGTCCGATGGGTATGCCTAAGACTTGGCTGGTAGCAAATGCCGTTTGAATGATTCCCATAACTCGGCCACGCAAATCAAATGAGTAGAGATCAGTGACTATGGCCAGCACTGTTGAACCAAGAACTCCTCCAAAAAGTCCGGTGACCATCCGAGCAAAGAGTAAAAAATAATAGTCCCGCGCAAGGGCACAAAACAGTGTGCCCAAAATGAATCCGCAATAAAAGAATATAAGAAATCTCTTGCGATCAAAGCGATCGGCAAAACCTGCCGCCAGGATTCCGGAGATACCAGCACTGAAAGCGTAAACCGAAACCGCCAAACCAAATTCATGGGGACTAATTTTGAGAGTCGGCATGATCATCACCCCTAGCGGGGACATGACCATAAAATCAAGGATAACAGAAAACTGCAAAAACGCCAAAATGGCTACGACAATTTTTTGATAATATGACATCGTGTTTATGCTGTCAGGGCCTAGAGTAAAACTCAATAAATTTATAGACCTTTAGAAAATCTTATCGAGCGTCTTTTTCAGTCTCGTCCCACTCTAAATAGCCTAAACTTTCAACCAGCCCAGCTCAAGTCTAGGTTGAACTCGACTTTTTTCAGAAAAGGTCTATTTATTTCTGCCCTTCGCCATTTCTCGGGACAGTTTTATGGTTTCTTGAATCCTCTTCATCCGAGTTGCTGGTAAGGTAGCATCATTAATCCGTCTCACGGCGTAATTTTTTCTCCCCGGTGTCAATGAATTAAAATCTTTCAGCGAGCCCTTGGCTTTAAGTTCGGTCATTAGATCTTGCGGGATTACCACTTTTGCACGATCCAGCACAGTGATTTGCACCCTCACCTGGTCTCCTCCTTTAAGGCCCGCGGTTTTACGAACCTTTGCGCGAACCCGTATATAGTGCTTCCCCCCTCCGATCGGAAATAGACTTACTTGAAAAGGTTCAGATCCGTTAACTCGGGCCATGACAAGAACGGCACTCTTTGTTCCCAAAGCTTTCGTGATCTTTGCGGGAACGGGAATAGCGCAGTAATCCATTCCTTCGGCCCAGTTTTCCATTTTCGATTGAAAGGTCAGCTGCTTTTTCGGAGTAGATGATGGTTTCATACTAAAAGGCTATCATAATTAATCTGAGAATTGGCGTCCAAAATGAGCTGAAGATAGTGAGAAGATTTGAGAGCCCCAGGCACATCCCCTGCTGATTTAGGAATTTTGATAGGCCTCTTTGTGATCCCCATAACATTTGAGTATTCTTGGTATTGCTTGGTTTCGTTCCAAAATGCGTCGGGATCCAAAACCAGCTTGGCGATAGAGCGAGGGCGGTGGCAAAAAGGACCTCAAAAAGCGCCGAAGGAAAAGAACCAAGACGTCATATAATCGTCCGTCTTAGAACCGAGATTCTTTCTTTTGGAGTTTTTGCCAATAAGAAGCGAGACCGCGATTATTAATTTGTTCTTCAAGATATTGTAGATCAAGACTATCCTGAACTTGTGGAAGCATCTTTTTGATATCTTCGAGGTGCTTTTGTGAGCCTCCCTCGCGATAGTATTCTAGTTTGCGAATGATTACATATTCTGGCGGAGCTAACCAAAGCTCTGTATTCTTTCCAAGATCTATGCGTCTCCGATTTTTAAATGCCCATTCATGAAAAGGGTCTTCCGCATCAGGATAAATATCGGCCTTCAGTCCGCTTTCATGGTGGATGAGATTGAAATGTCCAAACGGCCTCCGTCGTATCTCGATTTGCAGAACTTCTTCCGGTGGGCAATAATATTTATCTGAAGGAAATAATGAAGTGAGCTTTGAAATATCTTGTGATAAATGAATAACAATGTCTATGTCATGGGTAAGTCTTGGTTCTCCATAGAAGATCGATGCAACAGACCCGGTAACAAAATAGGGAATCTTGCTTGTTTCGAGAGGCGCAATAAAAGCTGTTAGCAATTCAAGTTGTTGCATACAAAAATATTCTTCTGACTTCTTGTTGAACTTCTTTATCACTCCATTCAGGATGTAACGATCGGACTCCCGCTGTCTTTATTGCCCAAGCGATTTCTCTCAGTTGCTGAACTGCCTTCCATTTTTGAATGGGGGACATCTTTGAATAAATTTTTGTTTGAAGGTCCTCAGCTGTGGTCAGGTTTTGGAGTTCCACGGCCATGCTTACAGTCCCTGTAAAATTCGAAATCCTGCGATTGCGGTCGGAAAGCCACAGTACATTGCCAGGTGGAGAAAAATTTCAGCGAGATCTTCTTTCGTTCCGCCAAGGTGTAGAAAACTTTTCATATGAATTTCCACCTGGTCCCAACGCCCCATGGCAGTTTGGGAGGAAATGGTGACGATGCTTTTTCCCTTAAGGGAATTTGATTTCTTAACCAGACTTTCTGCATACCAAATTCGTCCACGAATTTCGCAAATTCTGGCTGTTCTTTCTCAATTTTTCCCGCAAATTCGCGACCGTTCTCCCCGAACAATTGGATTAACCGACCAACGCTTTCTTTTTTCATTAAGGAGCTCCGCTAACCATATGATGAGGATCACTATTGATGGTTGGACTTCAATTTTGGGCGCCATCCTGTGTGGCTCCCCAATTTGGGCCCTAACTGAATAACAATAAAGGCTTTTCTCAGTTCAAACAAGTTGAAATTGGCGTCCCTTAGTCGTCCGTCTTAGAACTGAACTCATGGAATGCGCCGCTGCCTAAGGCATATGCATATCTAAAATACTGCTATTTGGCAAGAAAGTCATTAACAGCCGCAACCACAAATGGTGAGAGTTTTTCCAGAGGAGTGTCCGCCACTACGGAAATGGGCAGAAACTCATGCTCCAGTTTTCTTTGGTTTGGGAGAAACGTCAGCCCTTTGGTACCTCATTCCCAAGAGTTCTGATGGAATGTCGTATGTCGCAAAGATCTTGCGTACTGATTTCGTCGAGATTCTTCGTGGTGGAACTCAGAGGGCTAAAGATTTGGAGTTTTTAATGGACCTCGGCAAGCATCTCTCAGGTTACGGACCCAAACATATCCATAATTCACAGGATAGTTGCGTAAGGTCTCCCATTTTGGTTTCACTTTGATCCACTCGTCATCGACAGTGCCTTCTAGACTTTCCTGCGGTCGATAAGGCCAGGCGAGCCACGGATACCTTTTTTTCGTACAGAAAAACCATTCCTCCTTTGGTCGAGGCCGCAGAAAAAGAATACAATTCTAACCCTAACGATCCCAAGGTTGCTTTTTACTATTCAATGATTATCCATGAGGTCCTTATAAATAACCCAAGCTATATCCTTGGGGGTAAAAGTTACTGGGCAAGAAATAGTCGAGGCCGCCCAGGATAAAGACAGGGCTTTGGGTGTCTGGCAGAGATCACTCGTAGCTCAAGCGTTCCCTTTGGCTAATGAGCATTCTTTGATGGAAGGACAAATTAAAAAAGTGAAAGATAAAATCAACTCTTTTGGACGACGATATAAATTGTTTACAAATCTCTATGGCAGTTTAATGCTTAACACCTCTTCTCAAAAAGAAGCACAAGCCAAAACTCTTAACGTAAGGTAAATTTTTGCCTGAAGTTAGTATGTCTCTTGACTATACATGTCAAAAATGAGACCGTAGGTCCAATCTAGATTTTTTTTGAAAAGAAAATCTCGACTTCCAAAATTTTTCTATAAACTTCACACTATCTCCTGCCGAAAGACTCTGGAGAATAAAAAAACATTTAAAGGAGATTCAAATGACAAAGAACAAAAACTACAAGTTTGGTCACACCAATATCAAGATGACCTGCCGAACTGTTGGTTACGGATGTGAGGTATGTGTGCAGTGGGATCATAAACCCATTTTTATGGGAAATTTCGTCCATAAAGTTGAAGCCAATCGCTGGTGGGGTCTGATGAACCGCGAAATGCGAACCTTCACTAATACCTACTGGTACCACAAAAAAATGGCAACCTCCTGGTACGCGAACTTTCTATCCAACCATTTGTACAAGACCTATTATACTTTTCTAGACAAAGCTTTCACCAAGTACAACAAAACTTTCAAACGAGCTGTCGTTCGCGATATGAAAAAATATCGAACCCTAAAGCGTCATCTGGGAACGGCGCCATACGGCCATGGAAAATCCATGACCCGTTATACCTTAAAGGCTGCTTAAATTTTTTGATCTTGAAGAAGGGCCGCTTGAAAGAGCGGCCCCTTTCTAAAATAAGTAGGTGGAAGTCCATTCTTCTAGCCACTTTATGCTCCTTGAAGCGCTAGAAGAAAGTAAAAGCAAAATCGCGGAAAATCTAAATTCCATTAAAACGGCTTTGCCCGAAACTTAAGGATAAGATTCCTGGTAGAGGATGACTATGGCCATTCTTAATGATGAACTCTTTTCTCAGTCCTGATGTTACGATTACTATAAATCGGTTGCTCCTTCGCATTTTGTTCCAAGTTAAGTTCAATAAACCTCCAATTGACCAGGCGCCAGAAGTTTCGCAGATACTTTGGCTTTTCGTTTCTGCAGTCGATGTAATACGCATGTTCCCAAACATCACAGGTGAATAAAGGGATTTGTTTATTAATAAGAGGGTTAAGAGCATTGGACATGTTTATAATTCGAAGGCAACCATCCGTATCTTTGATAAGCCATACCCAGCCTGAGCCAAAAAGCTCAAAGGCCGCTGCCGTAAACTGCTCCTTAAATTTTTCTACAGAACCAAAATATTTTTCAAGCTCTCCTTTTAGATCTGCCGAAGGTTCTTCGTGACCAGCGCCAGTCAGGCAGTTCCAAAAAAAAGTATGATTCCAAGCTTGAGCTGCATTATTAAAGAGTTTTTTATTTCGTGTATCATAAGATTCTAAAATAATTTCTTCGAGATTCATTTGGTCGAATCTTGTTCGAAGAACGAGTTCATTTGTTTTTTCAAAATAAGTTTTGTGATGCTTGCCGTAATGAAACTCAAGGGTCTCTTTAGACATATAAGGTTCTAGAGAACTTAAGTTGTAGGGTAACGGGGCTTGATGAATGGCCATTTAGAGAATCTCCAATTTGTTGAGGGGCTTGTCGTCAAGAATCAAGTTTGGTGACTTCAACGTTTCCGTTTCAAGCTCCTGGTCCTTCCACGCTTGAAAACCGCCTTCCAGCTCCATAACGGGATAGCCCTTTGCCGAAAATTTAAGTGCGGCTTGAGCTGCCAAATGACACACCTGAGAATAGCAGTAAAGGACGTTCACCCGATCTGTTTTCAATCCTTCGAAGGTGCTCCACTTATCTTGCGCTAAGCTCTTAGCCCCTGGAATATGTTCCAAAGCAAAATCATCTTCGGCCCTGACGTCAATAATATTTAAATCTGCGTTTAATTCTTTAAGATGCTGAAGTTCAGCGGGACCTGTTGTGAAATCCATTTTGTCTTCAAAGTATTTATGGGCCCTAGCCGGGTCGTTAAGTTTCATTTTTAATGCCATTTTCAACTCCTTACTAACACGACAACCACTCCTACAAATATTGTTCCAAAGCAGTTTGTCAAAGAAGCTTCGTGTCGTAACATGAAACCGTTCTAATTTTTTGGCACGAAACATGCTCGATTCTAGTTTGATGTTGCTATGGCAACTTTCAAAATGTGATGCGTTCCAGATTCTTGAAATGAAACTGTGACGAAAGCACATCATAGCAATGTTTGCGTTGGCCCTAAATCCAACGACCTACTCAAAAGTGGGACTTTTAGAGCAAATCTAAGAGCTTTCATTAAGAGAAGGGAAGCCTAAAGCAAGTAGCCTAGCTTTAGGCTTTTTTTTCTTTGAGTCTCGTCCTTGTCATTTTGTCCCGTCGATCGAGTTTAATAGGATTACGAAATGGAACCTCAATTGCATAAACATAGATAAAAATGCAGTTGGGAGAAAATTATGAAAAAATCTAAAGACTATATTTCAGAACGAGATTTTAATAGAAGGGTTGGAAAATCCTATTCACCTCAATTTGAAGAGGATAGCCCTGGTGACTCCGAGGTCGATTCTGGGAGAGAGTTTGAGATGGGTTTAGAATATGACCCAATCGATGAGGCTAGAGAAGAAAATATTGAAGAGGATTATACCGACCGGCATCTGATGTTTGCCGAGAACAGGGAAGAAACAAAAATCCCTGAGACAGCAAAAGTTATTTCATCGGACCTACCTTCGCCGTGGGCTGATCTGGACTCGGAATCTGACACTCACTAGAGCTGACTTAAAAAAAGTCATCACAACTGAAAGGGGTATATTGAACCCAGTCCCAATATTTGGGTTAGTTGATCCAGAGCGGTTCGATTTTCATTTAGAAGTTTGTAGTCTTTAAGGTCATCAAATTGAAGTCGATCGCGGTAATTTTTTTGGGCCCACTTAACCAGCCTAAAATACAATTTTTCGTCCATCAAAATGTTCTGATTTACTGCCTTTAATTCTTTAGGCTTTAAAACAACCCTAAGTCTCAAACAGGCTGGGCCACCGCCATTTTTCATGCTCTGCCTGAGATTAAAATAGCGAACTTCTTTTATGGGGGTGGATCTGGTGAGGAGTTCTTGAAGATGTTTTTTTACAGAAGGAGTCTCTTCACATTCGGTGGGAGCGACAAGGAGCATTTCTCCATTTCTCAGGGAGAGGAGCTGACTGTTAAAGAGGTAGGCCCGGACCGCGTCATCAAGAGAGATTTCACTTGATAATACTTCAATGAGAAAAAGTTCTTCTCCAGCAATCTTCTTAAATTGAGTCTGAAGAGCCAATTTCACATTGAGAGAATCCACGTAGGCCCGTTCATGAAAGAAAAAAACATTTTGGTTTCCTACACCTATGACATCATTGTGAAAAACTCCAGCATCGATTGCGTCGGGATGTTGTTGAGCAAGTAAAACGGCGTCTTTCCGAAGGCCGTGGGTCCTTACTAAGGTTTCGCAAGCCTGCCTCGTTTGCCGCGCGACAAACCTTTTTGGACCACTTTTTTCAGAGTCTAGCCCGTCTCGTCCATATACAAAAAGTTCTAATCCCTTTTTTTCATAAGACGAACAAAGGCGAGTGTGATTTGCTGCTCCCTCGTCTCCAAAGGCAGGGGAGGAGGGTAGCGGGTCATGATGAACAAAATATTTTGGATTTTTAAAAATCCTTCTTAAAATTTTGGAAGCTGTTTTAACTTCGATGGCTCTGTGAAATTTGGTGACAAGGTTGGCGGGAGTAAAATGAACTTTATGATCGCTCGTATCTGAGCTTGGACTTACGGTGGCTGCGTTTGCCGTCCACATACTTGAGGCCGATGTGATCGCCATAAGAAGCTCAGGAGATTTTTTTGAGACCTCAGAAAGAATTTGTTTATCGGAGCCCGTAAACCCAAGATCTCTAAGGGTCTGAATTTCAGGTCTCTCTTGCGGAGGTAAGACTCCTTGCTTAAAGCCGAGGTCATATAAGTCTTTCATTTTTTCAAGACCCTGCAGAACAGCCTGGAGGGGATTTGAAATTACGGCCTTTGAGGATATAGAGGCGATATTACCGTGGGACAGACCAGAGTAATTATGGGTCGGGCCAACAATTCCGTCGAAGTTGACCTCGAAAGTGTCTCTGAAACTATTTTTGAAAGTTTTGCTCACGAAAATCTCCTCTAAAAGAGAGGAGATGCTACCGCAAGATCAACTATGAATTCAAATGTTTCCGGCTGTCGACTTGGGCTAAAAGGGTGGCGAGGTCGTTAGCGTGGTCCTCTTCGTCCTTTAATATTTGCTCTAGCATTCTCCTGGTGGTGGGGTCACCGGAACCGAACCAATCCACGAGCTTTCTATATACATCAATGGCAACTCTCTCGGCAACCAAGTCTTCGGTGATCATCTCAAAGAGATTATTTTGAGTTTTACCGTATTGGGTAGGGGATCTTTGAGAGATCGTATCTGGATTGAAATCCGGATCGCCGCCTAATTGATCGATGCGTTCGGCAATCATTAGTGTATGTTGGGTTTCGTCATTGGCGTGTTCTTCAAATTCGGCTGCCACCTGAGGGAAGTCAATTCCTTTAGCTGTAATCTGATGGTGACGGTACCGCAATACACATAGGATCTCGCTTGCCAATGCGTCATTTAATAGTTTGCAGGCCATTTTGAGGTCCAGTGGATAATCGCTTGTTATTGCTCCGCACTCCACAAGGTTTGCGGCTTTTTTTCTAACGTCTTTGACGTCAATGAAATTTTCTCCGCCCATTTCATTCATTTCCAGCTCCTCTGTTTTCTGGTTAAGTCGAACCTATGAGTGCAAGAGTATGGCCAACCAGGATCCTCCATAGATCTGCCTGAAACCATTTTGGGTAATTTTGTCTCATTAGAATACGCCAATGCTAAATAGCCAGCGACCCGCGCTTTCTCCAGCCCCTTCATCTCGGTTTAATTTGGCGGCATATTCAAGACTTACCGGTCCTACAGGGGTATTGTATCTTAGCCCCAAACCGACGTCGTCCCGCCACGCATAATGTGGCGAGTAACCGGGAAACGAAACCATACCGCCATCGTAAAATAGAGCGCCCCCAAAATTCCAAAATAAAGGAAATCTTAACTCCGATTTCACCAGTCCATAGTAAGTCTCCGTGGGAATAGAGGGGATGTTCGGAATGATGTCTTGAATATATTTAAAGTTGGGAATGCTCTCTGCAACTGGATCAAATCCTCTTAAGGTAGATTCTCCTCCTAAAACAAAGGCTTTAAGAGCAGGTATGGCGCCATTAGGGGCCGTCGTTAAGTTTCCGATGTATCCTCCCTTAACTTCGTTAGCCAATACAAATGTCCCGAAAGGAATATACCGAGTATAGCCTAGAACTTCTTTATGATAAGAAACGGTTTGAGTGCTTCCCATATAGGGAGAAGAAAATTCTATGTTAAGAGAAGTGATATCTCCTCGTTTTGGATTGAAGGGGTCATCCCGCCGGTCTAACAATAGGGTTGGCCCTGTTGAAGCGATATCAAGAGGAGCTGCCGGAATTTGATTTGTCGTCTCAAAGAAGTTAAGGTGAGCGAATCCGTAAAATTCGTAAATTAATTTTAAGTTCTGCGAAAGATCTCTTTCGATCACGGTATCAATTTGTGAGTTATTAATGGCGTAAACATAGGGGCCCTGACCGTTCACTACTGTAGCATTTGGAGGCGGCGAAGAGGATTGTCCGTAGATTTGCCTGGCTAGAGTGAGGTTAATTCTCCCGGTATTTTTAGTGCCGAAGATGAACGGCTCCGTATAACCAAAGGTGATCTGGTATTCTGTAAAATTAAACTCCGTTTTGCGATCGAGTTCGGCTCTGGCATTAATACCCCGTCCTGTTCCAAAAAGATTTCTATAGGCCGCGCCCACAAAACCTTTGACGGTCAAGTTGGCATCGTTGTTCACGCCCGCGCCGCTTTTAAAGAGTCCAGGAGGTCGCTCGTCAACGTGAACAACCACGGTTCGAATACTTTGATTGGGATCCGTTTCAAGGGTTCTAATATTGATCCCCGAAAAGAGCGAAAGTCGTTGAAGGCGTTGTTCAGAGTAAGATAGTTTTTCCGGCGTAAGAATGTCGTTGGTCTTAAATTGTAATTCCCTTCTGACGACCTCTTCTTTTGTAAAGTCATTTCCCTCAATCAAAATCGTTCCTACGACCACTTGAGGCCCTTCGACAATATCAAACGTCAGAGTGGCTTTAGTGTTATTAGACGAGTACGAAATAATGGAACTTCCCTGATTAGGGACTCTAGCGTCAAGAAACCCCTTTGACTTATAGTAATCTACAATTCGTGCAGTACTGGTTTCGACAGCGCTGAGTTGGAGTGGTGTATTAGGCTTTATGCTTATAACTTCTTCGAGGGTGGCCTGAGAAATACTCTGAATTCCGTGGAAGGCCACTTTATCTATGAAAGTTTGAGGGCCTTCATCTAATACCACAGTTATAGAAACACTGTCTCTACGCTTAGAGTAGTCGATTCGAGTGCCGGTAATCTTTGCAGAGATAAAGCCCTCGTTTTGAAGCTCGGTCACAAGGTTTTTTGTACCTTGGACAAAACCTTCGGAATCAAATACGTGGCCATATAAAATATCTCCACTTTGATCAAAGAGAAAATTTCTGTAAAATTTCTCAGGCTTTGAAAAATTACCTTCTATCCGAATATCACTGACCTTAACTTTTAGGCCTTCATTGATTTGGAACGTCACCCGGTGAATGAAATCTTGAGTGAAAAGATTTTCACGAGCTCGCACTTGGACGTCAGCATACCCGGATTTTTTGTAGAACTGGACAATTCGATCTGTCATACCATTGAGCGGGGAAGATGAAAGCCTTGCTTCAGCATTGATATTGAGGACGCTTCTGATTTTGGCTTCGTTGAAGTCATGGTTCCCTTCAAAAACCAAGACATACGAGTAGGGATCTGTGATGGTGTAGTTTAAAACAACTCTTGTCTTGAGGGGGTTGAAAGTGATTTCAGGTGGTTGAAGATTTGACCCGTAATACCTCCGTTCAAAAAGCTGAACCGAAAGCGTATTTTGAAGTTCTGCCAAAACCCCTTGGGTAAAGAGTTCTCCCTTGCGTTTATTAATAAACTTTTCTAGCTCAGCATTGAGTTTAGAGTTAAGGCTTCGAAAATTAATACTGTCTATAACACAAGGAGGACCCTCATCGACGTCGACTTCTAAGGCCAGGTCTTGAGAACTCCGGGAAGTGAACTGACCCGATACTTGGGCATTAAGGTACCCCGAAAGGTTATATTTTTTCTTAACGTTTTCAATTCCCGATTTAACTTTCTCGGAGGCATACCCTTCGCCTTCTGTTAAGCCTAGGTCACTAAGAAGTTCAACGGATGAAAATGCCGCATTCCCTTTAAAGTTAATGCTTCTAATAATTTTTAAAGGGGTCACTTTAAAAATAACTTCTGTTAAATCAGATTTTTCGTCTATATCCACTTCGGCATCGCTATAAAATCCCGTGGAGTAAATCTGACTTAGGGCCTCTTGAAGTTGGTTAAGGGTATAGTTGTTGGTTAGATTCTTTGAGATTATTTCCTTTATAACTTTCGCCTGTTTTCCTTCTATTCCTTCAATTAAAAAGACGACCTTGTCCTTTGCAAAGGAGTGTTCACAGAAAATAAAAATCAAAAGGAAAAGTATTCTCTTCACCTGAATTCAACCTGAAATTGCAGATCCAGTCCTAAGATACTGCTTGAGGGATTGGGATCCACCCCTGTCGCCCCTGGAACAGCGTACAAATCATAGTCCCGTTGCTCAAAAGAACCTAGGACCGAAAAATGTCTGTCTAGCTTATATTCAATCATGGCGTTTTGAGTCACTCGATCGCCCACTGTGCGACTGACACTTGTGGATATTCGAGGTGTCCATTGTTTTTCTGCAATTACTCGCGGCATGACTATATTGTGAAGGTCGTCAACGGTTTGAGAAAGGCGCACATCTACGCCGTAACGGTGTTTTAATTCATTTTTCAAGGGATTGTCCTGAAGTAATAAGGTGCCGGCTTCGTAGGTTTGAACCTGCCCCTGGTTTTGGGCGGTCGCCGTGTTTGAGTATGGGTTATTACTCACGACAGATTGCTGAGCTTTATTTTGCTCCTCTTCCGTAACCCCTAAGGCTAATAAAGAAACTATGCTTTTATTTGAGAGGGGAGGATTACTGGTTAGACTCAGTTGATATTTTTGTGGTGTGCCTTGGAGTAAGAGAGTGACGTCATAATCCCTGACGTGGGAGGTCGCTAAAACATATAAATTTGGATTGTTTTCAGAAGGGTTATTAAATCTGACGGTCATTTCTGTAATGGTGAATGGTGTTTCACGAAAATAAACTTTTCCGCCAGAAACAGCTTGAAGATCACCGAACAAAATGGCCGATGATGGGTCACCTTTTATCTCCAGATTCCCTTTCACTTCGGCATCCATCATTTTATTTCTGACGGCGACCCCTTTAGGAAAATGGGTAGATATATGAACTTCTAGTGCAGAAAAGTTCTTATGCAATATAATCTTAGGCAGATAGATACTTCTTTTTATTGTTTGATCCACATTTTCGTTTCCAAACTCCTTGGTATAAAGTCCGTCAGCAATTTGATAGTCTCCCTTGAGCAAGTAGGGGAACCAACTCCCAGTGATTCCAAAATGAAAGTCCCCATGGGTGAGCAGCCCCTCGGGGAGCGCTATGCCTCCATGGGTGAGATCTCCGGTGATTTCAACGGGAATGTCTTCAAGGGCATTAAATGTCAAGTTGCCGCTGGCGTTTAAGTCTCCTCCGGCGAAATGACCCCGCATATGATTTATAAGAATGTGAGTTTGGCTAAAGAGAAAGTCGGCGTTGATATTTTCAAAGGGTTGGGGAAGAGCGTTGAGTTTAAAATACCCATTCTTAATAAAAGCACTTCCTAAAAGATCGGGTTTTTGGAGCGTGCCTGCGATTTGGGTGCTCGCGGAAAGTTCTCCGCTCATGTCTCTCAAAAATGGAGTCAAAAATGTGAGAAGGCTCAGATCTATTTGCCCGTTCAAATTAAAGTTCAAGGCATCTTTTTTGTTTTTGGTTCCATAAAAACTAAACTGAGTATTGTCTCCTTCGAAATGAGACGGACTGACGGTCACTTGCCCTTCATCAAAGTGCACCCACACGGATTTAGTATTCTTCATTTGAGAATTCCCATGGCGCACGATAAAATCCGAGAGTAAGCCTTCCCCACTGCTATTCCAGAGGTCTCCATTCTTACTTTGGACATCGATTTTTCCAGTTAAGGAGGTTTCGTAATCTTTTCTGTCGGACTTTGAAAGAATTCCAAGGAAGCTTGAAAAATCCCAATTTGTTGCGGACACTTTTAGATTAAAGGGATGATCTCGTTTTGGATTCGATCTTGCGAATTTTTCAAATGGATAAGTTAAATGGGCCGTAACCTTATCATTAAAAAACTGTCCGTCTAGTTTAAAGCTTTCAGGGCTTATTCCTATCTCAAAATTAGAGTCCGCTAAGGCTTGTTGGTTAAAGGACATTTGGGTGGTCTCTCCGTGAACGAGAACTCTTGGGCCAAGAATATACTCTCTTAAGTGAATCTCGCACGCTAAATTCCCGTCAACGTTCCCAGCGCTTTGAGCATATTCAAAATCTGCTATTCGTAGATCCGTTCCTTTAATATCAACGTTCATGGTGCCATCGGATTGAACATCCCCACTCCACTTAAAGAGTCCATGACCTTTCTTAACAGCTACGTCATCGACATAAGCGTGTCCATTGATTCCATGTACATTGAATTTTAGTTCGTTAAAATCTTCTCCCGCCGCGGTGAGATGTTGGACGGAACTTTTGAGATGATAGTTAAGGGCTGAGAGCATAAAGGGGCCAGAAGCGTCGAGCACTGCTGATCCTTGCCCCGTAAAAGAAAGAGGTAGGCTCACTTTTTTTCCGAACACTCCATTTTGAAGATCGCCTACGTCAAGCCTTGGGATTTCCAAGTGTGCGGATTGGACGCCCATTTTTTCGCCATCTCCGTCGGAGACCCGGACCTTTGCGTCGCCAAGGTAATTCAAATTACCGTTTGTCCCCTTAATGTTTGAAAAACTTATGACTTCTTTTTCATATTTAAAATGTGATGAAATCTGACCTAGTCCGTAGTCTTCAAACCAAAAACCAGGGCTACTCATGTCTGTATCAATGGTTGCGGCTTTCCCATTACCGCTGGTTGTGCCATCGAGGGCCACGGCACCGAGGAATTTAAGATCGGCTAAGCTCGTAATGTTTGAAAAATCGAGGTTCTCCGTATGAAAATTAAATGAAAATCCAGTTTTAAAATAAACAGCTCCAGAACCTTCACCTTTTGAAGAACCGATATTGAGGAGACCCTTTGGAAACCAAACATGATCTTTGTCGATTCCCATTTGTGAGGTGATTGCAAATTCGTCAAGGGCAACAATTGTCTTATCTTTGGGTGTTTTAATTCGAAAATTCTTACCTTCAAGGCCTCCGGCGCAATTGAAGGCTAAAGGTTTAAGTGTTCCCTCGCACGGGACGGTGCCGGTAATATCCATGTGCAATGGTACATCTTTGACGCCAATGTTATCCAAAAACTGTCTTAACTCGATTTGATCTAAAAAAATCTTTCCGGAGATTCTCTTCTCGGGTGTATCTTGGAGACTGATGTTTTCAAAATGAACGTTCCCTGAGGAGTTATGGACGCTCAAAAGAGGGGACTTAATTGATCCCTTTGCGTATTCAAACTTACCGTCCACATCCCCAATCGTAAATTTATCGACCTGAATAGCAAGGGCATGAACTAAGCTGTTGAAGCGAAGCTCTTTGCCTCTCTCAGCGACGGCGTTAATATCAAGGTTCAAGTGTCCAGAAACAGGAGGCAGTACGAGTTTAGGATAAAACAGATGAAGGGTTCGGAGAGTTTCGGTTAGATCCACATCGGTAATGGACCGCCCATTGATAAAGGGAAATTCGAACTTAAAAAGATCGCCCCTCCCGACTCCGCGAGCGATGACGTAGTTTTTACCAAACGCGAACTTCAAGGCAGATATTTCCACAGCTTTTTGTTCCAAAATGGTTCGGGTCATGAATCCGACTTCTAGTTTTCTGTCAGGCAGAGTGATGCTTTGAATTTTTAATTTTGGAGCCAGAATTTCGATTTTTGCAGCACTTTCGTTTTTTTCGATGCCTAGATTGAGTCGATCTCCTTCAATTTTGAGGTCAAGATCCTTAAGTTCGAGGTGAACTTCGGCGTCCTTCAGTTTAATACTGTGAATCGGAACCACCATAAGTTGGTCCCAAATATCGTTTCGATGCCTTTTTTTTGCCCCCTCTGAGGAAGTTGCAAAACTTAAAGTGCTTACAGGGTGATCTATGACGATCTCATCAACTTCGAGGCGCCCATTGAGAAGGGCTCCAATGTCAAGATAGACGCCAATTGACGAAATTTGAAGTGAGCTGAGGACGGGTACTGCAGTTGTCCCAGGAGTGACTTTAATTTTCTTAAACTGAAGGCCCAAAGGGAGAAGGCTAAACTGCACATCGCTGGCCTTTAAACTAATATCAAGTTGGCTCTGACTTAGAGAATCGACTTTGAGCAGGAGCCAGGCCTTAATTCTCGGATATTCCACAGACCAAACCATTCCGATGGCGACAAAAAAAACACACATTAAGAAATAGTGGAAGGCCTTTAACCAAGTCATTGGGTCCACTCAATTAAGAGGATGGAAGTGTCCCTAAAATAAGGGTCACTGACACTGATTCCTCTCAGAATACTTAACCCTTGTTCGCGATCTCCCAACCCGTAAAGAGCTTTAGCTGAATAATACAAAGCCGTTTTTACCACTTCGCCGAGAGATTTGTGTTGATTCAAAATGATTTGTGCAGCACTCAAAGCTTCTGCATAGGCTTTGTTTGAAAGAAGAAGTTCAACTTCCCAAAGTCTCTCTCTTATTTTCCATTTGGCTTTGGCAAAGCGAAGGGTCTCCAAAGCCAGAGCCAACAAGTTCATCTGAAAGAGGGCAATTGATAAGAGGTAAATCTCTTCGACATTGAGTTTCTTTCTATTCTTCTTTATGGCCTTATCTAAATTGGGCCAATGGGGATTAGAATCTACCTCCTCCGAAGGAGAAATGAACTTATATTGATTCTTTAAATTTGCTATTTTTACTTCGAGCTGCTGCTCTTCAAGCTTTTCCAACAAAGCTTTAGCTTCGGGGTCCGCTGGAAAAATATCCAAAATCTTATTGAGGACTGAAATGACTTCTGAATCCATACGTTCAGATATAAAAATTCGGACTTCCTTGAACAGTTTCTTTTTTTCGTCCTGAGCTTTCAGAAGATGTTCCTTGAGCTCAGAGTCTAGAATTTTATCCCATCGAGGGTCACGGTCTTTGAGGAACAGCGCAGATGCAGCCAAGGATTGGAGCTGGTGATCGTGCGCCGCGCCGCTCAATATGGCATCGGTGAGGCTTTTGGGAAATCCATTTTTTTTATACTCCTTCTCTCTAGAAAATAGTTCCAATATCCTTGCCCACGGTAAAGGGGGGCCTGAACGTAAATCTAATTTTAAAATTCTTATAAGCGATGAAAAAAATCCGGTGGCTAAACAAAATCGGGCCACGACATTTTTTGAAGAAATTGAAAGTTTACCGGAGTCCCATTTTTTTAGAAGGTCGTCAATAATCGACTGAGGAGCTCGCCCACGGTTGAGTTGCTCATGAATATAAACCTCGGTATTTGCAACTTCATGAGGGTGCTCGGTGTCGTCCATGACTCTGTATACCCAAAAGTTCTAAGTAGCGGAACCAGCTTCTATTTTAGAGAGGATGCGGTGTGCCACTCAAGGCGAGTTTCGTGGACTAAAAAGCCTAACTCACTTGTTCATTTTTTCGATATATTCGTCTGTGCGCGTATCGACTTTGATCAGATCTCCTTCTTTGAGATGCAAGGGGATCTGGACCACGGCTCCCGTTTGAAGTTTGGCGGGTTTACTCCCACCACTTACGGTGTTTCCACGCACTCCTGGGTCGGTTTCTACAATTTTCAACACCACGCTATTGGGAAGGTCTAGACCAATGGCCTTACCATTAAAAAATAAAATATTGATGGTTAAATTCTCGATGAGGTAATTGGCCGCGGTTCCGACATTCTCGGCAGAGAGTTGGATCTGCTCGTAGTTCGTTGTGTCCATGAAATTAAAGCCGCCCTCATCTTTGTAAAGAAATTGCATTTCTTTTTGGACCATATCCGGAATATTAAATTTTTCGCCGCTCTTAAAAGTTTTTTCTAGATTAGCGCCGGTCATAAGGTTTTTAAGTTTCGTTCGAGTGAAGGCGTTCCCTTTACCCGGCTTCACGTGTTGAAAATCAACAATGACCCATGGAACTCCATCAATCTCAACTTTTAAACCTTTTCTGAAATCAGACACTTCGTATACGGCCATTTTGCCTCCAAAATATTTTTAAACCCGCCTGTGGGCTTCTACGCGCTCTAATAAATTTTTAAGTTTTGCCACTTTAGCAGCTTTTGCATCAGGTGCAACGGGAACGAGCCATTCGGTCAAAGCATAGTTATTGTTGGTGATTTCATCAAGATATTGCTTCCGACCCAAGATTTCCGGATGCTCTGGGAATTTTTCAAGAAGGTCGGTAAGCATTTCTTTAACTTTGCCCCAATCCCCCTTTTGATAGAGCGAATCTAGGAGAGCCAATTCCCGTTCAAGGGTGGGTGGCTGGGGTTGGAAGTTTATCTGTTCTTCGGGTTGCTCAAGCTTCACTGTCGGGGCCAGTGTTTGGTCGGGTTTTCCCATTATAAACTCTTCGTTTTCCTGAAGACCAATTTCTCCTAAGAAACCGTCTTCCCCCAGATCTGTGTTTTGTCCCCCGTAAATTTGGAGTTCCAGTTTTTTAACAATTTCAGCGACCCGCGAATCATTGGGATTTAAGAATAAAACAATCTTGTAGGCGTTTAAAGCTTCGACGGGTTTACTCAGTCTTGAGTAGCATTCGGCCAAGAGCTGATGGGCTAGTAAATTTTCCGGGGAGAGTTCACTTGCCACTTTTAATTGTTCTGCGGCCTCTAAGAACCTTCCTCTTTGCACATAACACTTGCCCAGGGCCACTCTTCCGCTGGCAAAATGTGGATGGTCCTGAACCCCTCGACTGGCCAAATCTATGGCTTCGTCAATAAGGCCCATCTTTCGGTAGGCCTCGGCGAGTGGCGCGAAAACTTTCGAGCGAGGATCCTTCTCGTAAAGCAATTGATATCTCTCAACAAACGAGCTCATTTCTAAGGCCATATCTATGAGCTAACATGTTTCTTGTGGACGTATCAAGGGCCGTGATAAGCTTAAAAAAAAACTGCGGACGGGGATAAAAATTTAAAAAACATGATTTTGGGAATCGATCCGGGGAGTATAACCACAGGATTTGGCCTCATCACTGAAGAGAAGGGTGAGATGCGCTGCGTTGAGTATGGATCCTGGGGGGCGACTTCAAAAACAATATTCACAGAGAGACTTCTTTTCATCGGTCTTGGCCTCCAAGAGATATTTTTAAAATATAAAATCCGAGCGGCCGTGGTAGAAAAAACTTTTTTTGCAAAGAACGTTGATAGTGTGACAAAACTAAGTCATGCTCGCGGGGTTTGCATTTACGAAGCGGCAAGAGCGCGAGTTCCAATTTTTGAATATAGCCCCACCGAAGTGAAAAGGAACGTGGTGGGTTATGGAAGGGCCGGAAAAGACCAGGTGCAACTTGTTATTGGTCAACTCTTAAAATTACCCACTGACGTGATGACCAAATATGATATGAGCGATGCTTTGGCCCTCGCGATTTATCATTGCCGCGTTGCCGGGACCAAACAAAAAATAAAGGAGCGGGAGATCCTCCTATGATTGCCTCTCTTCGAGGAAAAATATTTTCTAAAGGTGATACCCATATCGTTCTTGAGGTCTCGGGCGTGGGGTACGAAGTTTTTTGTTCACCGCAGGTTGTGACCACACTGGGAGATGTGGGGACTGAAGGGTGTCTTCATATTCACACCCACTATAAGACTGATGGGGCTGCATTATTTGGATTTAGTTCTCCTCAAGAAAAATCTCTTTTCTTAAGTTTGATTAAGGTCGACTCGGTGGGACCAAAAAGTGCCCTTAATATTTTATCGGCGGCCCCTTGTGATGAAATCGTAAGTCTTATCGAAGAAGGGGACGTCGGTTCTCTTTCAAAGCTTCCAAAAATAAGTAAAAAGACTGCTGAACATTTGGTCGTGAAACTTAAAGGAAAGCTTTCAGATCTTCTGGTTTCTGCTGAATCCCTTAAGGGTATTTCTCAACCGCGCAAACTTAAACTTGAAGCTGCCACAGCTCTTTCTCATCTCGGTTTTAAACCCCAAGATGTGGAGCGCACTCTAAATGATCTCGATGAAGATATTTGGCAAGGGGATTTGCATTCTGTTATTCGTGTGGCATTAAATGGATTGTCCGGAAATGCTTAAAAGTTGGGGCGCTTTTCACAATGGCAGATAAAATCTTAGATGGCTCCTCTCAAGTGGACGAAGTTCTATTAGAAAAGTCCTTACGTCCCGAAACCTTTGATCAGTTCCCCGGTCAACAAAAGGTGAAGGGGAATCTAGAAGTCTTTATTCAGGCGGCAAAGAAAAGAAACGAAGCTTTAGATCATTGCCTATTTTATGGTCCACCGGGTTTGGGTAAAACCACTTTGGCCTACATCATTGCAAAGGCCATGAATGTAGATATGAAGACGACCTCAGGCCCTGCCCTAGATAAAAAGGGTGACTTGGCGGCTGTCCTTACAAATCTTAAGCCCTATAGCATTCTTTTTATCGATGAAATCCATAGGTTAAACCAAGTTGTTGAAGAATATCTTTACTCGGCAATGGAAGATTTTTTTCTCGACATGGTCACAGGAGAGGGCCTCGGAGCTCGTACAATGAAGTTTCAGCTGCCCCCTTTTACCTTGATTGGAGCCACAACCCGAGCGGGAATGTTAACCTCGCCTTTAAGAGATCGTTTTGGAATCGTGGGGCGCTTGGAGTTCTACGACGCTGGGGATTTAGAGATAATTTTGAAACGCAGTGCTCTGATCTTAAAGGCTGATTTGAAATCTGAAGCAGCGGTAGAGATTGCGCGAAGATCAAGGGGCACTCCAAGGATAGCCAATCGATTGTTGAAAAGAGTCCGGGATTTTGCCGAAGTTCAAAACGAGGGCGCTATAACCGGGGCCATCGCTAAGGGCGCTTTGACCTCCTTAGAAGTAGATGGCCGAGGGCTTGATGCCATGGACAGAAAAATCTTATTGACGATCATTGAAAAATTTAACGGTGGCCCTACCGGAATCGACACTCTCTCTGCCGCCATCAATGAAGAACGTGAGACCATAGAAGATGTTTATGAGCCTTTCTTGATCCAAGAAGGGTTTATTATGAAGACCTCCCGTGGTCGCTGCGCTCTTCCCCTAGCCTATGATCACTTCGGCCTAAAAATCCCAAAAAATTCTCAAGCCGCGACCATGAGCCAAGAAAAGTCGGAGCCTGTTCAAACTTCGCTGATTTAGGGCAAGGACTGCGCAATTTGATCACTGAAGTTCAAAAATCTAATCACGAGTATTAATATCCACCAGGTCTCCAGACCCCGGGATATCCTTCGTTTGTAACGGCGGTCCAAGCGCTGCTAAGCGAAGCCCCGGTGACTCCAAAAGGATTAGGTGTCGTAGAAATAAAGTCATTTTGGCCAATGACGAAATCAGCGGCCTGACCATTGACCCTTGGGTATGAGTTATACCCCACAACACGGTTTTCAGCAAAAGATGCTAGGAACAGTTTATTGGCTCCGCACGCCCCACCGGTAACAGAAAAAATCGATTGCGACGTCGTTCCGGTCGTGGTTACAAAATCAGGTTTGCCCACAACCACATCGGCAGGTTGATCGTTAACGAGAGGTATAGAATTCCAAATCAACCCACGGGCATCGGCGCCGTCTCCGACGAGCAGATGAGTCCCATCTGTACACATAAATCTCGGCTGAAACAAAGAGTATGCACTAGGGGTAGGAACTGCACCTTTCGCACCCATCGTCAGCCAACCCAATACGACAGAAGCAGGGGTTTGTGTGGCTGAGGGGAGCCCATTCCAGACGAGAATTCTACTCGCCCCTGTTTCAGATTCAAAAAGGTGATATCCATCAGAAATAAGGCCGAAAGGACCATTCAACCCGGTAGCTCCTGCACCTGATGCGGCCGTGTTCATGCTTGATTGACCGAGTACGGCATCGGCAGCCTGCCCGTTGGCCGAAGGCATTTCATTCCAAATGAGAATTCGGTTATTAGCCTTGTCTGCAATAAAGAGTTGGTGCCCGTTACTATAAATACCTACCGGCGAAGAAAAGGTCTGAGCACTGGGAAAGCCGAGCCCGCCGTTGGCTAAGCTCGAATAAAAATTAGGCTGCCCCAAAACAAGATCGGCCGGCTGCTGATTCACCGTCGGCATTTTATTCCAGATCAAAACTCGATTATTGGCCAAGTCTGCCAAAAAAAGCCTAGTACCATCAAAAAAAGCACTAATGGGATTATTTAAGCTCTGAGCACTTATGGACGGGTTATTAGCTGAACTAGAAATAAAATCAGGTTGACCTAAGACAATTTGAGCGGATGGCGAAAAATTAATGGGATTGTACTGCCAGACAAGTACACGGTTATTGGCCAGATCTGAAATTATAAAATAGCTCGGTATTACACCATTGACGTTCGATTTTATGCAGCCGCACAGTAGGGCGGCGCTGAGCATAGTTGAAATGAGCACCTGGAGTGATCGGTCAAGCATCGTCAAAAGAAATCACAAAATTCTCGGATGTTCAACTCCTTGGATACAAAGAGAAGTTAATATCACTAAGAATATTGGTTAGCTTCAGAGCCCTTCAATTTTGCTCCCCATTTGAGGTGGCTTTTGAGCTCTGTAAAAAGCCGCTCTTGAATTTTCATTTCAACGCCTAAAATAGATTGAATCGGATTAAAAATCATCAATAAGGCATCAAACAATCATTCTTCTCTAGGCCCTTCTCTCCTCTCATTTAAATATCTGTCCATTTTCCTAAGTCCAAAAACTTCAATGGCTGCTCTTTGATTGTGGGCTTTACAGAGGAGCCTAGCGTTTTCAAGGGTCATTTCACCACCCAAAGCCTTTGGCACTCGGTGGTCAATTTCTAAAAAATGTGTGACACCACACCGTTGATTTGTAATGGGACTCATAAATCCACAAACTCCAAACCACCCAAGGCCTCTTCCTTTAACCGCCAACTTTTAATCCAGGAACTAAAAATCATCTTATCTGGTTTGTCTAGAACCAATTGGCCATTGCCACGAAAATCGAACCCGAAAGGGCTTTCGCCAGGGTCGTCCTTAACCCGAGTTTAAGTCTTTAATTTAGAGTCGGCCTAAATCGGAAAAATAATTTGGCCGGCTGTCATACCTACTCATGGCCATCTCGATACGAAAAGCTTGCTCTCCTTGGCGTCGTCATATTTTTTTCTGCACGGCGTCCTAAAAAGGTAAATATTGATGACTAAGGTCCAGTGAGTGTCGTTAACTTCAACTCCACGGCTTATTCAATCAAGTTCATCTTCTAACTAGACGATGAATTAACTATGAGGATGACTTTAGGCCGTCGATCTTTGAATTTCATTCTTATCTTTTTCTTTTTACCTATTTCTGTTTATTCGCAAGGTGATTATCGAGTGTGTTTCAAATCAGACAAACCGTTGCCAGGTTACTTGAGGGCCATGCGGGATTCTAATATGTCAGCATATGACCTAGAGGATGCAATTCAGTGGGCATGTCATGAATTGGATGACCCCATTTTCTTCCCAGATGCAAGAAATGATCAAACCCCTATAGGCCCCTTGGGAAAGGCAAAAGCAGTGGGCGGGGCTTTAGGATCCATATTTATTAGCGGCATTCCGACCGGACTTATGGATATATTTGGCCAAAATAAAACTCTCAGTGAATATAAACAAAAGCTAGAGCAGATTTCAAAAATCCAGAATCCGAGAGAACGAATTCGCAAAGTGTATGAACTCGTTGTTGAAAATCAGGGAAAGTCTGACAAATCTCCTCTACGGGCGACATACGATTCTCTTAGACCTAGGAGTCCCAGCGGCATCTTGAATAAGGCAAAGGCGACAGGAGAAGGCGGTGTTTGCAGAAATTTCGCGACACTTTTGGACTGGTCACTCATGCAGGTTAATATGTCTCCGACTCTTCCAAAATATTATTCAACGTGGAAAATTCCTGACGAAAACTCATTCGTTTCTGAGATTATTTTTGATCCATGGCACGAATATGTTGAGGTTAAAATCCCAAACGGAAAAGGTACCTTTGAGTCATTTCAGCTCGATCCAACTATTCCGGCAGAAGGGCACACTACGGCCTTTCTTCCACTTTATCCAAGACATCAAGGCCTAAATCCTTCTCAGCGTGAACAGCTGTGGAGGCAATGCAGAGACATTAGAGATTGCATTTTATATTCAAAATATAAAGATGATTCCTCTGACAAGAGCGCTCCTTCTCTTCTTACACCACCCAGGCCAAATATAGTGCATTGACTCTACAATATAAAAAGTACCGAGCGCAAAATTGCCTTAAAGGCACGTTACCTTCGGCGACTTGCTGTTCACCACGTTGTCTGCCGGGAGGAGCCCTTTTTAACGTAATTAGAAAGAGTGGAAGAGGTAGAAGTTATTCCCACCATTGATGGAGCCGGTGCCGCAAAGTGGACCTGGAAAAATTAAGTTTTCTGTTGTGAAACTTCCCGTCACCGCCGTAGTCTGCAACGTCCCGCTTGTCGGAACTCCACATCCCGACGTATAGGCCAAAGCAACAGTAACCTTACTCTGAGTCACCACGCCCGTAAGATTATTTTGGACGTAAATTATGCCACCGGCAGCCACGGTAGCTCCGTTAACACTTAAAGGGGTGCCTGTTCCCGATGCGTTGTAAGTCGAAATCGTGAAGTCCCAAACGATGTAGCCCGCCACGTCCGCCTTAACATGAATTCCGTTGATCGTGATGTTCCTAGCTACGGGACTGGTAAAAGCGATGGTCTCTCCTAAAGTGGGTACAGGATAAACGACCCCGCTAAGTGCTGCTGAAGGGAGTCCTGGCGGGATCCCACCATTATAATTATTATAGTTGGTGGTGTAAGGGATTTGAGTGGCTGCAAAGGTGTCTATAAGAACTGTGACCGGACCCGAACTAAACGGCGGCTGCAAATCTTGCCCCGTAAGGGGATTGTAGGGAATAATGGCGTTTGGAAGGTAGGCGGGATCATAAGCCGCATTATTAATTCTTCCTGTGGGTGAAAAAAAACTTCGAGTCACCACATCGCCCGCTTGAAATGCAGGAAAGCCCGTGCAAGCCATGACTGTATTTGAAGGGGTGGCTACAAGACTAAAATTCGAGCCCCCTGACCAAGTTCCAAGGGGAGTCGCCATATTGCAAGGGGCCCAAGTGAGGGTTTCTAAAGTTGGTGTTGCAGTATTTATCGTGCAAGAGGCATTAGGAACGATGACGCCCACGTTTCCACTTTGGAGTGTGGGACACAATCCTCCCGTAAAAGCTGCTTCAGCTCTTGGGAGAGGATTTAAATATCCTTCAATGAGTTTCCCTAAAGCCACCGATTTTGGTGAAGAAGGGACATATCTGGCCATTGTTCCACTGGTGTAGGTCGCGTTGACAACTCCACTTATAACAGCTTCAGCTACTTCGGAGGTAGTAATTGAACTTGTTTTAGGAAGGGTAGGAGCAAGTTTAGTGGGGCAACCCTGAAGAATAGCTATTAGAAATATCCCAACGATCGAACCCAACAAAGCCGTAATTATTCTTTTCATTTAATCTGCAAAATCCTTGTTTTTCAATTTTATGCCTTATGTCGAAGCCAAAAATCAATCTGTTACTTTTTTACGTCAGTTAATATGAGTGTGTAGCTGATTTAACACAGAATGGTTCTATTTACGCCATTATTATTAAAGCCGAACTTAAATAATTAGTTAAGAAGTTCAAAGAGTTGGGTGTAGTTCTCGTCGATCGACTCAGTTTAGGCACAACCCTTGCGATGTATTTGGCGTTGGGAGCAAAATGGTTTATCAAAAAACGATTCAAAAGAAAGTCACCGTCGAAGGTATAGGTCTTCATACGGGAAAACCGGCAAGCATAACTTTTAAGCCAGCTCCTGAAGGAACTGGAGTTTATATCATTAGAAAAGACATTTCAGGACTTCCGGCTTTGAAAGCTCAGTCCAGAAATGTCCGCGCCACCCAGATGGCTACGGTTTTAGGTAGTGACTTATTTATGGTCTCAACCGTTGAACACTGTATGGCTGCTGTCGCCGCCCTTCAGATTGACAATCTCTATATAGAACTCAGTGGACCTGAGCTTCCGATCGGTGACGGTTCCGCTCACTGTTTTTTTATGGCTCTCCAGGAGGCAGGCGTTCACGAGTACGAAAGCTTCCGCCAGTACATTTACGTCACAAACCCAATTTATTTTTCCCAAGGGGATAAGTACGCGTACGTCCTTCCCCATAACAGCTTTCGACTCAGCTGTTCTATTGAGTTCTCCCATCCTAAAATTGGGAAGCAAAAAATTGAGTTGGACGTTAACCCTTACTCTTTTGAACGGGAACTCTCCCATGCCCGGACTTTCGGATTTCTTAAAGATGTTGAAGCTCTTCAGGTCAGGGGATTGGCTTTAGGGGGGAGTTTAGATAACGCCGTCGTTTTAGATAGTCACGATGTCTTAAACCCCGGGGGCTTGCGATACCCTGATGAGTTTGTACGGCATAAGGCCATGGATGCCATTGGCGATATGCTCATGCTTGGCTATCCTATTATTGGGCATGTAGTTCTTCATAAAGCGGGGCATGATGTAATGCATGGGTTTGTCGAAAAGGTGACCTCGTCGGTGGATAGCTATCGGCTTATTGAACTTGCCCAACCTCTTTCGTATACTTCTTCAAATTCTGATCACCTTTCTCTTGCACCTCGATTCGCCTGAGGGTAAACCTTGCTCTAGAAAATTCAAAACTTCCATTTTGGGGGCATACAAAAATGATTATTGGCGTACCTAAAGAAATCAAGATCAGCGAGAATCGTGTAGGCCTGGTTGAAAGCGGGGTAAAGGCTTTCGTTCGTGAAGGACATAAAGTCCTTGTGGAAAAAGACGCAGGTCTTGGAAGCGGTATCAGTAACGAAGTTTACGAGCGCGCCGGAGCTTCAGTTATTGCCAGTAAAAAAGAAGTCTACGAAAAATCTGACATGATCATTAAAGTTAAAGAGCCTTTGCCAGAAGAATATACGATGCTTCGTGAGAACCAGATTCTCTACACCTACTTGCATCTTGCTCCCGAACCGGTACTTACAAAAGCTCTCTTGGATCGAAAAGTCAAAGGCGTCGCCTACGAGACCATACAGCTTGAAGATGGAAGTCTACCGCTTTTAGTTCCGATGTCGGAAGTTGCGGGGAGAATGGCCACCCAGGTTGGAGCTTCATTTCTACAACGGGATCGCGGCGGCAAGGGGATTTTGCTGGGCGGAGTGCCTGGGGTTAAACGCGGTCGAGTTACGATTTTAGGCGGAGGAGTCTCAGGGATAAATGCTGCGAAAATGGCCGTAGGCTTAGGGGCTCAAGTGACGATTTTAGATATTAATCCTAAGCGCCTAGAGTATTTAGATGATATTTTTAGTAATAAAGTTCAAACCCTTTTTTCTAATATTACAAATATTGAGCAGTCAGTTCCTGAGACCGATCTTCTTATTGGAGCTGTCTTGGTTCCGGGTGCGAAAGCTCCACATCTTGTAACTCGTGACATGATTGCACAAATGGAAAAGGGAAGTGTTGTTGTGGATATTGCAGTCGATCAAGGTGGATGTATTGAAACTTGCCGACCTACAAGTCACAAAGAGCCAACTTTCGAGGTCGAAGGTGTCATCCATTACTGTGTACCCAATATGCCGGGTGTTTTTTCTCGAACTTCAACTTACGCATTAACAAATGTGACGTTGAAGTATGGATTGATGCTTGCGAATCTAGGCGTTGAAGAAGCTTGTGCTAAGGACAAAGCCCTTTACAAGGGTGTGAATGTCTATAACGGGTTTGTGGCCTATGAACAAGTGGCCAGAGATCTCAACTTACCTTATAAGCCCTTGAAGATTTAAGGAGTTTAATTGAGGCTAGAGTTCGTCGAACTCATCGATAGTCTGCTTCACCCAGAGGGAACTCCAGTTCCATCTACGCCTCATGTGCTTGTGATTACTAAAGCCGGGAAGTATCTTAAGGGCCATATCACAGATCACAACGTCCGAGTCCTTTCCGATGGCAAGGTTCGAGGTCGCATAGTCATGTCCTTAGACGGACAAAAAAGAGAAGTCGATGCTAACGACATCTCCTCTTTAGAAAAGATTTAAAGAGCGAATAACCGGCATGTTCGTTGCTCTGCATTTAGGTCAATGTGGTATAAGCTGGGGTTCATCCGTTTCATTAAAGTTTTTGCATTTCTTCTTGTAAGTCTTTCAGGCTTGGCAAAGGCGTCCCTCTGTGGAGGTTTTCCTTTAAATTCCATCCTTGAATTGAAGCTTAAAAGCGGAGGCCTAAATCCCGTCCAAAAGATCTCTTTTCGCGTTATTTCTTGCTCCATCGAACGTGGCTATGAGCTCCAGGAGGAAACCCAAGTGAAGCCCTCTGATCTTCTTCTTAGGGGTTACTTTGTGGATCATGATGGCCGCGAAACCGAAGAGATCGCCTTTGTGAATGAATCCGATCCAAATGGACTCACTCCTTTTGAAAAAGGGATTTTAAAAAAACGGACTTCAGAGGTTTTTTTAAACTGCCCTCCACTTCAAAAATGGGACGAAGGCTTCGACACTTGCATAGCCGAGAATTCAGGTCAATCCTCTCATACCCTATTTATGCTTCATGGATACCAATATTTGAATGACGCGTGGACATCTGGGCCTCGCGGTCAGAGGGCTCTTACGGGTCCCGATCACTTTATGATGATGATCGATCGAGATATGACGTCAAAAACTAATCTTTCTTTGAAATTGATGGGCAGTCTTGAGCCTGTTCTCGTGCGGCCGTGCACTCCGCAGCTTTTTCAAGTGGATGCCGTTGATTGTTTCGGCCCCCACGATTATTTGGTCAATATGGCGCTAAAAGAGGTCTTAAGTCTGGGTGATAAAGAAAATAAAAAAATAATCCTTGAGTTTGGTCCCAAGGACGACGCCGCTTATGGGCCGGTGCCTTATATTATGAGGGATACAGCGACCAACCAAGCTCCTCTTCAGCACGGCATACAAGGCATGGCCGACACGCTCCATGATACCCAATGGGTTACAAAAGGCGGTTTTCGGTGGTCCCAAACGCTCATTGAGGGTTCAGTTTTCAGGGGGGACAACCTGGGAAAGTGGATTGGTCCCTATAAACAAGATTCTTGGTCCGTTAGAATAAATCAAGACTTAGGGACTTACATTTCTGTTGGAAGCTCAACGGGTAATATCGTAATTCCTAACGGCAATGGGCCGGTTCACAATCGCATTCTTTCAACATGGGCTGCGACCAATTCGTTAATACATGGTCATGATTTTAAAACGGAAACAATTTGGAGTCAGGTTCGCAACAATCAAACAAAGAAGGACCTCAGCAGTTTCTTAGAGGAGTTTTTGTTTAATCTGAGAAAAAATAATTTTTATGGACAAGTGGAAGTCCTTCAAGAGAATCCCGACGATTTAAATGTTCTGGTTACCGATAGAAATACGGGGGCCCAATGGGTTAAGGCTGTAAAAGGAGGGTACGAACGAAATGTGACTTCAAAAGAGCATTATAATATTTCTCCAGGGTTTTTTGTGACCGAATCTTTCACACCGAACTCTGAGAGTTGGCAAAAGGCGTACGGCCATGGGACTCTTTGGGGTGCGTGGGTCTCGCTAAAGCTTTCCTGGAGCTTCCATAAGTAATTTGTCATTTTTTGCTTTTCACAATTCAAAACGGACATTGCCTAGAGTATCGGTTCTTAATATTGCGCAATGGGCAAGGCCCATTCTTTTCAGAGCTAAGTCACTTGGGTGTCCGTAAGTGTTGCCCTTTCCCACGCTTACAACACAGGCAGCAGGATGGACGCGTTCAAGGAACTTGATGTCTGAACTGTACTTGCTTCCATGGTGACCCACCTTAAGAACTTCGGCTTTCACGGCTGGCAGTTTCTTTTCAAGTTTTGAAGGCAAATCTCCCATAAATAAAAAAGATCTTTTTTTGACTTCTAGTTTTAAAACGAGGCTTCTGTCATTTTCAGCTTTTCGAAGGGGGCCTCTAGGTGGCCAAAGACAAACTAATTTAATCCCTTCTGAAGTCATTCTGAATCCTTGGCGAATTTCAAATATTTTTGAGTTTTGAAACTTCAGCTGATCAAGAAGTTTTTGTCCGAACTTTGAGCGTGAGTCGAGGTGGGAGAAATAGCTCTCCTCGACGTTGAGATAAGTCATGAGTCGTCTATAATTACTGATATGATCCTTATCAAAATGGGAGATGAAGAGTTTAACACGTTTACCTGGACACTGATCTCTAAGTTCTATGAGATCATTTTCGGGAACTCTAAAGCTCCCTCCGACATCGAAGATAAGACAGATTTTTCTGTTAATAAACGAGATGAAATCCCCTTGTCCTATATTCCAGTAAATGACTTCTCCATCTTGGGATTTTTTTGGTTCTCCCAAAAACGTTGGCGAAAGAAAAATGGTAAAAAGAAGCGCCAAGCGAAATAAACTGAGAAGAGATAAATGATTCCCCATGAGCCGAGCTTCCTTTCATCCAGGCAAAGCAATGGTTTTTCAAATCTCGCAAGAAAATCAGAAAGGCTAAAAACGAGTATAAAAATTTTTTCGAGGTAAGGACTTACGGGTCTAAATGTAATGTTAATCAGGGACAGAGGCATAAGAACTCCTTCGAAAAGGGGCATAGCAAGGGTATTTGCAGGAATAACCAGCCAAGATAGGCACGGTTGCACACAAAAAATGAGGGGTGAGGTGACCACCGCACAGAAAAAAGTAGAAAGGAACTTTCTTAAAATAGTGCGGTGGGTTTTAAAGGAAGAGGCGATGGCTAAACCCAAGGTTGCTCCGCAAGAGAGCTGAAAAGAGAGCGAACTTGACCAACTGGGTTGAAGAATGAGACAAAGACAGGTCACCACCATCTGCACGTCGCCTTGGACCGTGGGCCTCGTTACCTTTCTTTCTATGACTAACCACGAGACGAAGGCTCTAATGCAAGAGGCCTGAAGTCTGTTCACCAGGCAGAAGAAAAAAAGAACTAGAAGTGTCAGGGCTTTTTTCCCTCGGCGAGGTAAGAAGAAAAATGTCGTTGAGACGATCTTTTCAAGGGCCAAGACGTGGCTCCCTGAAACCACGATGAGATGATAGAGTCCCAAAACAAAGAAGGCTTGAAGGGGACTTCGTGATCGAAGCCCTTCGTCCCGACCAATCAAAATAGCTTCGTAAAACCAGTTCCAAGGAGAGGGGTGACCTTCTAAGAAGTTATAAGCAGTCTGGTGGTAAAAATTCGCGACACCCATCCAACGGTCGAAGAGATTGAGTTTAACTATAGTGGCCTGGAGAGTGGCCACCACAATCCAAACTAAAATTTTCATTTTGCTTGAGCTTTGCAATTTAGCTAAGGGTCTTAAATGTGCATTAAAGCGATGGGAATCCCGGGTTTTGTCCGACGTCCGTGCCCCCAACGCCTCCACCAATAAGGTTTTCCCCTTAATTGATCTTAATTAAACCTTTACAAAAGTCTTGTATTTCAGAAATTCTCTATTAATATTAGTTGCTTAGAACCTGCACAAATAAGCATCAACTCGCTGAAAGGCTTATTTTATGCGGAGTCTAGGTTTTTGGGTTCCTACTTATCCACAAATGTTGTGGAAAATTGTGAACACTTCAAAACCCTATTCGGAAGCACGTATAAAAGCCTCGAATATCAATGACTTAATTTAGTAGGTTGAGTTTAACGAGTCGGTGAGAACGATTTTTGATTGGGACTTATTAACAAAACTCCTGGGGTTATCCACATTCCTCCCCAAGATACACTTATCCCGGGAGCATCAAGGTTTTTTATTGGCAGATTTAAAAAGCTAATGTGAGCCATGTAATAAGTCAAGGGTGTTTTTTTCATTGCACCTTTTTTCTAAAAAACCTTCAATAGGTGTATGGGAAGAGTCTTAAGTACCGCAAATCAAAAGGGGGGAGTGGGTAAAACAACAGCGACCTTTAATCTCGGAACGGCCTTGAGCGCGTACAATTTGAAAGTTCTACTCGTTGATAACGACCCCCAATGTAATCTGACGTCCTATGCGACTTCAAACCTTGAGTTTAGTACCACCACCGACGACTTCTACATCACCCGTCGAAAACCCCTACAATTAGATGAACTAGTTCAAGTCGAGTCACATCTTTGGCTCTTACCCGCTGACGAGGGATTGGTTGGAGCAGAACACTATCTGTCGTCAAGGTCTGATAGAGAGTACGTCTTGAAAAATGCACTTAACGCCATAGTTAACGAATTTGATTTTATACTCATCGATAACCCGCCTGCCTTAAATATGCTAACGGTTAATGGGCTTATCGCTTGCGAAAGCGTTATTGTGCCTGTGCAGTTAGAATTTTTTTCCTTGGAGGGAATTGTTTTTCTCCAAAGAACGGTGTCCTCCCTTCAACAAAAAAATCCTGGTTTAAAGATATTAGGGATCGTTCCGAATATGTTCAATGAAAGAAGGCGCCTCAACTGGGAAGTTCTCGAGGCTTTAAAAAAAGAATTTAAAGGACTTATTTTTGAAACTAAGATTCATGATAGCGTAAAAATCGCCGAGAGCACTGGACATGGAGAAAGTATTCTTAAATACGCGCCTCAAAGCCGATCAACTAAGGAGTACTTAAGCTTAGCCAAGGAGGTCTTAAGCCATGTCGAAGACTGAGTCAAAAGACCTCTCAAGGCTAGGCAGAAATCCCTTAAATAAAATTGGCGAAAAAAAGATCAGGACTTTACCAGCCTTAGAGACGGTCCAGGTCTCCAATATCCCCCTTATTGAAAAGGTTAAGGAGCTTCACATCCAAATCGATTGGCAGGAGTTCTACCGAGCCACCATCGAGTCCAGAATCAAAAGTGTGAGTCGTTTTTTTCTAAGATTTTAATCTTTAAAGAGTATTGCGCAAGGCCCAATCCGTCCCTACAATAATAGGAAATGAGTTTGAAGAATAAGCAGCTAGAATTAGCGGGATTTATGGTAGCCGTCATTTCATTAATGGCTTGCTCATCTAATAAAGTTTTAGAAGAAAACCCATCTTTAGAAAAGCAAATTCTCGAACTTCAAAATGCTCAAAACTCCATCGCAGGTAAAATCGAGGACCTTAATCGCCAAATCGAAGGGCTAAAGGAGCAATTAGGGAGTGTTTCACATCCGACAGGTGCAGCTCCTAACCCAGCTTTTTCTAAGTCGCCGGTCCATTCGCCTCCTCTGCCCGTAGAAAAAATATCGGAGGGTGTTGTTCCACTGAGAGACGAAACTCGGAAAGGGGAGCGAGGGAAAGTTTTAACACCCGCAGAAAAACTCTATCGCGAAGTTGTTATCGACACAAAAAAAGGTGACTTAGTTAAGGCCGGAAAAGGTGTCGAAAGTATGCTGAAACGATTTAAGGATGCGCCCATTACAAACAACGCTCTTTACTTTTATGCTGAAGGTTTGTACGAGAAGGGCGATTATACGAAAAGCTCCGAAGAGTTTGAGAAACTCTATAAACTCTTCCCAGACGGAAATAAGGCTGTTGCCGCTCTTTACATGCTAGCTCTGAGCTATCAGAAATTGGGTCACCCTACTGAAGCCCAAGAAACTTTTGAGAATATCCTGACAGTTTATCCGGGGAGTCGTGAAGCTCTGGAGGCTCAGCAACAAATTATGAATGGAACAAATAAAAAAGAAGGGAGCAGAGAATGAAGTTTATCCTATTTTTATTTGTTACCATCCTCGCCATTTTTCGTTTTTCCCCGATGGTTTTGGGGGATGAGGAAATCACTTCTGAAGAGGAGCGATTTGCGAGAATTTACCAGAAGATTAATAGCCAAGAGATGGGAGACTCAAAATGGACGGAAATTGCTGGAGATAAAGCTGCAGAAAACTACATTTTACAAGACGGTGACAATCTTTGGGATATCTCCGTTAAACTTTTTGGAAACGGTTATTATTGGCCGAAAGTTTGGCAGCTTAATGATGATATTACTAATCCTCACCTCGTGGAGAGGGGTAAAAATCTTAATTTTACTCCGGGCTCGTCGAGTTCACCTCCGTCCCTTAGTGTCGATGCAGATATAAATCAACAATTATCAAGTGCTACCACCTCCAAGATTGAAGAGGAGAATGAGGGCCCCGAATTTGATACAGTGGTGACTCAAAATGCTCCTGAGGGGGATCAAATTGTAATTCCTCCTGGTTTAAGAAGTCGTCCCGTCTTAAATAAAATTCCACCTAGTTTTAATGGCGGATATCATCAGTCAAATGAATACGATCGAAAAACAGGGTTTGCTAAAGATGGCCTGGTTAAGGTTCAGACGAAACTTCTCCCCAGCACCGTTCCGTCAATTGTGGTGGAGAAGCCTTGGGAAGCTGACGGTAAAATCATTGAAATGGAGGGAGATTCGACAGTCGCCTCGACATTTCAGACAGTGATTATAAAATTATCTAAACCGACACAAATAGGGAGTGCTTTTACCGTGTTTTCGCTCAATGGAAAAGTTACGGATCCAACGACTGATAATACGATTGGCGTTGATCTTGAAACCCGTGCTGAAATTGAAACTGAAGAAGAAATAGCTGGCAGCGAAAACACTTACCGAGGAATGATCGTTTTCTGCGATCTCCCTGTTCGTTTAGGGGACTCAGTAAAGAGCGGAAAACTTATAACTCGGTCTAACTTTGAAGCCGTTGGCCCCATGAGTCCGGTTGCCGCACGGATTATTAATGGTGAAGCTAACAAGCGAGCTATTTTAGGGCTTCATAACATAGTTTATCTCGATAAAGGAGCCGAGGACGGACTACAAGTGGGGAGCCTCCTCTATGTGCTAAAAAATATAGAGACTCGCAATGAGGACACTCTTTTGAAGTTTGACTCAAGGCCCATCGGAATAATAAAAACTGTAGAAGTTGAACCGCATGTGGCCACGGCAGTCATCGTTACAGAAAAGGACGGAATCAGACCTGGGGATATGACTCAGCTTGAAGTTCCGGATAAATCCGAGAGTCCGAAATCCGAAGATAATTTAAGGCCCAGAGAAGATACAGTCGTTAACGACGAAAACTAAATCTTTGCATCTGAAGTTCTAGAGCATGAGCGAACTTCACTGGTTCTCAAATTTGTGTTCAGAATTTCCCGTCATTCATCTCGAACGTTACCAAAGAACTTTTGGTGTCGACTCTGCCATGACCGTAGACAACCTTCGACATCTTGATCTTTTTGAAGCTGCAAATTGGCTTGAGCTTCGTCAATCTTTCTGGAGAAATGCAAAATCGAGTTATCATAAGCATCTAGAATATTGCGCCAAAGGGAAGTTTAAAATTACATTTTGGGGTGATCATGACTTTCCATCTTCTCTTGTTAATATAAACTATCCGCCCTCTTTACTTTTTTATAGAGGAGAATTACCTCAAGCTGACGCTGTTCTAGTCGGTTTGGTGGGCGCGAGAAATCCTACCGAAATTGGAAGAATGTGGGTGCAGAGAGAAGTTCCCGATCTTGTGAAGGAGGGGTTTGTTATTGTTAGCGGTGGCGCACGCGGGATAGATGCAGAGGTCCATTGGGCAGCCCTTGAAGCGGCAGGGAAAACAGTTGCTTTTCTTCCAGGCAGCGTTGATAAACCTTATCCTAAAGGGAACGAAGTCATATTTGAAAGAATTCTCGCCCAAGGATGCTTATTTTCAGAATATCCATCGGGCACAATTGTTCGGAGGGAAAATTTTCACCGCCGAAATAGATTAATCGCCGGTCTTTCAACTATCGTTATCATAATTGAAGCTGCGGCACGAAGCGGCACCTTAATGACGGCTAACAAAGCTTTAGCAGAAAACCGCGACGTCCTTGTGGTCCCTGGACCTCCATTAATAGAATCCTATACGGGAAGCCTCGAATTAATATATCAAGGGGCCCCTCTTGCCAGGGATGCCAAAGATATCATATTTAATCTGAAGAGAAGAAATGTTTTGAAATAAGAAGGATAACGACCTACCCTATGGGAATGAAAAAATCCCTTGTTATAGTTGAATCTCCTGCCAAGGCTAAAACTATAGAAAAGTACCTTGGTAAAAATTTTAAAGTGATGGCTAGCGTTGGCCATGTGCGCGATCTTCCGCCTAAAAAGCTCGGTGTCGATGTAAAAAAGAAATTTAAACCTACCTACGAAATTATTAAGGGCAAAGACAAGGTCATCGAGACCATAAAGGCTGAAGGAAAAAAGGCCGATCAGATCTACTTAGCACCGGATCCAGATAGAGAAGGTGAGGCTATTGCTTGGCATATTGCAGAAGAACTCAAAAGTGAGAAAAAAAAGATCAAGAGGATTCTTTTCAATGAAATAACAAAAAAGGCCGTTTCAGAAGCTATAAATCACCCTCTTGAATTAAATAAGAATAAATTTGAAAGTCAACAGGCCAGGAGAATTCTTGATCGACTGGTGGGTTATCAGATTTCTCCGGTCTTGTGGGATAAGGTTCGTCGAGGTTTAAGCGCGGGACGAGTGCAGTCGGTGGCGCTGAGGCTCGTCGTGGATCGAGAAAAAGAAATTCAGGCATTTAAGACTGAAGAGTACTGGTCCATTGAAGCTAACCTTGGGGCTGAGGACGAGAGTTTTTGGGCCAAGGTCGCAAAAAAGGGCAAGGATAAACTTGTCATAAGTAACAAAGAACAAGCTGACAAAATTTTGGGTGACCTCAAAGGCGCTCCTTATATCATTACAAATGTTGAGAAATCAGAACGCCGAAGAAATCCACTGGCTCCCTTTATCACCTCAAAGCTTCAGCAGGAGGGCTCTAGAAAACTTCATTGGCCGGCTAAAAAAACCATGATGGTGGCTCAGAAACTTTATGAAGGGATCGATCTTGGAGAAATGGGAACGACCGGTCTAATCACTTATATGAGAACGGACTCGACCCGCATTTCAGATGATGCTGTAAAAGATGTTAGAAGTTATATTAGAGAAGCTTTTGGATCCAAATATCTTCCTCAAGAACCGGTGGTCTACAAAACCAAGAAGTCGGCTCAAGATGCACACGAATCAATAAGGCCAACCCATTTAGAATATTCTCCAAAGGTAGTTAAAGAGTTCCTTTCTCCTGATCAGTACAAACTCTATGTCTTGATTTGGAATCGCTTTGTGGCCTGTCAGATGGTTCCTGCCGTGTTTGATCAGACCACTATTGAGATCTCAGCCCAGGACTACCAATTGAGGGCTACCGGAAGCCTCATTAAATTTGACGGATTCACAGCTGTTTATGAAGAGTCTAAAGATGAAGATGCTCCCGCTGACGAGGATGAAGATGGAAAGCAAAAACTCCCTGATCTAAATAAGGGGACAAAACTTAAGCTTCTTGAACTCAAACCCGAGCAGCATTTCACACAGCCGCCTCCCAGATACACTGACGCTAGTCTCATTAAGGATTTGGAAGAAAAAGGGATCGGTCGCCCGTCAACCTACGCTTCGATTCTTTCGACCATAATCGATAAAGAGTATTCAGAAAAAGACCAGTCCGGCCGATTTTCCCCAACGGAACTCGGGAAAATTGTAACTGAACTTTTGGTAGAAAATTTCAAAGATATTATGAGCGTTGAATTTACCGCTTCAATGGAAGATCAATTAGATAAGATTGAAGAGGGTGAAAAAGATTGGGTTGAGATTCTCTCCGCCTTCTATACCCCATTTAAGGTGACTTTAGATGCGGCCAAAGAAAAAATGAAAAACATAAAGGCCCAAGCCATTCCCACTGACATTATATGTCCCAAGGACAATGCGGTGATGGTGATAAAGTGGGGAAGAAACGGCCAGTTTCTAGCTTGCACAAATTATCCTGACTGCAAATCTACGGCTGAATTTGAAAAAACTGCTGATGGCAAAATAGAAGTCCGTAAGGCTGAATCTACCGATGAAAAGTGTGAAAAGTGTTCGAGTCCCATGGTGGTGAAGTTTGGCCGTTTCGGAAAGTTTCTGGCTTGCTCTGCTTACCCCGAATGTAAGACCACCAAAGCCATATCGACGGGTGTGAAGTGCCCTAAGGGATGTGGCGGGGATGTAACCTCAAGAGTCTCACGTCGGGGAAGAGCGTTTTATGGTTGCAGCAGCTACCCCAAATGCGACTTTGTCTCCTGGGACAAGCCGATAAATAAATCTTGTCCGGAATGCAAGGGCACCTATCTTGTTGGAAAATTCAATAAAAAGAAGGGGCAGTTCGTTAAATGCCCGAATAAAGAATGCTCGTATTCTGAAGAACCTCAAGAAACTCCAACCGCAGAAACATCTCCTGCCGCCGGATAAGGCCTCCTCACCAAGCGTGACGAAGGCGATAAACACCAAAACCGGTGAATAAGATATTAGGAGTCCACATCGCTATCCAAGGGGTCGCAGCTCCACTTCGAGCAAGGCTCTCACCAGAGATATAAAGCACCCAATAAACTACCATTATAGCTAAGGAGATAATAAGGCCACTGGCTCTGACCGAACGGCGATTTGTAACCGTTCCTGCGCCGACGCCTAAAATTCCAAAAACTAAACACGCAAGAGAAATGGCCCAACGTTTATTATATTCAACTAAATAAATAAGATGTTGGCCCTTGTCCTGAAGGGGTTTTATTCTCTCCGAAATAAGATCGTCCCAAGTCAAAGAAGGGGGACTCTTTTCAGTGACGGAGTCCGCGGCACTATTAGCCAATGTAATGTCGTAAGTCTGAAAATCAACTTTGGTGTAATTGTTTTCGCTAGTCTTATTAATGCTTCCATTAGCAAGTCTTAAGGTCACGCCTCTTCCAGGGAGACTGGGGTCGCCTTCAATAAGATGACCTTCACGGGCGATAATTGTTATGGGGAGTTTATTATCCCGTTCATCGTAGATAAAGACATCTTCAAGGCGCCCTGCTTTGTGGTCAACTTTTCCTGCATATAAAACTAGGTCGTAAAATCCGTCAGAAAACGTCCCTTCTTGGATAGCAGCAACGGCCTTTGTATTCACCAAGTGTTCATAGAGAACTTCGAAATTGCGGTTCCCCCAGGGCGATCCGACAAATACGGCCCATGCAGTAGATGCAGCCACAAGAAAAGATAAGACCAGGGCGGGAACTAAGAGATAACCCATATGAAGGCCACACGCCTTTAGAGCCACTATTTCTGAGTCTGAACTGAGTCTTCCAAAGGTCAGTAAAATGCTAAATAACAAACTTATGGGAAAGCAAATGGGCAAGAATGAAACTGTGACGTAGACCACAAATTGAGCGACAACAGAGAATGGGAGTCCCCGCGTAATAATAAAATCACTGAGTCTCAGAACTTGGAACATAAGAAGAATGAAAAGAAAAACGAGATTGCCCAAAACAACAGTGGGCAACATTTCTCGCAAAATATAGAGCCCAGCAATCTTCGCTCGATAACGGGGCATTGGATCTTACGCTTGGCGACCGAGTGCTTTACTTATGGCCATACATTGATTCATCAGAGGTTCGAGAAGATCAAGTCGCAACATTGAGGCGCCGTCGCAAAGAGCAACCCGCGGGTTGGGATGGGTCTCTAAGAACAAACAATCCGTCCCTGCAGCGACAGCGGCTCGAGTTAAAAAGGGAACAAATTCTGGTTCACCGCCCTCAGGGTCGGCCGAAGAAATTCCATAAATTCGAATGATGTGAGTCGAATCATAAACCACCGGTGCTCCAAGATTTTGCATTATGGGAATAGATCTCATATCCGAAACCAGGCGGTTATACCCGAAGCAAGATCCCCTTTCGGTGAGCATCACATTTTTATTTCCAACACTTCGAATTTTGCTGAGGGCGCTGCTCATGTTTTCTGGTGCCAGGAACTGGCCTTTTTTGACATTCAAGGCCCGACCAGTCTCGGCGCAGGCTAGAACGAGGCTTGTTTGCTGGCATAAATAAGCGGGAATTTGAAGAACATCTAAATACTCTGCTGCTAATTTTACGTCTTCTTGCCGATGAATGTCACTTAAGACCGGGATTCCGTAGGTCTCCCTCACTTTCTTAAGTATTTTTAAACCATCCTCAAGCCCTGGGCCTCTCCAATTTTTTTCTGTTCCGCGATTATCTTTCTCGTAACTACTTTTAAAGATAAGAGCGACACCCAAACGGTCGGCGATATCGACCAAGGTTTTTGCGACGCCCATTACAAGTTCTTCCGATTCAACAACGCAAGGCCCGGCAATAAGAGCCAACTCATGACCCTTACCAATATTTATTTTTCCACGTTTGCAATCCAATGAAAAATGACGATCTGCTATTTGCACTTAAGGCTCCTTTGTCGATGCTTTTTGAGTAAAACATAATTCTTATATTCACCTATTCTACGACCTGTAATTTTCTCTGCGATATCACTTAACATATTTTTGTAATCGCGTATATCCCAGTCGCTAGTACCCCTTTTAAGGGAAAAATTCCAATCCTGACTCAAGACTCGAGAAACCATAACCGCCGGGTGGGACCCGTTGAAGTATCTTAGTCCGTAAGCAGTCTTATACGCAAAATCCTTAAAAGATTCATCGTATTTATTGCCATGCCACCACCTAAACATATGTTTATTCTTTTCTCCCATTGCGGCTGGGGCTTTAACCCACCCATAATGAAAGATCTGTGCGTTACTGGGGGCCACAAAAGGCTTTCTTCCCTCAATTTTAAACCCTTGGGCATCTCCAACACTTCGGGGGTTCTTTGACCGCTTTACGATCCTTACTTCTTTACGGTACCAGCTTCTCGAAGTTCCGATAATGTTATAGGCTCCATAAAAATGAACGTAGTCAAAAAGTAATCCCTCAACCTCTTCTGAATTTTTGTATTTTTCTAGACTTTGTCGAATTGCGACCAAATCGTTCTCATGGACTACTTCATCAGCTTGAAGGTAAAAACACCACTCACCCTGGCACTGGTCCAGAGCCTCGTTTGTTTTTTCACTGAGTATCAAGCCCCCTTGAGTCTTTGTCTTATCCCAAACAGATTCGAAGATTTTTATTTTGGGATCCCCTATGGATTCTATAATCTGCTTAGTTTTGTCTTCGCTTTGACCTACCCCCACTACATATTCATCGACAAGGGGAAGAATTGAGCGGATTGACTCGACGATAGGGTAGCCCATTATTTCCGCGTTGCGTATAACCGTAAAACCACTGACAAACATAGATCAATTTACCCATGACGATTTAATTCGGTCAATGTATAATGGCCCTATGCGAAGGATTCTATTAGTTATTGAAGATTATAATGAGCTTCTTTTTGTTGAAAAGAATCTTAAGAAAGTGGGATTCGATGTTGAAAGTCTACCCAGTGAAAGTTCATTACCCGAGCGCATGATGGGTTTTTTACCTGACCTTGTTATCGCCACCGGAGATGGAAGTCGTATTAATGGACATAGTGTAAGTAAGAAGGTCAAGCGTAAAGGGGTTGTCTCAAAGCTTCTTCTGCTCTTTCCCAGGCAAAAACTTCTTCAACTCGATATTGCGACCTATGCCGCCGAAGGCGCCATTGAGACACCTATTAATCCACGGACCTTAATGAAGGCTGTTTGCGATTATACTGGAGTTCCGTCTTCTTCTATCCTGGCAAAATTTGAAAAATTTCTGCCGCAAGGGGAGCCAGAGCCTGAAGTCGTAAAGTTTGTCTCTAATAAAGGATATAATCTAAAAGTGGATCCCGCTTATTCTAACGGAGATACCCGCAAGAAACGGTATACGGAGGCTGTCCAACACGTCCCTGAAGCCAAGGCAAAGATCCTAAGCCATCAGAGCGTCGAAGAAGAACGGAGATACCAGAAGAGCATTCCTGAGACTCCTGAAGAAGTCGTCCTAGACGAAAAGCGCGTCGATTTTGTAAAAAAACTCTATAAGGGTTGGAAGCGCAAGGCCTAAGAGCTCTATTTCTTTCGAAAGAGACTTCCCACAACGTCTTTGAGATCTCCCCTAAATATATCGGTGGTCTTCTTTTTTCCGTATTCGAAAGTTCTGAGAAGGCGTTCGGCGTCCACAAATTTAGGATTTAGGGAAAGGGCGTTTTGTAAATTCTTTTTAGCTGGGCCCTCATCTCCAATCATTTTCTGATACATGGCTTTTACAAAATAATAGATGGCATTATGGCGGTCTTCGGGTGGGATTTTATTGAGGATGCCTTCGACTTCGACAAGACGGTCCTCAAGCCTCCCTTCTCCGCTGAGCATTTTTGCCCACGCATAGTGGATCCAAATTTCACTGGTGGGGGGGCGGAGTTCCAAAACCTTTTCAAATTGGATGAGGGCTTTTGCGGCCTGCCCAAGCTTGAGGAGCGTCTTCGCGTCTTCCAGAAGACCCTCGGCTTGCAATATTTTCTCGGCTCTTCCGTGTTCGATTTCTTTCAAATAAGTTGCCCGTTTTTCGTCATTAGAAAGAACGTCGTAGGCTGTCGTCATCCGACTGAAGACATTTTGCGCCAACTCTTTAAGTTTAGGTGAAGCATTGCTTGGGATCTTGTCGGGATGAAAAATTTTTGCCAATTCGTAATACGTCTTTTTAATTTCCAGACTTTTTACCGCACGACTTAAACCGAGAGTCGCAAAGTGATCTTGAGTTTGCATATCTGCCAAAATTTTATTGAGTCGTGCCATCTGTGCAATTTCATCGAGAGGTTTAATTTCTCGTTTCAACTGAATATAGCCCACAGTAATGAGCAGGTGAAAAACTTGGTAGATGACATCCTCCTTAAACTGTCCTTTGGAGAGAGCTTGGGATAGGGTTTCACCCTTGGTGAAATCATTAACCAAATCGGCCACATTCTTTAGGGGAGGAATGTGCCACAACCTTTGATAGTTCTGCGTTGTGGCGCTTCGAACGGGGGGGCTATTGAGCCATTTTAAGTACCGTTGTTTGATCCAGGTTGCGGGAATTTTACTGTAGAGCCAATCGATAAGAAATGGCGTGATCGTTTCGGAGTCGATGCTGACGTTGGCCTCATTGATACTTTCTTCGGAGAAAGAAACAGAATAAGTGACGTCGGCAATGATCTTAGAGAGTCGAATCGCCGCCTGTTCGGCATTGATGGCGCTAATAATGTGAGGGGAGAGAACATTCATATCGACCAACCGTTCACCAATCTTTTTTGGATTTCTTTGTCCGAGGGCCTGATCGATTTGGGCGGCTGTGATATAACCTTTTTCAATAAGAAGTGTCCCAAAATAGGATTCCGGGTTTTGCATTTCAACTTGAACTATTCTTCCTTCTTGAAAAGAAATTTTAGCTTTTTCCTTTTCAGATTGGAATCTCAATACACCGGTGATGAGTGAATTCATGATAGTGCAGCAGAGCCACGGGATATCGTAGGCTTCAATTTCTTTTAAATTATTGATCTCTTGAATTTTTTCAGAGGGGGAGAATTGAGAGGTAAGTAAGTTCTCTAGAGGCATGGCATCCTCATCGAACTTTCCTTGTAGGGCTTTACGAACCATGTCCTGAAGTTCAAGAAGGTGAAAGGGCTTTGAGAAAAATCCTATGGCACCCGTCTGCTGGAGTGCGTCTTTAATAAAACTTTTATCCTTATAGACACCACTGCATAAAATAAGACCTATGTGGTCGCCGAATTCTTTTCTAATATTCTTTGCTAGTTCTACGCCGGGCATCTTGGGAAGCAGGCAATCTATAATCGCAAGATGTCCCCCTTGGATCCTAAATTGATTAAGCACTTCTGCGGGGTTGGGACACACCACCGGTTGAAAACCTAGTTTCTTTATAATCTCTCGTAAAGCATTAGAAATGCTTAAGTCGTCGTCGACGATAAAGACGCGAATACTGGACTTATCCAATTTTTTTCACCCTTGCCCTTACAAACTAGTTTCTCCTTGGGGGCCTCACACTGTCAAGGCTAGGGGCAAGCGAGTGGACGTGTCATGACCATTGAAAAGAGTTTGACTGCTATCGACGTTTAAGCGTAGATTTGATTTCACATTTAAAGAGGATTAATATGGGAGCTAACACAAACGTCGTTACGGATGCCACTTTTGAAGCCGAGGTTTTAAAATCAAAATTGCCTGTTCTTGTAGATTTTTGGGCAGAATGGTGTGCTCCATGTCGTGCCTTGGCCCCCACTCTCGAAGAGGTAGCTGGTGAATTTAAGGACAAGATTAAAGTCGTGAAAATCAATATCGACGAAAATCCAGGGGCACCCTCTCAATTTGGAGTGCGCAGCATTCCCACTTTGATTATTTTTAAAGCCGGGCAACAAGTCGATCAATCTCTGGGGAACATCCCTAAGTCTCAAGTCGTGTCTCTTGTAAATAAAGTTATTGGGTAGTTCGCCGCGCCGTCGGCAGCTTGGGCAATGATCAATGATCCCGCTTCGGTTATCTAAGTAGAGTTAAGTTGTTTGCGAGGACTTCCCGCAAAATCTCTGTATTTCAAATCATCATGCTATTTTGCATTCCGATCAAAAAGTGGTTCGGGTTGCTTAAGTGAGTGAGAAGCTTCTGTTTTGAATCTGGATGGCGTTGGAGAATTGGGGTGATGATGGAGGTGGTTTGGAGTTTGCGCAGAGTGAAGAGATTTGAGGAACGCATGGTTTCTTGGGTAGCCCACTCTTTTTTTGCATAAATGAAGAAGCAGGGGAGCGCGTGGTTTAGGAGCGCTCTATGGGAGTCGGTTTCTGTCGCGGAATCCGGTTTAGAAAAAAGTAAATCGACTGTGAAAAGATCGGCGAAAAAATTTTTTGTTTTTAAACATTTTTTATTTGACAGGTCTAAAAGTAAAAACTGCATTTTTGAGAAAATTTTTAGTATCCTCAGAATTTGGTCTCTTAGAGAGGCTAGTAATGGCTAGAAGAGGGCTTTGGCCAGCCACCTTAGAAGTTCGGCTAATAAAATAAAATCTCTTAATGTCGTTGAAGCTAGAGCCTAAATTCCCGTCTTAAAATGTCGTGATAGTGTGAGTCTCAGATTTTAGAAATCTGACTGATTTTCTGACCACCATAGAAAATCGGTTTACGATGGGGGAATTCGATGACTCATTTATCCAAGCTTAATGACCAAGATCTTGTCGAAAAAATAAAGAGCTTAGCAAAAGAAGAAAGGCGCATTACTCAAGAAGTTTTAGAGCATCTTAGAGAAGTGGAGGCTCGAAGGCTCTATGCCGCTAGAGGGTACGGCTCTCTTTTTGAATTTTGTATAAAAGAGCTGGGGTATTCAGAGGGTTCAGCTCAGCGGAGGATTTCTTCGATGAGATTAATAAAAATTCTTCCTGAAGCCAAAGAGAAGCTTCAAGAAGGAGGAGTTAGTTTGTCGACATTAAGCCAGCTTCAAAGCTTTATCCGTAAGGAAGAAGCCCATAGGGAAGTTAAACTAAGTATTGAGAAAAAAAGAGGGCTATTAGAGCTTATTGAAAACAAGTCCCAAAAGGAGTGTGAGCGGGAATTTGTTAAAATATCACCAGAGGTGGCAAAACTAAAAGAAACTGAGCGTCAGATTTCAGTGAGTCTTACTGAGATTAAATTTATGGCAGGTCCTGATTTAGTAGAAAAACTTAAAACCCTAAAGAACCTGACGAGCCATAAAAATAAGAGCCATTCCACAGCAGAACTCATAGGTATCATGGCTGATATAGCGCTCATAAAGCTTGTTCCAAAAGAAAAGCCCCTTCAGAAAAAAGCTCCACAAAGTAAGGGGGCACGGCAGAGAACAGTAAGCGGTATCTCACACGCAAGTAAGTGTAGCGACATATCGCAAACTAAGGTGCAAAGTAGGGCCCAGAATAATGGAGAGATGATTGCCCCATTAGCAACTAAGCTAAGTCAGCTAGATCCTCCGCTAGCTTTCACCGCCGCAGCGGAAGTGAAAGAACGGTCAACTTCGTTGACCGGTGTTCACTCCTCCGGAAGCCTAAGCGCAAAAGCGTCCTACTCAAGAAGAATCCCAGCAATTCTCAAAAAGCACGTATGGGAGAGGGATCAGGGCGTCTGTCAGTATCAAGACCCTCTGACAAAGAGAAAGTGTGGAAGTAGCTTTAGGCTTCAGTATGAGCATCGGGTTCCTGTGGCACTAGGAGGTGAGGCCACATTAGAGAATATCGAGCTCCTCTGTGCTACGCATAATCAGTGGAGGGCTATTAAAGTCTTTGGTTTGGAGAAGGTGAGAAGGCATTTTGAGCCGTGAGCAACAATAGAAGAACCATGACTGGAGTTTTAGGTACAAAAGTGACTAGCATTGCTGACTCCACTAAGTCATGGGAATAGAGGTCAGTTGGCAAAAGAAAATGTGAAGTCTTTGACCATGTTTTTAAGCCTTGGGCTGATGCCCATAACGTGAAAATCGACAGAGGAGCTTGGTTGTGCCCAGTCCTGCATAGCGATTTAGAGATCAGTGATCACGATGAAAAAATAAAGAGCCCGTATTGGAAATATTATAGCGAATATTATCGGACTAAAATTGTCCCAGGTCTGAAAAAAAAGCATTAAAGTTCCCCTATGAATAAGGGGTAAAAGGAGTCAGCTCTGGTTGTTCGTAGGACCGGAGACCTTTATGGCCATGCAGACGCGTCACGATAGAATCGCAACTTTAAAAAAACAGGAGATCGGGAATAAATGAGGTTGATGAAATTTTCTTTGAGTTTTGCCCTTGTTCTTTTGACTTCATCTCCCTTAATCGCCAGTAACAATGCAAAGAAAAACTCTCAGGATCTGTTTCCATCTTCTTATGAAGACTCCCGGGCTTCGTTTAGAGCGCTCTGCCAAGAGGCTGCGTCTGTGCACCATGGTCGG
>JABDDW010000004.1 GCA_013287405.1 Deltaproteobacteria bacterium
GGTAAATCATTTAGACTCTGCGCCTTGAAAACACAAAACATAACTTACAAAGTGATTCTCGCGGAGGAATTGGCGAAGCGGACAGAAAAGAATCCTAGGTACTCCCTCCGTGCCATGGCGAAAGCTTTAGATATTGAAGCTAGTGCCCTCTCAGAGATTTTATCTGTGAAACGGGTACCTTCTTTGAAAATGGCCGAAAGAATGTTGAAAAATCTCGATTTGCCGCCAGACCAAAAAGAGAAGTTCTTGATATCAATAATTAGACACAGACAAGATGCAGGACTAAAAGTGCCACGCGAAATGCGAACCCCACCCCTTTATTCTCGCCAGGGTACTGAAACAGATTCGCCCCACCAAACCAAGGACTTGAGTATTGATCTCTTCAGGATCATCGGCGATTGGCACCACTACGCCATACTGATGCTCACTTACGTGAAGGATTTTCAATCCAGGCCCAAATGGATTGCCACTCAGCTTTCGATTTCTGAAATTGAAGCTAAACTTGCCATCGAGCGGCTACTAGAGCTCGAACTTCTCAAGTGGCAAGGGGAACGTCTCGTCTCATGGAATAGCCATTTCACCACCTCAGATAAAACGGTAACGACCGCTGCACTGAAACGTCGTCAAAAACAGATATTGGAGAAGTCAGTTTATTCCCTTGAAAATGACCCCATTGAAGAGAGAAGTCACACGGCCATGACAATGGCCATTGATACGAAGAAAATTCCCGAGGCCAAGAAATTCATTGAAGAATTTACCAGCAAGATGAGCACCCTTCTGGAAACGGGCCACCAGGACCGGGTTTATGAATTTCATGTTGGGCTTTTTCCATTGCAAAAAAAGAACAGTTAGGAGTGACCATGAGGAAGAAATTTTTTGTTTTCATTGTCTTCGGGATTGTCAACTTGAAGATGACCGTTTCTTGGGCGGGGGCAGGTTCTCACGGGGCTGATGATGTCTCCCGATACCTCAATTTGGTAAAATTCTATATCGTCCCGGATATCATTCACACCGTTACTATTGACCAAATGAAACGCGAAAAACATAACGAAAAGATTTTGGAAGCTTATAGAAGATTCTCAGAAAGCCTCCTTCAAGACGGGCTCACCATCGATTTTCAAAAGGGTTCCGATGCAGAAGATGGACCATGGATTTCTACCGACGATGAAGTGGGAAGCTCCATTTTTTATAGCGTCGCAGGTTATCATTCCCGATTCGGGAAGAATTATGACCCCCTCGTCATCACGCAACACGTGTTTCACGAAATCGGTCATTGGTATAAGCTCAAAATGCGGCCAAACATTTCCGAGGATGAGGCATGGGGGTTTGCCTATGCGGTGACAAAGGCTTACCAAGAAGTTTGTGAGAAAATGGGCGACGCCCCCATTTTTTCAACTTCATCCTGTCTCTCCTATAAACTCTTGCGCCGAACAGAGATCGTCGAGGGCCGACTTCTTCATCCTTATCGGCGCCACCTCGAATCTTCGGTGTCAGATGCCAGTTGCCTTGAAAGCTACAATCAATCGGTTGCTCAACTGCGCGAGAGAATCTCTGGCCAAGAGGAGAGTATTGAATTAGCTAGTCATATCCTAAATTTTGAAAGGAAAGACCACATTTCTGACCCGAGTTGGTTCATCGAGGGGGTTATCGATATGATTGGCATGGTCTCGATGGTATTGCCAGCCGGCCTCTTTCCCGAATTTGTGGGTCCGGAAATATTTGTGTTGGCAGCTACCGGGGCGGGAGGAATAGTAGCGTCTCCTTTTATCGGGCAAGCGATTCATAATGAGATTACGAGAGCAAACGCTGAGATTGACGCCTATAACGGGGCCATCGATCAAGCCGTATGGGCCCTCAAGAAGGGGAGCCAGTCTCCCTTTACTCGAGTCCTCTATATGGATCGGCAATTTGTGCAAGCTCTGCTCTACGATGCTGAAACTAACTCTTTGACCACCCTCAACTTGGGGGTCAATAGCGACAATCCGATGTTCAAGCATCTCAAAATCTCAGGCCAACTAAACTTAAGTGAAATCAACCATCGCCTAAGGACGGTTGCTAAGTCAAAACAGCTCTGTGCCCCGGGACTATTTTCTTCGGCTGATTTAGGCATGGTTATCGTTGATGTGAAAAACTGATTTTAAATTATTTTTATTTATATGAGGTTGTTATGAAAATTTTTGCACTGGAACTATTAATATTGGGCCTTTCCATGGCTTGGAATCCAAATGTTTTGGCTGAAAACCCCAAGGCCGAAGAAAATCGGATTCATGATGTTATTAACGATATGGAGTCAGCCTGCGTTCAGGACCCAGTATGTTACTCTACAAGATCTTATAACTTGCCCGACGATATCGGACGGATTTTGAGGACTGCGTGTCTGGTGGTGGAACCGAATCACCGTGACCGAGTCATGAACGTCATAGGTTGCTGGCATAACGCGATAAAATACTTAAGAACGTGGTCCTTTCCCTCAAGCGCCTACGAATTGGCTCGGTACAAGATTGGTCTGGGGATCGACGCTTGCGATGGGATCCCAGGTAAGCTCAATTGGGACGGTAATGAACTTGACGCTAAGAAAGGCGTCTTCGGCAATAATTTGGACAAGGTCTCGGTCAATAAAGGTTCGATCCGTGTCGTATCCTCATGCTTTTACAATGCGACCAGTGTTCTGACAGAAGTCGAAAACTCTTGGATTCTCAAACCCCAGGTGGATATCATTTTTGACTCATGCCGTCTGCCCGGGGTCAACCTAGCGGATCGTTTATATGGATCATGTTTTCAAGTGGGCCTAGCGAATATCCATGATAGCCCCTTAGCAAAGAATCACGATGAGGAACAAAGAATTATTCTGAAGGGTCTTGGTAGGGCCTGTGACGAATACAGAACCGGTAGGGATCTCCCGGGGGACAAAAGTGGGGACATGGAGACTAACGAATATGCTGAATATAATGGGGATCAAGTCTACTCTAGACCGAACATATGTTATGACACAGGTTTTCAAGAGTTGAATTTACCCGACATGACAAGCGTCATTGTCCACAGTGCATGCCACGCCCATTCCGATGTCAACGGTTGTTTTGGCCGGGCGACTCAGTATTTGGCGACTTATCCTCGGCCATTAACAGATCACGATAAATTGAGCTACACTGCCGGACTTATCTTATCTATGTGTAGTTCTTATAATGATGCCTGCGCGATAGCGGCACTCACCAGTGTCGTCGTAGATCACGATAAAGATGGAAATGTGATCGCGCGGCAACAAAACGTACAGGCTTCAATGAACCCCCTACTTCAAGTTGGAGTCGACTGTAAGAGCGGGTCTTGTTACAATAAAGTTAAGGTTTTCTTTGAAAAATTTTAGTGTAAGAAAATTACACTTTTACTCCTATTTTGTGGAGATTTTGCAAAAAAAGGAACAAACTTCTCCAAGGCCGACAACCTATTTTAGATCGAAAGAATTTGGTCTTTGGCGGAATGCTAAACCTCTATAGAAGGTCCTAGGGGGCCCGCGCTAAGTATTTAATTTGCTGAACTATTCCTAGGCTCGCCCCATGAGCCCTCAGGTTTAGTTTTGATTTCAAATACCGATAAGCCCTTGAAGTGGGTTGGAAATCTTTTTCTCGAATATTTAGCTCTGTAGTTTTAGCAATTGCTTTGTGCTCCTGCTCACAATCCAATGTTTCTGTCCCCGGCTCTTTAAGTGGCACCTCGGGATCTTCCTCTACCGGAACTCCTCTTCCCATTGTCAGCCCCAACCCGTCGCCAACACCGTTGAACACTCCTGCGCCTCAAGCAACGCCAAGTCCAATTCCAAAGGCTACTCCAACTCCGGTCGTCGGTCCGAGTCCAACTCCAAGTCCCGTTGCGAGTCCCAGTCCAACACCAAGCCCAAATCCAACTCCCAGTCCCAGCCCGTCTCCAACTCCCACCCCAACACCCACTCCGCAACCAACTGCAGTGGCGTGCCCGACAAATAAAGGTGTTTTTGGGGTAAACCTATCGGGAAATGAGTATTCATGGGAGAGCCTAGGGACTTCAAAAGAGTTATCTTACCTCAAGAGTAAGGGTGTTACACTCCTTCGTGTTCCTACGGCGTGGGAAAAACTTCAAGGGACATTGAATGGACCGCTAAACGCCCCACAAGTAACCGATCTCAAAAATTTTCTTACGCTGGCCTCAACTTATGGAATTGGTGTCGTCGTCGATATTCACAACTACGCTATGTATAACACTTTGTGGGCGGCCCAAGTGACAGCGGGACAGCTTGTCACTCAACCCTGCGTGGGTTCGGGCTGTGTCACGCTGGGGTCAGGATTTCAAGCCTCCGCTCTAGTTCAGTTTTGGACCCTCCTCGCTCAAACTCTTAAAGGTCAGTCCGGTCTAATCGGTTACGATCTCATGAACGAACCAAATTCTCTCTCAAGTAATACGGTTTGGTCTCAAGCCGCCCAAGCTATAGTGAATGGAATTAGAACCGTCGACACCACCACGACAATTGTCGTTGAGGGTTATCAGTGGGCCGGTTCTCAAAATTGGGTGACCAATAATCCTGGGTTTCCGCTAAGAGATCCATCAAATAAGATTGTATACGAGGCCCACTCTTACTGGGATGATACCAGCAGTACTTATCCGCAGCCCTATAGTTACTACTGTCCGACAGCTTGCCCCCAACGGGGAGTGCAAATGCTCCAACACTTCGTACAATGGATTCAATCAAACCATCTTAAAGGTTTCGTCGGCGAGTTTGGTGTTCCGGCAAATGATTCTAATTGGATTACGGTTTTATCAAATGCTCTAGGCTATCTGTCGCAAAATGGAATCGCGGGAACCTACTGGAGCTACGGTTACGATGAACCTGGGGGAACAAATCCTTGGTGGGTCACAACTATGCAAGGTGGAGGAAATAAAATCTTTCTTGATTTAGAACCCGACGGATCAACTCCTCCTCAGTGGGCGACGCTAAATCCTTATCTTGCCTCTGGGGTCCCCAACACCTGCTTCAACAAATAAGACTAATCTCAGAGCACCCTTAAACTCAGCTCCCCTGTTTCTGAACTCAATCGAAGGTGCCCCGGTTGATTTCCGCGCAACTGACCAGAAATCACTTTTGAATCGGGACCGCTCTTTTTTTCAAGTTCCTTTGGAGCATTGAGTTGTCCCTTGGTCGAAAGGCTAACGTTGGCGGCACTTTCCCTCCCCACGGTTAGGGCCAGAGGGCCTGAAACACTGACTAGGCGTACATCAACCGGGCCTTTGACGTTAGCATGAATGGAACCTCCGTCAGAGTGGCCAACCAGTGACCCTTTATGATCCGCAATGTGAATTGTCGCCACACCGGTTTGAATGTCCATCCCTCCTAGGGTATCTACTGTAGTCACGCCGCCTTTTTGGGACGAGATAACCGTTGGTCCTACTATTTTCTTAAGATGAGTTTCACCAGAAAACGTCCGCACACGTGCATGCCCGGTAACGTCACTTATCGCAAGCGTGCTTGCGAAATTTTCAATACTTAAATTACCCTTGATCCCGTCTACCTTCAGACTCCCAAGAAGTGTTCTTAAAGTAAGATCGCCAATCATATTTTCGATGGCAATATGACCATCCTCGCTGGAAATAAAAACGGGAGCCCTCCATTGGGTCACCTTAGCGTCTCCTCTTTGCCAATATATTTCTAAACTCATTCCCGCCGGCGCGCTGACTTCAAGCTTGACCTCAGGGGCATGACGTCCTTGGACCCATCTCGACCACTCCGTGACTGTGCCAGGAGGGAACGCTCGAATTTCAACGGAGTCGCCACTATTAATGGCTCGGACTGAATATTGAGTTAAATAACCAGAGGTCACGGTGGGGTCTTCACCATCACCGTACTTTAGCGCTTTTATCGTCACCAAATCTTTAACGTTTGACTCAGTCACCGAAACTGATCCCTCATACCCTGCGATAAAAAGCCTTTTGGCCTGGCCGCGCACTAACTGCTGTGGAGTCTCAACGATAACGGGTCCCTTAGCACTCGCATTAAAGGCAATAAGAAGGCAACCGAGGACAAAATAGCTTTTCATAGAACCAGTATAGGGAAAATTTGACAAATTTATCAAGGTGATAAAGGCTAAGATTTATTGAAAAACCTTGCTCCCCCAGCCTGTTCAAAAAGGAGGCTTTGTAATGTCTGTAGTCATCACCAGTCATGCCCGCACCCCCATCGGAACTTTTATGGGAAGTCTCTCCCAAATCAGCGCTCCTAAGCTAGGCAGTTTTGTAATCGCCGAAGCCGTGAAAAGATCGGGAATCCAACCTAACCAAGTTTCCGAAGTGATTATGGGAAATGTCTTAACCGCTGGGATAGGGCAAGCTCCGGCACGACAAGCGTCTATTTTTGCGCAAATCCCCAATTCTGTCCCGTGCATGACTATAAACAAAGTGTGTGGAAGTGGACTTAAAGCCGTAATGCTTGCCACTCAGGCCATTCTTTCCGGAGATGCTGATGTTATCGTGGCTGGTGGCCAGGAGAATATGTCCCTTTGCCCACACCTTCTTGAGAAATCCCGAACGGGTTACAAAATGGGACATTTTCAAGCTACGGACAGCATGATCAAAGACGGTCTTTGGGACGTCTACAATAACTATCATATGGGAAGTGCTGCTGAGCTCTGTGCTCGTGAGGGGAGTTATTCTAGGGAAGCTCAAGATGAGTACGCCACTGAAAGCTATAAGAGAGCTCTGATGGCGACAAAAGAAGGTTATTTCAAAAGCGAAATTGTTCCCGTTGACATTCAACTTGCTGGGAGCAAAGAAACGACTCGCTTTCAAGAAGACGAGCAACCCCAAAAAGTTAAATTTGATAAAATCCCCACCCTCAAACCGGCCTTTGAAAAAACTGGAACCATAACGGCCGCTAATGCAAGCGCCATCAACGACGGAGCTGCGGCCCTTGTAGTCATGTCCGAAGAAAGGGCAAAATCTTTAGGGGTAAAACCCTTGGTGAAAATCCTAGGGCAAGCTTCTGCCGCTCAAGCGCCTGAGTGGTTTACGACAGCTCCAGCAAAGGCTATGAATTCTGTTCTTAAGAAAACGGGATTAAGCTTTAAGGATATTGACCTCTTTGAAATCAACGAAGCCTTTGCCGTGGTTGCTATGGCCACAATCAAAGAATTAAATTTGGATCCGAAGAGAGTTAACCCTTCCGGCGGCGCCATTGCTTTAGGGCACCCCATTGGAGCTAGCGGGGCTAGAATCCTAACGACACTCATAAGTAATATGATAAGGCAAGGGGCCAAGCGGGGAATGGCCAGCATCTGTATTGGAGGGGGAGAAGCTTCGGCTCTTATCGTGGAACTTATATGAAAACCAACAAAGTTTTAAATAATGCCGACGACGCTATAAGGGATATTTTTGAAGGGGCCACTTTGATGGTGGGCGGGTTTGGACTTTGTGGTATCCCAGAAAACCTTATAGCGGCCTTAAAATCTAAGGGAACAAAGAAGCTAATCTGCATTTCTAATAACGCCGGCGTCAGGGATTTTGGTCTTGGCCTTTGCATGGCCAATAAACAAATAAAAAAAATGATTGCCAGTTACGTTGGAGAAAACGACATCTTTGAAAAGCAATTTCTCTCGGGCGAACTAGAAGTTGAGCTTGTGCCTCAAGGAACCTTTTCAGAGCGGATCAGAGCCGGAGGGGCAGGCATCCCGGGCTTTTACACCCCCACTGGCGTCGGAACACTTGTCGCTGAAGGAAAAGAAGTTAAAGAATTTGAAGGACGAAAATATATTTTAGAGCGAGCGCTCAAGGCTGATTTTGCATTGATTAAAGCCTGGAAGGGTGACCCGTCAGGCAACCTTGTTTATAGAAAAACAACGCGAAACTTTAACCCCATGATGGCTACGGCCGCCAAAATAACTATTGCCGAAGTTGAAGAGCTTGTTCCTGTGGGGAGTTTAGATCCCGACCAGATTCATACCCCCGGCATATATGTTAAGAGAATCATCCAAGGGAAGAACTACGAAAAAAGGATTGAAAACAGGACGGTGACCCCATGAGTTTAACGCGAGACCAAATCGTTAAGCGCATCGCTCTTGAGCTCAAAGACGGCTACACCGTAAACCTGGGAATCGGAATGCCAACTCTCGTGGCTAATCACATCCCTCCCGGAATGGATATCGTTCTTCAATCTGAAAATGGAATATTGGGCCTGGGCCCCTTCCCCAAAGAAGATGAAGTTGATCCTGACCTGATCAATGCTGGAAAGCAAACGGTTACCGTTTTGCCAGGAGCGAGTTTTTTTTCGTCAGCTGATTCTTTTGCTATGATCCGCGGCGGCCATATTGATCTCACTGTTCTTGGAGCCATGCAGGTCGATGAAAAAGGAAGTATTGCTAACTGGATGATCCCCGGGAAAATGGTTAAAGGCATGGGGGGCGCCATGGACCTTGTTGCAGGAGCCAAACGAGTTATCGTAGCTATGCAACACTGTGATAAAAAAAATAATGAAAAAAAAGTACTTAAGAAATGTACTCTCCCATTGACTGGAATTGGAGTCGTCGACCTTATCGTGACCGATATGGGGGTAATGGAAGTAACCAAAGACGGCTTAATATTAATTGAGCATGCTCCCACTTTGACTTTTGAACAAATTCAAAGCGAGACGGAGGCCAAACTTATAAAGGGTCCCCAACTTAAACCGGTGAAGATCTAAAACATGGCCGAGCTAAAAAAACTTGCCCAAAACGAAATCCTTTTTAAAGAAGGGGACGAATCTAAGAGCATGTTCATCGTAAAAGGGGGAAGGCTCATCGTTTTTCAAAGCACGGGGGGAGCCGAAGTGGTCTTGGCGGAGATGGGTCCCGGTCAAGTTGTAGGAGAAATGGCCTACTTTGATCGCAGGCCCAGATCTGCATCAGTCAGGGCCAAGGTGACCTCAGAAGTCTTGGAACTACCCTACAAGGCCCTAGAAGCACAGTTTGAAGCCTTACCCAATTGGCTTCAGGCTCTGGTGAAATCCATAAACGAACATTTGCGCCAAGCCAACGCCCGAATTCAGGAATTAGAAAAAAATCGTTAAAGTTGAAGCATCAATATATGTACCAATAAATTGATGCACATCTCGACCAAAAGTAAGCTGGTACCTCTTTAAGGTCTTGGGGGGTATTTTGTTTCAGAGATCTTGTCGCAATTAGCTTTGTATATTCCTTGACAGGTCAGGCTATCGAGCTGCTTCCTCCACCAACCATCCCGCCCGTAGATCCCTTGGGTCAATTCTCTATCTCTAATCACTTTTTCAATAATTTTATCCAGGGAATTATCGCGAGAGAATTCTTTTGAAGAGAAGACAGCCCCAGAATCGAGAAGGGGCGCGCCATTCATAAGAGTTATAGGTCTATTACCTCGGTTGGCGGTATAACTGACTAAATAAGAAGTTACAAGATTCGTCTTGTTGTTCATCAGCCAGCTGGCCGCCATAGTCGCCTCGTTTGGGCTAGAAAATTTTATAAAAACACTTGAAATTACCGCTTTGGGTAACTTTACCGGACTGATATCAAGCTTCAATAAAGTGCGGTCTGACTTTAATAGTGAAACATCAACATCGGTTGCGGTCACTTCTTTAAAGGTTGCATTTATGTCATCAGAAGGTCCAACGTTGATAAATGTGAAGGTGCTCGCACCACCTGTCTGCGCATGACCCAAAACAGAAAAGAGAGTGAGAGCCGATACGGCCATACAAATAATGCCTAAAATTAAGGCCAACTTGGTCTTCATTAAAAAAAGTCCTCCTATTTGTTCACGGGATTTGTTGCAAACCCTAAGCCGATTAGACCTACGTTCATCCCCCGTGCCGGCGAAGGGAAAGACCCGTCAGCAGTAAAATTCTTACATACGGGGTATAAAGTTTTAGACGTTTTTGGGCCTACATCTCAGGGGAAAATCCTTCGGATTTATATTCGAGGGGATCATGTCTTTAATCGTGTAAACGCGGATACTATTGGTGGTCCCCCGTTCTAGAACGGGCACACCCATTGTGAGTAAAACCTTGTCTCCCACTTTGCAAATGCCGTAATCAATAAGATACTTTTCAATGGCCAGCATTACAGCATCTGTATCAGTATAAGGTTCGATGGGAATCCCTTGAATTCCCCAGACCAATTCGAGACGATTGAGTGTAGAAATAATATGAGTCACGGCCACAATTTTCGCCTTCGGCCTAAACCTTGATATTAAAGTCGCCGTTTTACCTGATGTCGTTAGACAAACAATGGCGCTCGCTTTAAGCTTCATGGCCGAAAGACAGGCACTCTCAGCTATAGCCTCGGCCACCGTAAGAAAGCCATCAGATAAGTTCATATTATAATAGTGGACGTCAGAGCGCTCCACTTCGCGAATAATTTCATCCATGGTCTCAATACAGCGAACCGGATATTTTCCACTGGCTGTTTCTGCAGATAACATAACTGCATCAGTTCCGTCTAAGACGGCATTCGCAATATCGGTGACCTCGGCTCGGGTGGGCCTGGGATGGGTGATCATAGAATCTAACATTTGAGTCGCCGTGATCACGGGTTTTCCCAATAAATTACAAAGTCTGATTATGTTCTTTTGCTTACCCGGCAACAGGCTTTGCCCAACTTCCACGGCCAAGTCCCCTCTTGCCACCATGACTCCGTCAGAAAGGGCGATAATCTCTTCTAGGTTATCAAGGGCTTCCATTTTTTCGATTTTTGCAATGATCTTTGTACCCTTGGCTTTTGACTCAATAATTTCACGAAGCTGCCTGATATCCTGAGGGTTTCGCACGAAGCTTAAAGCTACGTAATCCACACCTCGTGAAAGACCAAAATCCAGATCCTGGCGATCTTTTTCCGTTAACGCTTCAACCGAAAGCCTCGCCCCGGGGAGATTCATACCCTTATTGTCTTTAAGTTCGCCACCTGTGATGACCTCGCAAAAGACCTCCTCTCCCTCAACTCTTTCGACCACAAATTCTAGATTGCCATCATCAAGAAGAATGTGGGTTCCAGCCTTAACGTCTTGGGGAAGAGATATAAAATCTGTGGAGAGAATCTTCTCGTCACCTATCAACTTCTTTGTCGTGATTGTAATTTTTTGACCATCTTTAAGAAAAATGCTGCCATTTTTTACTTTTGATATTCGAATCTTTGGACCCTGAAGATCTTGCAAAAGAGCAATCGGAGCACTTTGCTCCCGAGATAAGCGCCTCAACTCCGTAATCACCTTATCATGGTCTTCATGACTCCCGTGACTGAAGTTCAACCTGGCCACATTGAGGCCTGCTTCAACGATTTGGCGCAACATTTCCGGAGAATTTGTAGCGGGACCGATGGTACCGACTATCTTAGTTCGACGATCTGCTATCATGGGGGTAACTTACGATTTAAAACTTAAGGAGTCACGAATTTTTTTTCATGGCTAGTTCTTGGCGTTCGGTGGCTTGTCTCTTTCTCAGTTGATCCATCTCACGTTCGTAGAACTCTTTGGTCTGGCCGAGGCGTGCTTGAAGCTTTGCCTCACTAGCCTCTCTGTCAGCTTGCATTGCCTGAACCTGCTTATCGGTTTGTTCTCTAAACAGATCAGCCTGATGCCTTAATTTCTTCTCATAGTCGTTTCGTATCTGATTGATGTCGCGCTCGTACGTACTTATTGTATTGACGAGTTTTTCTTGATGGGACACGTTTTCTTTGGCCAGACGATTCTGCAATGTCCCCAGGTCTTCATTCTTCGCTTTTTCAGAGACGGCCCTCTGATCCGAAAGCAGGCGATCGTAATTTCTTTGTTTACCTTCGATAGCGTCGTCATAGAACTCAGCTTGCTCATTGGTTTTGTCAGCGTATATTTCTACAACTCGTTTTTTTTGAAGGTCGGTCTGAATTTTATTGAGATCACGGTCTCTATACGCCTGCCCCACTTTTTGATCGAGATTAGCCTCGCTAGAGATTTTTAAATCATTATATTTGTTTGCAAAATCTTGGGTTCGCTTCTCGGTAAATCGGTCATGCTGCTTTTGTAAATTATAAAGATCTCGAGATTTTTCTTGGTGGGCCGCCTGTGCTGCTTTTTCACGACGGAACTCAAGTTCGTCCTCCCTATTTTGGAATTCTCCAACGAGGTGGTTGTTTTCAATCGAGTTTTGAATCTTGTCTTTTTCTCTTGTCATAACAACCTGGTCTTCAAGGGTCTGGTTTTCACGTCTCAAACTGTCAACCTGTTTATCAACGCGATCATTGGTGTTTTCTTTAAGTTTGTTATAATTTTTGGCATACTCCGCTGAAAGATCTTCTGCGCGATTCCTAAATTTCTCTTTGTTTTGACCGATTTCGTCAGAAAATCCCTCTCTCATATTGGCGAGGTGGTTATCATAACGAGCTTGTTCGCGCTTGATGTCGTCTCGGTACCGTTCACTAAGTGCCGTTCTTTGATCTTCCATTCGATTTTTCAAAGCAGCTATTTTTTCATCCCGATCTTTTCGAGTTTCGCTCAGCTCCCGGTCACTCTTGGCTTTGTCGTGATGTATCTTGTCCCAAAGTTCTTCTTTATCTTTCTCGTCTTTGCGGTTGAGCCGTGCCTCCTGAGCTTCATAGGCTTCGTGTCCTTCTTCGCGGAACCGCTTTTCCATATCACTTTCTTCGTGATCTTTTCTTGCATACTCGGTATCAAAATCTTTTGTGAGGCGCTTTTGATCATATTCATCTTTGGCTTTACCTCGGGAGATCTCTCCTTCGAGATTTTCTCTTGTGCGGTCGTATTTTTCTTCGTCTTCCCCGCGAACTTTCGTAAGCCTTTTTCTGTTTATCTCTTGAATCTCTTGGACATCCTTCATATGTCGACGATCGCGGTCAGACAAAGCCTCAGAGGTACCGTGCCTCAAATCGCTCATGGCATCGCCATATTCTTTTCGAATTTTTTCTATATCACGCTGATGGCGCTTGGAGATATTGGCCAACTCAGCCCTGTGCCGAGCCGCAAGCTCCTTTTCGCTCTCATCGGCCTGCCGACGATAATCTATTTGATTGGAGCGATCTACAGGATCTACGCTCATCTCTCCTCCATGAGAGTTCAAAAGTCCCTCCGGGCCCATGCGCCCTTCGGGTCCATGGCTGTACCGGCCGGAGTACCGGTCGGGTCATCTGCTTTGAGCCTTTTGCACAGACTCAGTATTCCTCATTGTAGCAGAAAATCCATTTTAAAAAAACAAAGAGCCGCCTAGACCATTGTCGGTCCAGACGGCTCTAAAAAGATCTTATACGTCCTAGTTTTTAGAGAGCTCTTCGTCAATAGCCTCAGAGAAAGCTTCAATAGGTTGCGCCCCTCTAATGGCATGCCCATTAACAAAGAAGGTCGGCGTGCTGTTGACTCCGTATTTCTGTGCTTCTTCCATATCGTGACGGATATCAGCTGTATGCTTTCCAGATTTCAGACAGTCAGCAAAGGCTTTGGCATCGAGACTTGCCGCTGTAGCCAATTTTTCAAAATTCTTGTCTACGTTTTTAGCTATGTCCTTATCTCGATACATGTCTTGGTGGTCAAAAAGTTGGTTATGATAATCCCAAAACTTACCCTGCTCTAAAGCACAAGCCGCAGCTTCAGCAGCATGAAAGGCCTGGGGGTGAATTTGCTCCAAGGGAAAGTTTCGAAAATAAATTTTTACCTTGTCGCCATACTTTTGTTTGATCTCTTCTACACGCTGGCGACCGCGAGAACAAAACGGACATTGAAAATCGCTAAACTCAACGATTGTGACTTTTGCCGTAGTAGGGCCTAACGGAGTTCCACTTCCAACAGCGACATCAAATTTAGGTTCTTCAGGTTTTACTAATTTATACTGAACGTTGGCTTTGGAGCGAAGATCAGCAATGTATTTCTGCCGGGCTTCATAAACTCTCTGCATTTTTACGATCTGCGGAACAGAGTCCTTTTCTTGTTTGGTCAGCTTTTTTTCGTCAATGTTTCGAACCTTCAAGAAAGCCTGTATATCGTCCTTAGAAACTTCTTGATCTTTCATATTTTCAAATTGAGCGAATAGTTTGTCGACAGTGCTGCCTTGTTTTTTAGCTTCACTTTCAACTAAAAGTTGTTGGATGGCTTCATCGGTGGCACGTTTTTTTATTTCGTATTCGTTTCGTTTCAGCTCGGTGAGCTCATTCTTAATCTTATCAAGGACGTCTTTACCCTTAATCTCCTGTCCATTGACGACCGCATACACACTGCTGACTTCACCATCAGAACTGGGCAACTGAGGTTTGGTACAACCTGAGAGAGCAAAGGCTCCAATGACGAGAGCCAAAAATAATTTTTTATCACATAAACCGACCACGATGTCCTCCTTCATAAAGGATAATTAAAAAGGGATATTTCAAGTCTATTAAGGATACGCGAGGGGCGAGTTAAGTCAAAGAGAAAACTCTGAAACTTGGAAAATTGGAGGCAGACTCTGAATTTCCCGACTGAAAAACCTTGATAGCCATAAAGCTTTTAATCGCTGCATTTGAGTTATGGATCCAGATTTGGGGCCCTGAGTCAGGTCATTTGGCTGCTGCATTAAATTTACATTATCAACGGCACGAGCAACATTAAGCAAAGAGACTTTGCCTCCTAAATCATTTTCACTGGATCGGTAAAATCCTAGTTCCCCGCTCCAAAAATGAGAATTTAGAAAAAACAGGTTATCTGAGGCTCTGGAAAGCATAAATCCAGATTGGAGAGCCATCCCGGCTTTAAGTAGGGCTTTCTGCAACATCAATTGATCTGACAACACTCTAGGCCCTGGGACTGGGACCATTTCTCCTAGGTCGTAGCTATGAAAAAAACCACCGTCATCAGATCTAAGTTGTCCAGTGGCAAAAAGAACGAGGCCAGAAATAACTCTTTGCAGACTCTCTTGAGCATCATGAAGGCCGTTTCCTTGAGTGTTGGACTGGATCACGGGATCCGTCGAAAGTTGAAGGTCTTTAATCTGTTCATAAAACTCGGACATACCCAATATAGCTTCCGCGATACTAGAGGCACTCACGACGTGCTCCATTCCCCCCAATGTGTAATCTGAAAGGGTGGCCGCAATGGCGGGAACTTGAACGGGATTTTCGACCTTTGTTCCGTCAACAAATTTATGGTTTGGCGATATAAGGCCCAACATTCGGAGAGGAATATTTTTTAAAATATAGGCCCCCAACCCGGTGCTTAATATGAAGTAGTCTTTACGGTGGAAAGGTATAATGTCTGTATCTTCATCAATCTTGATTGATCCTAAACCGGCGTCGTAGAAGCTTGGATTCCACGGTTTAAAAAATTTCATTAACTTTGAATATCCGTAAAGAAGCCTCATTTGCCCCGCGACCGTGACACGGGGATTTACCCTTGAGCTTTCTTGCATCTTAAAGTTTTCTTTGAGCTGCACATTCTCGGGGACAGCAAAAACGGTATAAGTTGGATCGTAACTCGCAACGCTAAACAGCTGGGACAAATGACTTGGAGTCATTGAGGTCATAAAACTTTCGATAAGATCATTATGAGCATTATGGTAACCGGCTATGCTGAGGAGCTTACAGATAGCCTGATATTCGATGGCTACAGCATTTTGTGGGGCCTCGCTCACTCGATCTTCGAGAACTCCAAGACTTAATCCAAGAACCGAAGGGTCAGTCTGCGCAGGGCTTTCAATTGATCGCCACTGATTTTGCTGAAAACTAAAATTAACGAGAGATTTTTCAACCAAGGGCAACTTGTTTTTTTCTATGTGTCCATTATCTATGCTTTCGGATTTTTGATCTCCCTTGACGAGGTCCTTGACCTGAAAAACCAGCTTTCCAAGGTAATAGCGCCCCAAGTTATTGTAAGCGTCTACCGAAATTTTTTCCGAATCATTTCGCTTTTTATCCAGAGCTTGTTTTATGGCATTAGAAATTTGATCCGGGTAATCCCGAGCAATCGGCAGAAGGGCCAAATCTAATCTTTCTCTTACGGAAGATTTTATTGTGTCTGAAAAAAGCTGTTTAACATAATCGATCCCTTTTTTATCCAGGGCGTCCATGAGTCCGTAGCGATATTTTGCCGCCCTGCCCTGAAGTCTGGCGAACAAGACGAGATATCTGTTGTTTCGAACAAGTTCTAACTGCTTTTCACTTAAGTCGCTGAATGCATCCCTGATCTCATCCGGCAACCCCATCCGATTTGCGAGGCCAAGCCAGCTGCTCACAAGAGCATTGCGCTCTTCGGTCAGATCATCAGAGGGGATATTGGCAACGAGTTTGACCTTATATCTTATTTCTGGATTAGCCAAGAGCTTATCAAACTCTTGAACTCGGGGCTGAAGGTCGGTCCAGGTGGCGGGACTAATTACAAAACCATTGTTCTTAAGGTCTACGGCCACTAGTGAGCTGTCCTCGAGAATAATACTGTCTTTTTCTCCCTTAACAGCCTCCCACTTGGTATTAGAAATAATCGGAGCCTTATTTGCCGTCACAAAAGACAAGATCTCTTGCTCACTTAGACCTTCAAAAACTTTCTTCACCGAAGCTGGAAAGTTTTTTCGCATCTCTTTGGCGAGCCAAACATCTATGAGAAAGGAGAGTGCATCGTCAGAATCTTTAATGGCGTCACATTGTTCCGCAAGGGAAATGGCCATTCTGACCTGCAAGAGCAAGTGCTGACGATCAAACTCAGAAAGCTCCGACAGTTTCGTGAGGCTTCTTTCTAGGTTTCTCAAATTTTGAACGAGGGACCCATTTTGATTAAACGTGGCGCTTTTCTTTAAATCTTCTAAATCCGGCGCCAGTTTCGTTTCAATTTCTGAGCTAACCGCATTAATAATAGAGTCCTTGTCGCCGTTTTGCCCATTCAAAGAATCGCGGAATTTAACGAGACCCTCAATCATTCTTTCTAAAACGAGTTCGGGAGGCGGATACTTTTCAGTAAAGTAAACATCAACAATTGCGGATCGCGAGAGTTCTGCCACTCGTGTTTGCGCCTTCGTTAGAGAATCATTGTAAGCTTTTTCCATCATCGGCTTTGCAAACCAAAGAGCAGCCTCAGCAAAGGGACTTCCCGGTGGATTGGTTGTTCCTGACATTGTGGTGTGAGAATCGCTCAAACTATAGAAGTTCTCGATGAGCTTTTGGCCCATTCCACTGGCCTCTGTTTTTCCCTCTAAGAGTTCATTGGCAAGATCAAACCAATCTGCCGATGAAATTGTAACGACTTTGTCTTGGGGCAAGATTGCCGGCCGCAGTGGCTTTGCATTTTCGAGGTCAAGGGGGGTGTCAGCGACGATGGGTCCAAAGTCCTTCTTGACGGGCTCGGCTTGGAACTGCGCCGCTCGACGTGAGCAAGACACCGAAACAAAACTGAGTACAACTAAAATAAATAGCTTAAGTAGGTGGCGAATCATTAGAAAAACATCCGCATATAAAGTTGGTGAGTTGCATCATCGGGAGAGTTAACGGCGTAAAACGTATCAGAAAAGACATATCCAAGTTTGAATGGCATTGAAAAGGATTTTTCAAGGTAATAGTCCACCGTTGAGAATTCCACCTGAGCCCGAAGTTGGTGAATCTGGCTGGCCGTATTGTCTGAAAGCAAACTGTAATTCCAACCAGGATGATCACCCTGATACCAGTCTGAGTCTTTATCAGCAAAGTCATAGACCAGTTTAATTTCTAATGGTCTGACGGGCGCGTAGCTCACCCCTCCTTCTAAAAAAATAGAATCTCCGGTTCTTCGACTTAACGTTTCTTCTCTATCCAGGGCAGGTAAGCTATCATCGCCGTCTAAGGGCACTCTCATTGTAGAACTGTCCTCGATATTGTATTGATACCCTGCGGAGCTCAAAAGCATCCACTGGCGGGAAAGACGATACTCATGAATTGAATAAAGGCCTATAGCAGGCTGATCTCCTGTGGCAATATCAACCAAATCATCAGGATCATCAGCTCGCCCTGTTGGGATCTGGATAAAAGGGCGCAGTGCGAGTCTCCACTGAGGGCTCGTGTAATAACGGTAGACTGCAGAAATCTGCAGATCCCCTGGCGCCACAAAATCAGCATTCTGGATCGGCTTGTAGCCTCGGGTGGCCAAAATGCTATTTACCGACCCTTGAAGATTGCCGGCAGCAGATACAAGTCGAGACATCGCATCATCCATTTCGGGTTTCAAGCCGTGGACAAAGTGACTGACATTTGAAAGGTTCCCTTGAGCGAAAGCTTGTAAGGAGTTTCGGAAGTGCACAATGGGTATCCCCGCCCCAATTGAAAGATTAGGAGTCAACCCATAGCTCAGAGTAGGTACAAAATAGTCGATATTGGGGGATGCCTTAAAAGTGAGGGTTCCTGCCGACATATCATTACCCAGGTTTTTGTTACCTGGAAGTTTATTTAGTCCTTCAACAATATCCTTTAACTCCGGTTTAAGATTGGCCAACATCTTGCCGTTCAAATTGATATGGTATTGATCAGCGGCCCCTTCGACTAAACCGTTTGAATTGAATTTTTGGTCCAGACCCGAATAGGTGCCAAAGATAAACCTCGGACTATAAACACCAGTCGGTAAAGTTTCTGTCGTTTCGAGCTCTGCGCGACCCGAAACGCACAAAAAAAGCAATGAAATAATTAACATTTCTTTAGATCCACCCCATGATGTCCCTCTCAGCACAGCCTGTGCCAGTAATGTTGACGCAACTTCACATCGGGAAATTGGCCCTTGAAACATCTTTGGATAAGTGGTTTTACAATTCTTTAACAAAACCATGAGGGTATAACATGAAATTCTTCCTCTTTATTTTAAGTTTGATTGTCTTTTTTTCAGGGGTTTGCCATCCCGCGCCACCTGCGTTCCGGGTTGCGATGGCGGTGGAAATACAGACCCTTGACCCTTCGGAGGCAGAAGATTTCGTTTCATTACGAATTTTATTAAATCTGGGTTGGGGCCTCGTAAGGTTTGACAAAAATCTTCGTCCAGTTTCTGCTCTCGCAAGTCGCTGGATTATTTCAAAAGATCAGAAAACGTATACATTTAATTTGAAAAAAAGCTTTTGGAGCAATGGAACGCAAATAAAGGCCCAAGATTTTATACGCGGTCTTGACCATACGCTATCGCCGACTACTGCCGCCCGTCTCGCCTCTCCTTTTAAGGACATAGTTTCAAGCTATAGAGCCATCGGTGACCAAAAAATTGAATTCAAGCTTCGGCATCCCGCCCCCTATTTTTTGAGCTTACTCACTTCACCCTTTAGTTTTCCTCAACCAGAAAATACAAATTTTAAAATTCGAGTGGGAACCCCCACTAGCGGCCCCTATACCCTTCAAAATATTTCAGAAGAGAAAATCGTACTTGTGCCAAATCCCAGATCAGAGGAGCCCGGCCAAAATATTCTAGAATTCCGGATTATCAAAGAATTGTCGTCAGCCTTGGCCCTTTATGAAAAGGGAGAAATCGACTTTATTGATAGGGTTCCAAGCTCTGACTTTGATAGGATCTTAGGGACCTCTGGCTTAGCCCGAGATCTCAAGAAAGCACCATGGCTAGCCACATATTATATTGGATTTAATGTATCTCGCCCGCCGTTTTCTGATAAAAATTCAAGATTGGCCATTACAAAATCTATAAATCGGGCCGCTACAATCAAAGTCCTCCGTGACCCCCAAACAGCGGCCAGTAGTTTTGTGCCCCACCCTTTAGTCTCCTCCGGAGAAGAATTTGGCCCCTCTTATGATCCCGCCGCGGCACAGAAAATCTGGCAGTCCTCAAGGCAAAATCTTACCCATCTGTCTTTATTTTTCGATGCGCAAGAAAAGAACAATCTTCTTATGACCAGAGTCCAAAGCGAGCTAGAAGAAAATCTTAAAATCAAATTGGATTTGAAGGGAATGGAGTGGAAGTCCTACCTGGCTTTTCTGAAGGACAAAAAGAACGGCCCAGATTTTTACCGCTTCGCTTGGCTAGCTCCGTTTCCCGATCCTGTGAGTCACCTTGAGGTTTTCAAGTCAGATAACCCAAATAACTATTCCGGATTTAAAAATAAGAAGTACGATGAACTTGTAGACAAAATGGCGCAGATCCCCGACGGTGAACAAAGGCATCGCTTGATCTCTAAAGCTCAAAAAATACTCCTCACCGACGAAGTGGTCATTTTTCCGTTATTTCACTATGTTCAGTATTTACTTATTCAAGGTCGCTGGCAGGGTCTCGATCTGACCCCAATGGGAGTACTTTATTTTCAAAAGGCACACCTATAGTTTTTTCTCTAAACAGCTTACGAAGAAGCGCCTGTTCGTGATTTATCTTTTCTTCTTGTATTTGCTCTCGGACCAGAGCCTGATTTAATAACTGAATATCCTTATCGACAGCGGCCTGTGAGTCGTCGGCCACTTTCACGACGGCATCTTTCCAAGAAGGCTCAGCTCTTTTGTAGAGGTTCTGAAAATCAACTTCGTTTAAACTCATGAGCAGCCGCGCTTTTTCCAGAATTTTCGTCAGTTCGCAAGCCTCGGGCCTTAGGGGACCAGAATGTCGGCCCGTGGCCAGTAACCCACCCAGCCAACTCGCATATCCTTCTTTGATCACCGTTTCTTTTTTCTCGGCTCTGTCGATGAGGGCGGCTCTTCCCGAAAGCACACTCACCTGTGTCCTGACCGGTGTCACTTCTATATAAAAGTGGCCTTGATCAAGTTTTACTTCGGCCTGAGGCGCTTCTATGATGAAGGGCGAACTTTTGGGGGGAATGAAAAGGAAGAGACTGCCTCTCGCAAGCTGCCCCTGCCCCGTTTTGTCAATGGAGAAGATACTCTCTCGATCAACTCCGATTTTCTTGTTTTCGTAGATGAGACGTGCCGAACCAGCATAACTCTGCACATTAATTCCAGGAGCATTCCGTTCCATTTCAACCTTACCCGAAACCGCTTCAATCACTACATCGGCGTGAACCCTGATATCGATAATGAAACTCAAACTCACGATAAACACTCGGATAAGAAAGTTGAAAATTCGTCTCATAATGGCAAATCCTTTAGACTTTTTTGAGCCAAGGCCGCTGCATTTGATTTCGGATATTCGTTCATCACCAGATTAAACATCTCGGCAGCCTCTTCGGGCCTGGACTGTTCATTAAAAATCTTGCCTAAACGAACCATGGCGTAACCGGCGTATTCGGTTTCGGGAAACTGAGAAATAAGAAAGTCAATAGCTTTGAGGGCCGACTCGTCTTGTTTGAGATAAACGTAACTTTCTTCGAGAAGATAAGAGGCCTTCGGGAGGTTTGAATTGTCCGCAGCCTCATTTATAAATTTCTCAAGAGCGTCGGAGGCTTCTTCGTAGCGTCCGGCCAAAAAGTAATTTCGACCCTTTTCAAACTCCCGATTTATCCACACTTGAGATTGCGGCTGAATTTTGTATTTTGAATCTGCAAAGACACTGGCGACTTCCCGGTGAACGTCCGTCCACTTTGTATTCTCGTCAATACGCAAACCAGCTCTAGCGACGCTGTCTTTATATTCCCCAAACTTGATTTCCATTTGGGCCATGAGAAAAGCTTGGTGTTGAACTTGCCGTTGAAGAGCCTCAATTCGGGTCCGGCTTTGATCAGCAGGAGTAAAGAGCTTTGAGGCCCCGTGATAGACCCCTAGCCACAATGCTTGTAAAATGAGAATCCAAATGACAACGATCCGTGGTGCCATAGTGAATTCATCGGCCGACTTCAGCTAGGATTTAACAGGACCAGATCATAACCAGTCGGAAGTCGAGCTACATAGCATCAGGCGGTTGGACGCCGAGGAGCTCTAAGCCCTTACGCAGAACAATCCTCGTTGAATCGACAAGTACTATTCTGGCTTTTTGGAGTTCTAAATCCCCTTCTAAAATTCTGTGCTCGTAGTAAAAAGCGCTGAAAACCTTGGCTAGATCAAGAAGATACTGTGCCACCCAATTGGGTTTGAGCTGTTGGTAGGCCACTAATATAGAGTCGTGAAATCTCCCGAGAACCCGAAGAAGATCCCTTTCTAACTTTTCTTTAAGCAAAGAAAGATCGGCTTTTGGAATAGGTTTGTTCCATTTCGAAAGAACACTACAACATCTCACGTGAATGTATTGAACGTAAGGTCCCGTGTCGCCATTGAAATCAAGGAGTCTCTCCCAATCAAAATCGATATTCTTTTGTCGGTCATTCATCAAATCGTGAAAAATAACAGCGCCCGTTCCAACAGCTCTAGCTACATCTTCGGCATTCTTTAAATCAGGATTCTTTTCCTTAACGATACCTCGAACAAGTTCAATGGCCCTATCAAGAACGTCCTCCAGGAAAATGACGTTGCCCCTTCGGGTTGACATTTTTCCATCTTTAAATCGGTACAATCCAAAGGGGACATGGGTACACTGACTGGCCCAACTGTAGCCCATAAGCTCAAGGACCTTAAAAAGTTGTTTGAAATGTAAACCCTGTTCGGCCCCCACGACGTAAATTAATTTGTCGGCCTTAAGAACGTCATGCCTGTAGCGGGCCGCCGCAATATCCCGGGTTGCATAGAGGGTCGCGCCATCGGATTTTGTTATCAAACAAGGGGGCATATCGAACTGGGTTAAATCGACGATTTGGGCCCCCTCGCTTTCTTTGAGGAGTTTTAGATGATTTAGTTTCTGAATAACTCCCTGCAAGTCAGGCTCATGAAAAGATTCTCCCCTGATAAGGTCATGCTTTGTTCCTAAAAGGGAATAAACCCTGTTATATTCGCGGAGGGACACCTGAACGAATTGCTGCCAAGCCCCTTCGATTTTCTTTGTCAAATCGGAATTGTCCCTTTTCTCAAGCCTCAGGAAGTAGTCCCGCCCAAAGCTTTCGAGGTCCTTATCAACTTCAGAGGTAGCGTGAAAAACCACGTACAAAGCGTAGAGGTAATCAAAGGATGTGTCAGGTTTAAGTCGAATGTCTTCAACGAGCTTAGCCCATCGGACAGGGTCAAATTGAATCTGGCTTTGATGGGCTTTAACCCGACTTAAAAGTTCGTCCTTATTAAGGTGGGCCCAAGCCAATTTTCCAAATTGAACGCCCCAGTCCCCTAGATAATTGATCCCTATGGTTTGAAACCCCAAAGCTTTAAAAATGTTAACCAGGGACTGCCCTATAACGGTGGAACGCAGGTGACCTATACTCATCGGTTTAGCTACGTTGGGCGACGAATAATCAATGGCCACTTTTTGACCATCTCCAAGATTTTGCTCACCCACCTTTGCTTTTTTTTCTTGAATTTCGTCAATAACTACATGGGCCCAGAACAAATCTTCAAAGAAGAAGTTGAGATAACCCCCAACGGAAACAACTTTTTTAAACCCTTGAGGAATCTGAAGGGACTTTGCCAAGTCTTGAGTTATTTGGGCAGGGTTCTTTTTCAAAGATTTTGCTAAGCTGAAGCATGGAAGTGCTAGATCGCCCAAGGATGGGTCCTTAGGGGACTCAAGACTTCGCAGAATATCCCCTTCCTCTATGAAGTCCTTGAGCTGAGGAGCCAACTCACGGGATAAAATGTTTTTCATTCTTGTCAACATCAAGTTGGAGTGTAGCTTAAAAAAAGAAAAAATGTTTTTAAAAAATAAGATCCCTTAAATATTCCTTGACCGAAACTTTATTTATTATTAGCTTCACATTCCACGCATACATTAACATCAACACTTCTTACGGAGGAATTTCCATGAATAAAGCCCAACTCGTCGAGAAAATCGCCACGGAAACCAAACTCACCAAAGCGCAAACAGAACAAGTTTTGGATCAAGCCCTGGAAACAATTAAAAAAACAGTGGCTAAGGGCGACGACGTTAAACTCGTGGGTTTTGGAACTTTCAGCAGAGGGAAAAGAAAAGCAAGGACCGGTCGCAATCCGCAAACCGGAGCTTCAATCAGCATTCCCGCTTGCAAAGTTCCGCGCTTCAAGGCTGGAAAAGAATTTAAAGAGTACGTGAACTAAATTCTTTGGTCGGCTAGCCTTATTTATGAGGGCCGATATTACCGTCGGCCTTTTATTTTCCCCTTCTATTTTATCGCTTTCAAAATTTTCTTAAGCTCACCTAAATTGGATTGGAATGTCTGATCCATGTCTTCAACACTGGCAATGGAGCGACCCGTTTTTAAACTCTTATCGTAAAGTTGAGTGACATCCCAGAGTTGCTGCTCGATCTCTTTTAGCTTTAAGAGAGGATCAGGGTAGACAAAGTAGTTTCGATTTTGACTGGTCACCCGCCGCAGAATGCTGGACTGCCGGTCGAAGTCTTTACGCCAGCTTCGTATCAATATCGTCCACTTTTTCTTTGCCTCACTAGTGGGTCTGGATTGAATCTTTCTATACTGCTTCGCGAAGGTCCCATAGCTTTTTGAAACAAAACTGAACCCATCTGAAAGACCCATTTTCTCCTTTTTTCTTTGGGTTGCGACTTGTTTTTGAAAAAGTTGAAGCCGTTTTTCAAAATCTGGGTTTCTTTCTCCGATGCTGAAAGGAGCTACGACAGCGAGTTCCCCGCTACTGACCTTAAGCGTATAATCTCCCCAGGGGAGAAGGTCCTTACTAAAATCAACTGAAGGGAGTTGACCCTCCACAACGGTAATTTTTTTTGTCAGATCAAAACTTGGATACTTTAAAATTGAACCGGCTCTTGCGGAAACTTGCACATTGATTTCAGCTCCACCCGGCAAATCTGTCTCTAAAACAACCTGTGGGCGCTCTGAATCCGTCTTCAAGGTGACTATCTTAAGAACGCTCGCCTTTTTGGGTAATCGATTTTCAAACTCCGGGTTTACGGCTTGAGCCGTTACTCTGCTGGGGGGCTCAGGGGATGTGGGCACTGCTGGAGGAACATTCCCCTTAACGCTTGCCGTTTTTCGTGGAACCTCTGAGCCCTCCTTGTAAACATTAAGAGCAGCGTAGGTTAGCGCTATACCTAAACTCGCGCCAACACTGGCTATAAGAATTTTCTTATGATTGGCTTTCTTTAAAGGTGGAGCGAGGTATCTATCTAAGTCATTCTGGGCTAAGTCATCTTTGGGTGAATCATTCTGGGCTAAGGCGCTCTTGGCTAAATCGTTCTGGGCCAAGTTATTTTTGGTTAAGTCCTTGCCGAGGTCATTCTTAACAAGGTTACTCTTTGTTAAGTCATTCTCAGCAACTTTGGGGTCCGAGTCAGCGGCAAGTTTTGGCGCCCCTGCAGAAGTAGGTATATGTTCATTTCTTCGGTCAAAGTCGGAGATACTCCCTATAACTTGCCAAGTCTTATATCCTTTAAACCAAATATGATCGGTATACTGAAGCTCGCCTTTTTCTAATTTCTTTCTAACCTGCTCCGTCGCATGGGGGCCGCTTTGAATATAATAATTTTTCCCCTCACTATTTTTTTGCTTAGTGAGAGTGATCCAACCTTTGTCCTCGGACTCAGCGGCTTCAGGAATCACAATCCCCTTTGCGGTGGACTCCGAAAGGCCAGCAGGATCATCGGACCTTCGTTCAAACTCTCCGCACTGGGCCAGAGGCATCCATTTCGAAAGTCCCGGTTTAAATGCAAGATCGCTGTAACCCAGCTTTCCCGACTCGAGGAATCCCTGGATTTCATCTCTCGTATGTGGCCCATCGGCCTTACTATCAATAACGACGTACCAAATTCTCGACTGAGTCATAGCCAATTATAGCCTTTCATCTTTACTCTGTTCTAAGACCTGAACGTTCTTTAATTCACGAAGCACCGAAATATAAAAATGAGAAAATTTGAGATCGTCATTTACCGGGGTCCGTAACCAACGGTGCAATGTTTCAATGCTGAAGTGGTTCTTTTGAAAAGCGGTATAAATTCGATTTCCTAAGATAGCCCCTACAATACGACTCGCTTCAAAATAATCCACTGACTTCCGACTGCGAACAGGCCTAACTCTTTTTAAAGGTTGGTTAGTTTTTATCGCAATTTGTTCGTGTAAACGCTGTTCGAGAGCGACTAGAGTAGCATGATGATGTCTTGGAAGATCTTTTAAGAGTGCGTGTTTACGACGATTATTGATGAGCTTGCTAGCAAAAAAGCCTATAGCTTCGATCCAAATTCGTGCAGTCAAGTCTTGGGGAAAATTCAAATGAATTTCTTTTTCTGACCTCAATTTGGAATGAATGAACTGCCCCGCAAGAGTGACCAGGTGGTTGACATCGGCCGAATGAATGCAAAAAGTGGGGGGTGACGGGATGAAGAATGATTTTTCTTGTCCCACCAAACTCATAATGAGATTTAGACTTTTCTTAGACATTTGTTTAGAGAGATGATGGGCTAATTGTACCTCCCCTTTGGAAAACGCATGAAAATCAGAAAATTGACGATCGATCTTCCAGAGTTTTTGAATCAACTTTATAAAGTGATGGAGGTTCTCGGCATAGTCCCCCGCGTGTTCATCGTCAATACTTTGCTCTAGAAAATCCAAATAGGCCTGCCATTTAATCCAAGGAGGAGAGTTGACAACACAATAAGCGTCTCTGCGCAATTTAAGCACATCCACTCTCTCTTCAAGATTTCGTTTGGCGAGCCTCCAGTACAGTGATTCAGAATCCTGAAATATGGTGAGAAATCGGGTTCGGTCTTGAGGACCCAAATACTTCCTTGTCAATTTGGGGAGGTGAGAACTAGCTAAGTGAAGATCGCCGTATACGATATAAATCAATGAATGGGGGAATTTTCTTCTCAAGCTAACAATTTGAGCTGCACTGTGGGAATCCCGTAAGGTAAGATCGCCTTTCTGCTTATCAAGCCCCGTTCTGTTTATGCCATAAACTGGTAAATCGTGGACCTTGGCAAATTCAAAAAGAATTTTATAATTTTCCCACGGAAAACCCCAAGAACGTGAGTAATTGATTTGCTTTAAAAAATTCTTGTCATCAATTTCTCGATCTAAATAAGCCTCCACCGCTCCTTGGTACCGAGAATCTATGGCTTCAAGGGCTAAAACAACGGGACGCTTACCTTTTACAAGTTCACGGAGAATTCTGAGGTGGGTTCTCTGACTTTGCGCAAAAGGATGAAAGTCGGCTCCAAAAACTATGTCAGCATGGCGAGCGCTTTTAAGAAGTTCTAACTTATTAGATATTTTTTGATAATTTTTAAATTCCTTTTTATACGCTTGGTAATATCGTTCGATTTCCGGAGGCGGTCCTCCTTGCAAGCGATGGACCGACCGCTTCAGCTGCCTTAGAATAATGCGTTGCATTTTAAGAAGCTGTTCTCGCGGCGACATACCTTAATTCTAAGGTGTGTTAAACCAAAAACGCAAACGTCCCTTGATAAGAAGACGACCTCTAGACCAAGGTTTGATTCCTCGCTTTTAGGGATTCTTTAAATTGACTCTGAACTCGACCTAAGATCTGATAGGCTTCATGAAATATTGGATCGCTTTAATTTTCAGTCTTATCGGCATTGTCGTCTCGGCCTACCTCGTTGTACATCACTATAACTTGATATACGGAATGAGTGAGGCCAAAAGTTTTTGTACATTAAGTTCGACTATCGACTGCGACGCCGTTAACACTAGCAGCTACAGTACGATCATGGGGATTCCTGTTGCCCTTCTCGAAGCGGTTGCATTGTTTGTCGGGATGCTTTTGCTTTTAGGGATGCGCGCTTTCGGAGAAGCGGAGAAAGCCCCGATTGGTCGATTTTTTCTGTACCTCAGTTCGGCCAATTTTCTCGCAACGATCTTTATGGGTATTATTTCCACTTTTGTACTACGAACTTTTTGCCTGATGTGCGGCTCCCTTTATGTCGTCAGCATTGTCATTCTTTTATGCGCGCTCAAGATGAATCCAACAAAAACTTTGGCGATGGTAACAACAGACCTAAAGGGACTTTTTAAACCCAGCTCAGCGGGTGGTACTAGGGGTTTTCTAATACTATTTTTAATGATTCCTCTGGGGGCAACTTTAGCCGCAGGAATGTACGAAAAGAGCATAATCACCTCGACCGACTTTGAGAAACTGATCCAAAGAAACATAGACGAGTGGCGCGATGGCAAACAAAACGACTTCAAAATAAATGCCGGCGCTGAATTTGGAAACGCTTCGGCCTCTTTTCAAATTGTCGAGTTCAGCGATTTTGAATGTCCTCACTGCAAAAGAGCGGCCCCCTCTCTTCATGCCTTTGTGAACGCTCATCGCGATAGGGTTCATTTCGTTTTTCAAAATTTCCCTTTGGACAAAAGTTGCAACCCCCGAGGCGGCATGCATGAGCACGCCTGCGCTATGGCCCGCGCGGTTCTGTGTGCATTGAAGCAAAACAAATTTAACGAAGCTCATGACTGGATTTTTGCTCATCAAGAGACCTTGGATGATAACAGTTCAACGGCACTAGCCAGCGAAATCGGACTAGAAAAAAATTCTTTTGAAACTTGCCTCAAGGCCCCCTCCACAATTGAAGAACTTAAACAAGAGGTGGATCGGGGCAATAACGCAAATTTAGAAGGTACGCCTACGATTTTCGTCAATGGTAAGATTTTACCTGGTGGTTTTTTGATTCCCGTTCTAGAAGCCGCCCTCAAGAATTCAGAATAAGAAACTTATGGAGTCGGCGCCTAATTGAAAGGTATCTTTCATAAAGCCTAAGAAGCTTCCGCCAAAGGACCGAAAACCCTCGCCGAGCACAAAAACAGTCATGGTTACTATAAAGGAAAATAGGAGGGCCTTAATAACCCAAATGCTACTTCGAGCATCTTCCGTAGCCATTTCTTTTTCAATGGTCTTAAGCCTACGAAGACAAATTTTTAAATCCTCCCAGTTCTCCAAAATCCTCTGGTGTATTTCTTCTTGCTTGTTTTGGGTGAGCGTATTCATCGAAGGGAAGTTTTTTTTCGTTTCAATGGCATGAATGAGTTCCTCGGCGTGGTGAAAGATAGGCCCAGTACGCTTAACATACGGTCCCGCCGATCTACCTTTTTGATAGTTGGTTAGAACGCGAAGAGCTTCCTCGTATCTTCGTTCTGTCACGTGTAAAAGTACGTTGTACTGAAGCTCGCCAAGATCCCTGGGATTTCCAGTAATTTCTAGTTTCGTGTTTTTTGCAGCCGCTACGGCTTGTCGCCTGCTCATGCCATTACTCTTCTCCTTCCCCCTTTATCGGCATTCTTAAGTTGATCGTTAAGACACTTTCTGAGAGCCGAGGTCCTTAAACCTAGACCAAGGGCTTAAAGAAAAAATTGCGGATGGTCTCGAAGCCCTCGGTCTGCTAGTCTAAAGAAAGACCTCCACTTGAGATGGAGGGCTTCAAGGAGGAAGATTCATGGAAAAGAGCATTAAACCGGGACAAATGCCTTCACCGCCTGAGTTTTTAATACGACCTCAAAACAGCTTTGAGGAAGCCACATACCCCACCATGATCGAAGAGTATGTTCCCGCGCCCCTTCCACAGAATATTGATTACAGCCTTTACCAAAATGTCATCAACGATCGCAAGCAAGCTGAAATGAGCTACGCAGAAATTTATGCTCAATATGTTGAACAGGTCACTTTAATTGAGAAATTAAGAGGAAAACAAAAGACCTTCGAAAGATTCAAAGAAAGAGTGAGAACAATATATGCCCGGGCTATCGACCGCGATGAAAGTTCTGCTACCGAAAGTCGACGGCTTGAGTATCAATTTATTCAATCAGAGAAGAAGAGCGGTCTCCTTCAGGCAGAAAACGAGGCTCTAAAGGCGTCAAATCTTGCCCACAGCGAAGCTTTCAATAAACTCATCGGGAAGGTGGGGCAGGCAGAAGCCCAAATGGAACAAGCCGATCATCAATTTCAGACTTTAGCCGAAGAATTTGATAATCGAGGGATATTACTTGAGGAGGCTGATAGGCACATCCAAGGGTACAGGGCGCAAATCGCCCAGCTTACAAATTCTATAAAGGACTGGCAGGACAAATACGCTCAAATGCGCGATGAAAAATTACTTATGGAAAGTGAGGTCCGTGAAATTCAGATTAAAGAAGCCGGAATCGCGGCACTCAATAACGAACTTGCAATGAGTGCCACGAAAGCTCAAAAACAAATATACGAACTTGAAGACAAACTCGCCCGTGAAACGGAAAAATCAGCGGAACGGATTGCCGTTCTGGAAGCGGAATTGGACCGATATCAAGAACAAAGGCGAGTAGAAGCGCTTATCGAGAAATCAAAGAAAGTCCAAGAAGGAGTTTCTCTCACCGTAAAACCAGGTGAGGTTATAAAAAATGTGAGCGATTCCCAGGAAACTCGGGGGGCATGGAATGGATTTTACGAAAAATGGAACCATATAATTAATGAATTAACCACCCATTCTAGCCCAATAGGTCGAGTCAATTCACCAGAGACAGAAAAAGTTTCTGTCACGCCCCAAAGTTCCATCGCCGCTGGAGAGCTGATCAGCGAAGCCGGGGAACTAGAAATTATTTAGAGCCTATCCCAAAATTGGTTTCGTCGCGAGACTGCGCGAAAGAGTCGATGACGAGGCGGCGAACCAAAAAACCCGCAGGCGTAGCTGTAGCTACGTCGAGGACTTTTTGGTGAGACAACAAAGTCAGCGGCTCTTGCAGCCAGTCGCAGCAGATACGAATTTTGGGATAGGCTCTTAGAATCAAATTTTAGGGATGTCTTCTCCAAAACTTCCGAGAGCGGCCGTTTCGTCATCAAAGAGACGAAAGGCTTCTTCGTCAGTAGCTTTAAAGACTTTTTGAAATTCCGTTCGGACTGCGCAAAATCTCGGAGGAACCACGTTGTTTCGGGCGAAATCGCGAAGAGTATTCACGAAAGCTCCGATTCCGCTGGAACCCACAAAGCTCAGCTCACTAAGATTAAACACGACTTTACTATTGGCGAGAACATCATTGCACGTTTCTCGAAAAGGCTCAGCGGTTTCAAAATCCAAACGCCCTTTAAGCTCGACCACTGTGACATCACCATCTTTTCGAATTTTAGCTTGCATCCTTCCCCCGTTTCCCAAGTTGACCCACTTCTTTTATCATTATAGGCTAGTCAAACTAACGAACTCAAGGCAAGATCGACAGAAATGAAACCCGACAAAAGGCCGGACAAGAAAACAAAATCCAATGGGAATAAGGATGCCGTAATGCCCTCATCTAAGATTCACGGCACCCTTTTTGTCGTGGCAACTCCTATCGGGAACTCCATGGACTGGACCGATCGTGCTAAAGACATTTTAAGTAAGGTTGATATTGTGGCTGCAGAAGATACACGACTTCTTAAACGAGAGATGGCCAAAATAAAAATTCAGCCCAAGAAGGTTTTCTCTCACCACGAACACAACGAAGAAATTTCTACAAAAGGATTAATGGAGGCCCTCCAAAGTGGCCTTGACGTGGCCTTAGCCTCAGATGCGGGAACTCCTTTGGTAAGCGATCCCGGATTTCGCCTTCTTGAAGCCGCCATGAATTTCCAAATTAAAATTGTGCCCGTACCTGGCCCCAGTAGTTTAACAGCCGCTCTTTCTGTAACCGCTTTAGGAGGCAGAACTTTTTACTTTGGGGGTTTTTTGCCGGTTCAAACAGAGCCTCGAAAACGAGCTTTAAGAAGGTCCAGGAGAGCTGCCGACAAACTCGTATTTTTAGAAGCCCCCCATCGACTCAGAGAAATGCTAGCTGATGCAGAAGAAATTTTTGGTCCTCAGACAACGACAGTAGTCTGTCGCGAGTTGACAAAACCCTATGAAGAAATCAAAATTGACAGCCTTGAATCCATAAAAAAATACTTTCAGGTCAATGAACCGCGGGGAGAATTTGTGGTTCTCTTTAGAGGGACGGCCAGTGAGTTTCTTGACGCCACGGAAACTCGAAACGAAGCTCTTGCCCTTTTGGGATTCGGAAAGTCGGCCTCAGACATTCTTGAGGAGCTGCAACCTTTCACAGAACTCACGAGAAAACAACTCTACGACATCATTAATAAAGTCAAAAAAGAGATCTGAAAATATTTGACATTGCCCACTGAGCACGGGGTAATAGAGTCCAATGAAAGTTAAAGTTTTGGGCTGCCATGGCGGCGTTGCACCCGGATACCGCACCTCTAGCTATATGATCAATGATGAGTTTCTCATCGATTCTGGGTCGGCGGCATCAGCCCTCACACCTTCAAGGCAAAGAGAAATAAGTGACATCTTTATTACCCATGCTCATATTGATCACATAAAAGATATTTGTTTTATTGTTGACAATACTTTTTACGATGATCGACCCGTCTTAAACCTACGAAGCACTGAACTTATTTTAGAAAATATTCATAAACATCTCTTCAATGATATTTTATGGCCCGATTTTTCAAAAATATTTGTAGATCAGGGTCAAACAAAAGCCCTTTTAGACTTTGTTCCAATAACCAATTACATGACTTTTTCAAATCTAAAGATCGGCCACTGCAGCGTCAACCATGCTGGACCTGCCATAGGATACATTTTGGATGATGGCAAAAAACAGATCGCTTTCACAGGAGACACCGGGCCCACTGACGAGATTTGGAAAATGGCAAATAACTGTAAGAATCTTCAGGCCGTGTTTACGGAAATAAGCTTTCCCAACAACATGGACGACTTGGCCCGTGCCAGTGGGCACTTTACCTTAGATCAACTCCTCACTGACCTTAAAAAATTAGAACGAAAAGATATACCGGTTCATATCGCCCATTTTAAACCTCGTTTTTTTGAAGACCTTATGGATGAATTTCATCGTCTCGCGCCGGAGCGACTGCACCTGCTGCATCAAGAAGATGAGTTTATTTTTTAAGGCGATTTTTTTTCTTATTTTGGTCGGCTCGTCTAGCTATGGAAAAGAAGCCCCGCTAAATACATCCTCTTTTTTTGTAGACGCTGATGAATACAATAGCCACGCCGATCAGACATCAGACCTTTTGGGTCATGTTAGAGTCATTCACGGAACCGAACAAATGACCTGCGACAAAGCCCACATTGATCTCAATAAGAATGCCATTCTCGCAGAGGGCAATGTGGTCTTCATCACGCCCACAAGTTTTGTCCGAGCTGAAAAGATGGATTACAATTTTCAAACAAAAAAAGGCATAATAGAAAATGGCTTTCTTCAGTCGGGCCACGAAACCATCGAAGGTGAAGAGATCATAAAAATTGGAGAGACGGAATATCAAGCCAAGAACGCCACATACACATCTTGCGTAAACTGCCCGGCAAGTTGGAAATTTTCAGGATCAAAAATAGATGCGGCCGTGGGGGACTACGCTTATGTTTCAAATGCTGTCGTGAGGATTTACGGGGCGCCGGTTTTGTGGCTCCCCTACGCCATTATTCCGATAAAGACCCAAAGGCAGTCAGGTCTACTGCCACCTTCCTTTGGCTTTGGATCCTCAGACGGCTTTAAAATTGGGGACAGCTACTTTTGGAACATTAATAAGAGTAAAGACGCCACAATCACTGAAACCAACTACGCCAGTCGAGGACTCAAAACTGGAGTCGAATATCGTTTTGTGGCAGACGAGAATAGCCATGGTAAGTTCTTAGGAAACTTCATAAACGACGCCGGCTACGCCGGTGATTCACGTTTTACTTCGCCCGATTGTCGATATTCTTTTCAAGGTTGCCCTTCCACTGCAAGTACGGCGAGAACCTCTGGCCCCATTCCTCGTTACGCTCTTCACTATGAGCAACATTATGAACTCCCCGATAACTACGTCAATAACATCGATCTCAACTTAGTTAGGGACACAAACTATAATTTAGATTTTCCACAAGAGATGATCGGACAGGGCGATCCAGCCTTAGAAAACAGATTTAGTTTAGCCAAAAATACCGAAAACACTCACACTTCTGCAGACATTGATATTTATGAAAACCTTCTAAAGGCCGATCCCATGGGTCAAAACAGCGATGCAGTTCACCGGGCCCCGGAATTAAAGTATTCTCTGATGCCTACAAAGCTTTGGGGAATTCGAACGGCCCTCGACGTCGATTACGTCAACTTTTTTAGACCTGGAACGACCTACGATGATCCTCACAATATCGCTCCCACATTTTCGAACCCATCTAATCTCCTCAATGGCGGTTACGCCGACAAATTCCGCACCGGACAAAGAGTTATAGTCAAACCAGACTTTACTTATCCTTTTAACGTGGGAGATTTTCTGGACATGCTCCCTCAGCTTACCTATGAAGAGGACTATTATCAATTTGGATACAGCCCACCGGCCATAAGCGGAACTCCTCCCGTATTACCGACAGCATCGAGACGGTCCGTTCGCACGAGCTTGACTACAAAAACTCGCTTGAGTTCAGTTTTTACTCTTGGAAGTGACCCTAGTACCAATAAATTTAAGCACGAGTTCATTCCCGAAGTAAAATACACTTACGTCCCTTATCTCTATCAAGATCAACATGCCTTCTTTCTCGGAAATTTAGTCAATACCTATGGAAGAACTTACGTTCCTCAAGCCTACGATAACCAACCGGTGACGGAATTTGATAATTTGCAATTTGATTATCGCGACCGGCTTAGAGATTTAAACCTTGTTACTTTTGGCCTCACAAATGTGCTCATCCAAAAAAGATTAGACGGAAAAAATAACAGTTACTCTCAGATCATCCGTCATAGGCTTACCCAGAGCTACGATTTTTACGCCGCCCAACAGCCCGACTTCACACCCACGGGTACCCGCCTTGTAAAACAACCATGGAGCGAGATTCACTCTCTCTTAGAAGCTAAGTTCAGTTATTTTAATTTTAATTCAGATTTAAGTTACTTTGGCTATGATCAAATAGCTGCTGAGACAACGTCTTTGGGTGTCCATAATAATAAAGGAGACGCCATATCTGTAGGCTATTCAGAAACCTATACTGCGAAGATTGATCCTTTGAGCGGACTTATTGTTGATCAAGTGGACCTCAGTACCCACGCGCAAGCGGTTAATCTGACCGTATTTCTTACGACAAATTTCTTGGATATTTCGTCGAGCGTCGGTTATGATTTGATTTACAAAAACTTCACGAGTTACCTCGTCAACGGCCTACTGAAGCTCCCCGGAAAATGTTGGGGAATTGCATTTACCCTTCAACAGACTTTGGGAGGCAGCGGAAACACTTCATTTAGCTTACCTATTTTCTTCGGCGATACTCCAAATTCTTTGCCTCGGCCGCCAGGAGTCTAGGGCGTGTCCGTGAGGACACGTCCTAAAATCGTAGCGTAAATAGATTCGCGTTGATGCCAATCGAATTATTTTGAACTGTGGGGTACAGGGCAAAACCGTGAAGGGGATCGCGGGAAGAATTCGCACCGTCCGTAGAAGGCTCTGGGGCCTCGGGGTTTACCGTTCCATTTGGATTTTCAGAATCTTCAGGAGCATAAACCAGATAAGTTCCTAAAATAATTCCCGCGTACAGACCTAGGCTGGCTCCCCGGGCAATATTCATTAAATTATCTGCAGGGCTAGATGTAAAAGCTAGGGTTGCTACTCCCACTAGGGTTCCAGCAACTGTCCCATAAATGATGCTCGTGAAGAAGGTTTTAGAGGAGTCAGCCCTACCAGAACTTGAGAAACCCAAGCTTGAAATCATAACGCACATTATAAGTATGACTTTAGAATATCGATTCACCTTGAATTATTTTGGACTTAAGAACCATCATAAAGCAAAGGCAAAGTGATCCAATTTATGCCGCGTTCAGTCACAATTACAAGTTTTGCCTGAAAGCCCCTGAAGCACTTTCTTTCTTTTTGCCAAATCCAAAGCATGGCTCGGCTTAACCTCTGCTTTTGTACAAAACCTAAAGGAAAATACTTTTTTAAGGCGAGCTCCTTTCGTCTTTTGATTTCAAAGAGCCATAGGGTTTCATCACTCTGAGCTAAGAGATCCACTTCGCCGTAGGGCGTTCTATAATTTTTCTTAATAATTTGAAAATTGTTCTTTAAAAGATGGTCAACGACTTGGGCTTCAGCTTCCCTACCCTTGAGAAATGTATTCTTTGACTCCCGCGAAGGTCTTTCGATGGACAATAGTGGGACCAAACTTCGCAATGGCTTCGAGATGCCTGGCCGTCCCGTAACCCTTATTTTCTTTAAATGCATAAACCGGGTACTCTTCATGAAGTTGTGCCATTAAAGTATCTCTGGCCACCTTGGCTACGATGCTCGCTGCACTTATCGGTTTGCAGATGAGGTCTCCTCCAATTAATGTTTTTTGAGGCCATGGGCCGTCAATCCTGTGGATCCCGTCAATAAGAACCATTTCGGGAATCACAGAAAGGGATTCGACCGCCCTGGACATGGCTAGGAGGCTCGCACGAAGGATATTGAGCCTTTCTATCTCCTCCACGGAACTCCATGCCACCGCCCAGCATAGCGCTTTATTTTTAATTTTTTCTGCAAGTTCTATACGACGCTCAGAAGGCACTAACTTTGAATCCGTGAGGCCTTGGATCCGAGTCTCCGGACGAAGAATAACGGCAGCAGCATAGACAGGCCCAGCAATGCATCCACGGCCGACCTCGTCAGTCCCTGCTACATTAACAAATCCAAGATTACGCCAATTCACTGGCCCTTAATTTTTAGTGTTTCGTTGAAGATTTTTTTGATGTTTCGGCGCCAGTCTTAGCCCCGTTGGAGGCGGATACAGCTGGAGTCGGAGCCCCCGTCTCTTTAGCTTCTGTAAGTTCTAATTCACTATCAATTCGAGCGGCCTTGCCCTCAAGAGCTCGAAGATAAAACAACCTCGATCGCCTTGCCGATCCGCGGGAAACAACTTCGACTCTTTCAATAGCCGGTGAGTAGTAAGGAAATGTCCTCTCTACACCCACTCCATTTGATATTTTTCTCACCACAAAGCTTGAGTTTAATCCACCCGCTTTTTTTCGAATAACAACACCTTCATAAATCTGCACCCGGGATTTCTCCCCTTCTACAATCTTGACGTGGACTTGAACTGTATCGCCAGCACGAAACTGCGGCATAGGTGCGGTTTTAAAGTGTTTTTGAACCAGATTTTTGATGAGATCCATTTTCAAGCTCCGAAGTAAATAAAGCAGTAGATCGAAACTAGTAGCACGACCCAAATAATCGGTCAAGTATGATACTTACGGCAGATCTGACACTCAAATGCCTAAAACCATCGGCGGCTCTCCCTTTTATGGGTTCTAAAAGGTACTCACATTGGCGGACCATAGAGTTTTCGATTCCGTACCCCGTTCCAAAGAGAATAAAAACGGGCTCTCTTATAGCTAGAACTCTTAGGTCGTTATAGCCAATGAGTTTTGGACCCACAACCTGCCTTGCCGACGTCGCCACCAAATGACATCCTTTAGCGCCCCAACTCTCAAGGGCTGCCTCCACACTTGTAGCCAATTGGGTGTTAATAAGGGAATCTGTCCTGCTTGGATTATATTGGTGGCCACGTCCCTTCTGCCAGTGATCAAGAACCCTTCCTACAAAGGCCAACTGTTCTTCTGCTGGGGTAATAACATAATATTGATCAACACCGTAGGTTCTCGCGGCTCTAGAAATATCATGAATATCAAAGTTGGTCACATTGGTGGCGACCACCTCACCAGTCTTGTTATAGACAGGGTAGTGCACAAGCCCAATAGCCACATTTTTTCTAAGTGAGCTTCTCTCAGCGACTTGAGTCATCTCTTCATCAGTGACCGTGGATTCACGCAATAGATCAGGCCTTTTCTCCAAAGTACGCAAAATGCTCTGTTCCTTTCGCCACTCTAGAATCTTTGAATGGTTCCCCGATAGAAGCACCTCCGGCACTCCCCTTCCTTCAAACTCTCGAGGTCTCGTATAAAGGGGATGTTCAAGGAGATTGTCTTTAAAGCTCTCCTCCAAGGGAGAAACCTCATTGCCCAAAACACCCGGGATAAATCGGGCCACGGTATCGATGAGGACCATCGCTCCCAACTCCCCGCCGCTTAAAATATAATCTCCCACACTTATCTCTTCATCCACTTCCGTTTGAATTATCCTTTCGTCTATTCCGCCATAGCGCCCACATAGAAGAACAATTTGGTCAAAGTTTTCTGCTAAATATTTTGCTTTTTTTTGATTGAGGAGTGCACCCTGGGGGGAAAGATAAACCACCCTTCTTTTTTTTGGCTGATTTTTACCTTTGATGTCACTCAATACCCGCTTTAGAATCTCGGGGAGCATGACCATGCCATCGCCTCCCCCAAAAGGTCTGTCGTCTACACTCTTATGCTTATCGCTGGTGTAATCTCGAGGATTCCAAAATGACAAGTTAATTTTCTTAGCCCCTACGGCTTGCCCCACAATTCCTTCGGAGAAGGGCGAATCAAACATTTTTGGAAATAAGGTGATGATGTCAAACGTCATTGGACTTATTTACTTCTAACAAACCTGGAGGCAAAACCATCGTCACAGTCTTAAGGCCTTGGTCAATCTTAACAATAAAATCTTTAACCAACGGGACAAGCATCTTTTGTTTACCCTTTGATTGAATAATCAAAAGATCCTGGGACCCGTTAAATTCAAATCCTATTATTTTTCCCACTTCAGAATCGTTATTCAAAACTAAAAAATCTAAAATTTCTCGAAGATAGATCGTTTCACCGGCAGAACTTTGAAAAAAATCTTCAGAAATGAAAACTTCGGCACCAACCCATTTTTCGGCGTCAGTGCGATTTTTTATCTCCTTAGATCTGGCAATGAGAGTTGAGCCCTTTAAAGCTAGGGAAATAATGTCGTGCTCTACGGGTTCCTTCTCAAGTTTTAAAAAAATTCTCTTTAAAGAATTGATCCAGGGCGCCTCCCCGGAAAAGAGACGAATTTTAAAATCGCCATGGAGAGCGCGGGGTTCTATGACTTTTCCAATTTTAACTAACTTGGAGGACAAATTCTATTCAATGATTTCAAGAACGCTTCGCTTGCGAAGTTTGGTACTTGCGGCGTTCAAAATCGTGCGAAGAGAGCGGGCCGTTCGGCCTTGCTTGCCAATAATTTTCCCGAGATCTTCCTTAGCGACCTTCAGTTCAAATACAGTGGTTTGCTCTCCCACCATTTCTGTAACTTCGACCTGTTCTGGAAAATCAACTAGAGACTGGGCCATGAACACCACAAGATCTTTGAGGCTAGAATGCTCCATATTAAATAGGTCCCTCTTTGTTAGGCTTGTGTTTGAGCGCGGTAGTCTTTGAGAAGCTTCGCCACTGTTTCAGTAGGTTGGGCTCCTTTTTTGATCCACTCGTCGATTACAGGCATGTCTAAATTGATTCGAGACTTCTTATCATCTGTTCGGGGATTATACCAACCCACCCTTGCTAAAAACTTGCCATCTCGCCACCGGCGTTGATCGGCAACAGTGACACGATAGAGGGGTGAATTTCTTTTTCCCGTCCTTGAAAGGCGAATAACAACGGCCATGAAGTGTACGCTCCTTTTAGTAAAAGTCGATGATATCGATACCTTATTTCAGCGGAGACCTCAAGGAGTTTTTCTGAAACAGGCCCCGGCCCCCCATTTTACTCATCATCTCCATCATTTTCTTGGCCTGTTCAAATTGCTTTATAAAACGATTGATGTCGCTGACTTGAGTCCCGCTGCCTTTAGCAATTCGAACCCTTCTTGATCCGTTAAGAATGGCGTAATTGTCCCGTTCTTTTTGGGTCATACTGCTAATAATCGCCTCTATTTTCTTAAGTTCTTCATCGGGAGGCGTCATATTCTTAAGTTGCTTGGAAATTTGCCCCATACCTGGGAGCATTTTCATAATTCCCTCTAATGGACCCAGTTTCTTTATTTGTCTTAACTGTTCTCTAAAATCGTCCAAAGTGAATTGTTTTTTTCGAAGTTTTTTTTGCATCTCGATGGCTTGGGCTTCATCGAAAACCTCAGCGGCTTTTTCAACTAGGCTCACAACATCGCCCATATCTAGAATGCGACTCGCCAAGCGATCTGGATAAAAAGGCTCTAATCCAGAAACCTTCTCGCTCACCCCTATAAATTTAATAGGCGCCCCGGTCGCTGCTTTTATAGAAAGAGCCGCTCCGCCTCTGGCGTCACCGTCCATTTTAGTCAGGATGACCCCAGAAATTTGAAGTTTTTCGTTAAACCCTTGGGCAATATTAACGGCTTCTTGCCCGGTCATCGCGTCAGCCACAAGCAATATTTCCGCCGGATTCAATTCTTTTTTGAGTTGAGTGAGCTCTAACATCAAAGCTTCGTCAATCTGAAGTCGTCCAGCCGTATCGACAATGATTGTGTCTCGACCGGACTCTTTAGCCTGCTTAATAGCCCCACGACAAATATCTAAGGGTTTCTGGTTTGGCTGCGTATTGTAAAAATCCGTCCCGGTTTGCTTAGCCAAAGTGATGAGCTGCTCAATAGCTGCGGGACGATAAACGTCGGCGGGAACTA
>JABDDW010000005.1:0-1321 GCA_013287405.1 Deltaproteobacteria bacterium
ATCTTTCTTGGCAGGACCTGCTTATCCATTCAAGCTTTGCACCCTTTATGGCCTTACGGGATCAGGGAAGACGAAAATTATTCAAGAATGGAAAAAGCTTGGACGTCCCGTGGTTGATCTTGAGGCTTTGGCCCATCACCGTGGAAGCGCTTTTGGCGAAATGGGTATTAAAGTGCGCGGTCGCCAAAAGGACTTTGAAAATAATTTATTTTTTGAGCTTTGGAATTTAGTCGAGCGTAGGGAAAAAGTCATTATTGTGGAAGGAGAAAGCCAACGCATTGGATTTTGCCGTCTCCATGAGAATTTTATCCAAGCCATGCTTGACGGTATTCATATTCAGGTGGTGCAGCCCATCGGAGTTCGCGTAAAAAATATTTTAGAAGAGTATTTTGAAAAAATCCCTGTGGACGCTTTACTCCCCGAACTTCATCGTTGTCTTGGGGTGATCAAAAAGCGCCTGGGCAATGAACGTCACAGCCAACTGGTGGCTCTTCTGAACGAAAAAAACTTTGAACTCTTCACCGAAAGGCTCCTCGTCGAATACTACGACAAGTCCTACGCTCTAAGCCGCGCTCCTGCAGAGTTTTATCACGGGACGGTAGAGGATGGGGGGGATTGGGCGAGGGTAAGACAGATCATTTCTTGATCTCTTTACCAGTCTTATCGTGTAAAATGAGAGCGCCGCCTTGTGATCCTCCACAAACATCCTTACAACCGTCACCACCGGAATATTGGGGAATGGTGGGATCGGTCAGAGAATAAATAGCCTTGCCATCAGCTGTTGTTTCCACTCCACAAGGGTCGAACTTGTCTGCACCAGATATGAGGCCATTGAGATCCTCTAAAGCCTTTTCATCGGAGTCATTTTTTGAAGTGACATCCATGCCGCACCGATCCTTCAAGTCTTGTAGCTGACAATAGTTAATCCTAAACTCTTTACCACTGACATCGGCATTGCCTTGTAGGCTTTGAGCTTGGAGCTGCATTCGGTTTCCAGCTTGAGTGCATTCCGAATCCTTATTCATCCTTTGCTGCATTAGGGAACTAATGGAGGTCTGTAATGATGTGACGTTGAAAGCGTCCTGGGCGGCTAGAGCGTTTCTCTTCACTTGGTCGCCCATTTTTGTGGTTAAAATTCTCCTGTTGAGATTCGCGATCTCAGCTTGTTGCTGCATATAGAGCACCTCGTTTGCATGTACTCTTTGTTGATAGGCCTGCCAGGCAAGGGCCTTGTTGACTTGAAAGTCAAAGTCGACGGTGCATTTATTAGAAGTGGGGCCCGTCCCAACCGCACCCAGTTGCGCCGAAATATTCGCGTAAG
>JABDDW010000005.1:1331-1725 GCA_013287405.1 Deltaproteobacteria bacterium
TTTTGTGGCAGTCGGAATAGGCCTTTAAAATTGCAGCATTATAGTCGGCTAGGATCTGTTCGGCGTCGGGTCCCATGATTTTATTTTCAAGAACTGTTGCAGCGTCTATTTTTTGCTGAAGGTCAGCGAGGGCAGCGGTGAGTTCAGTATTTGTGCCTCCGACCTGGGTCATTTCATCGGCATTAGCTTTTTTCATATCGATTTGCGCTTTGGTGATTTGGGCATCCAGAGCGGTTAATTCCCCTTTGCAGGCTGCGGCCTTCTCCTCAAGTTTAGATTCTTGGGTATCAAACGCTTTCAAGTCTCTACCTACTTTTGAGTCTTCTGATTCAGTAACCTTGTCCAAAGCGTTAATTCTATCTTGAACGCCGATTTTTAGACATGCGGGCTGGGT
>JABDDW010000005.1:1735-2355 GCA_013287405.1 Deltaproteobacteria bacterium
CTTTAGGTCAGCAGAATAAATTAACTTACGCGAATATTTCGGCGCAACTGGGTGGAGTTCGCGTTCGTCGTTTGATTGCAGTCCGAAGGAGTTTGCGTAGGGTTCGGGGCCGCTGTGGTCTTGTCGTCGGGTTTAGGATGGCAATATTCACTAGAGCTCATAGGAGGAATGGGTTTCGGAGCTTTGCTCTTGCCGTCCTCCGAACTATCGCTGTCTTGGTCTGATGTGTCGTCAGTACTTTCGGGGTAAATCTCCTTGGTAATCATTTCTCGGGAAGTTTGAAGAAATTTGGCCGTTGCGGGGTTCTGGGTACAAGAAGTTGCGTCCTCGATGCATTGTAAAGGATCAGGGCTCTTAGTCTCTCCGTAGGTGCGTCTAATCTGGGAACACTTACTCTCCAGTTTTGCTTGTTGCTGCTCGTAAGCGGTTTTATCTGCCTGGCACTTTTCTTTGGCTTTGACTAAACCTTGTTGGGCAACTGCTTTCGCAAGACCTGTTTCTTTAGTTACGGCCCCCTGAGCTTGGACAGCCGCAGCAGTCGGGTCAATATCTTGCCCTTCTAACTTATGGCAAAGAGCAAAAAATAAAAATATCCCAAATATGTACGCGGATTTTCGAGC
>JABDDW010000005.1:2365-3912 GCA_013287405.1 Deltaproteobacteria bacterium
ATGTGTCTCCTCGAACCTTTATCCCTATATCTACGGTCTTACATTCAATTTTGAAGCCGATGGGGCTAAAATGGAAGTCCTTAAAATCATTGACGAAAGTCTGGTTTTAGCAGGTTAGAAATGGGAAGGGTTTAAACACCTGTTCAAAGGTTGGGCTATCTTGGAGACTAATTTAAGAGTCTAAATTCAGGAGCGTCTAACTATGATGGGCTACGCAACTCATAGTAATGATTGGGGCTTGAAAGTTACCCCGCTCTTGGAAGTACCGCCAGCCGAAGTTCGAAGGGCCCTGCCAACTCACGTAAAAAACACCGTAATTTTGGCCATTGTTCGCGGCTCCCATGCTGCAGATCAAATAGTAGTTGGCGTCTGCGTAGGGTGTCGGAAGGTTTTGGGTGCCGGTGTAATTTGTCTGGTCGTGGACTGTCGTGGCAATCTGAAAAGAAAAATATTGATCTAATGTGGGTGAACCTGAAGTCCCGCAACTGATAATATTTCCTCCTCCGTTCACGGTATAAACAGCCGGGAAGTCTACCGGTGCTAAGAGTGAACCTCCGGGAGTCTGGCCTGTACCATTTTGAACATTCACTTGAAGTCGAATGACCGCATTGTACACACTCGGGCTAACCTGGGTGACGGAGTGGTATTTCAAACTTGAAATCTTGATTTGTCCGTTATCAAAAGAGCTATTGGCCCCGTCATCAAAACTAAGGCCTGCGAAATGGAGTGTGGGAACAGAAACCGTGTCAGGCGTTGAGGGATCCTTCAAGGGGGGAGCTGCTGAGCCAACCAATCCACTTGAGCTGCAGACTGGTGGATTGACCAAGATGGCGTTGATAAATGAACCTAATTGACCCGCGTCCAACCGCTTGCTTACAGATTGGGCTCCTTGTTGACCGGTAACTAGGATTGAAGAGATGGCGAGCAGAATAACTCCCAAGATTGCACTGGCAATCACCACCTCTATAATACCGAGCCCTCTACTGGATCGTAGTGGGGCTGTAAAACCCAATAAATTCAATGGCTTTAATTTTTTCTGAGAGCCCATCGAAAGTATATCGGATATTTGACGCTAAACTTTAGGTTTAAAAATTTGGCTTTATCTCTGAATCTTTGGGCGTGGATTCAAACTATTCGGTACGAAATCCAAACATTCTGGGTGAAGGGCAAAGCCCACTTGGTTGGTTAAGTGGATGAGAAACATTTGTTTGGAATCTGGATAGTTTTGGAGAATTGAGCAAGTGTTGGAGGAGCTTTGAGGTTTAAGTTTCAGAGTGAAGAGATTTGAGGAACGCATGGTTTTTTGGGTAGCCCACTCTCTTTTCGCGTAGCAAAGAATCTGTGAAGCGCGTGGTTTGGTGGGGAGTCTGGATTTAGGAAGTTGATGATACCTTCTCATGTGTGTTCCCTTTAGCTTCGTAACTAAAAGTGTGACACGAAGGTATCGTCAGCTGTCCAGATTCTAACTTTTCTATTTTGTCGTAATAATATTTGGAAACTGGGGACCGAATTTTAAGATTTTTTAATTTGCTGAGCTTATTTTGTTT
>JABDDW010000005.1:3922-36825 GCA_013287405.1 Deltaproteobacteria bacterium
ATTAAAGACCAGGTAAGAGTCAGCGAAGTCTTCCCTGCGTAACGAAATTGGCTGCACCATTCTCTTTTGACTAAAACCTTATTTTCTATTCACCCTGGAAGTTTCAGAGCCTTTAAAAAGAGCCTCAAAAGTCATGCTATAAGTTTTGTGTCAATTGGAGGTAGCGAGATGGAAAGTTTTGATGTCTTACATTCCAAAGCAATAGAAATCGTGGGCCGATACAAGAAAATCGAATTCGAACTTCTAGAAGTTTTAGAACAGATTGATTCCACTAAAGCTTATTTAAAACTCGGCAATACAAGTCTTTTTGATTACACAGTCAAGGCCTTGGGACTCACCGAAAGTGTGGCCTACAATTTCATTACCGTAAGTAGAAAGGCTTCGATCGTCCCAGAACTCAAGAAAGCCATCCAGACGGGAGATTTGACAGTTTCTAAAGCCAGAAAGATTACTCCTGTGATCACTCTTGAATCACAAACTGAGTGGATTTCAAAGGCCTCAGAACTCACTTCAAAAGCTCTAGAAAAGGAGGTCGCCAGGGCGGCTCCGTTAGCTATTTCATCTGAAAGAGCCAAATACATTCGAGAAGATCGTTTAACTTTAAGTCTTGGGCTAAAAGAGGAGTATTTTAAGAAATTAAGAAGAGTTCAAGATCTTGAGTCTCAGATAAAATCAAAGGCAGTTACTGTGGAAGAGGCCCTTATGGAAATGATTGATCTCTTTTTAGAGAAGAGAGATCCCGTTGAAAAAGCCAAACGAATTCTAGACAAGAAACCTGTCTCAAGACAGGTCCAAAAAACAAAGCTTGAAGAAAATGCTCCTCGTATTAAAGGCAACGCGGAACATGGTTCGTTAGATAAGAAGGCATGGGTTAGCCAGAAAACCGATGAATACGGGGGTAATCAAATAAATAAGGATTTCCAAAATTTCTTGAGACGCCCTATTCCGGCCCAAATAAGACATAAAGTCCACCTCAGAGATAAAGGAAAGTGTACTCATAGTAACTGTGATCAACAAAGATGGCTCGATCTTCATCATGTTATTCCCGTAAAACAGGGTGGTCAAAACACTCTGGAGAATCTGAGGACGCTCTGTGCAGCTCACCACAAGATAGAACATTTGGAAGGTGAGCTTGAACGCATTAAGTGCAAGGAGAGCTGCCTTGATGGACACTCCCTGGCGATTAAAAAGGCCCACTAAGTTCCGATTCGACGAATTTTGTCCGAGTTTGCTCGAAGCAATCTATTGAAATCCTCTTTTGTTTGAACTCTGTCTAACAAGTATTTTGCATTGCTCAAAAAAGCCAAAGCCCCTGGGAATTAAACCAGGGGCCATGGAAGAGCCTCCTTAGAGCAGGAGGTAACCTATGACAACCCATAGGTCTAATCGGCGACTTCTAAGAAAACTGGAGGTTCTGATAGGATTTTTAATCTTGTTAGGCCGCCTTATTTTTTGGATTTTGAAGATCTTTTCTTTGTTTCCACTGGGCTAACATCGGAGTTAAAAGCGGCAGCTCGACCTTGAACAAGGATGGATTCCAGGGGCTGAGGCTGTCAGATTCAATACCTGATTTCAAGGTTTCGGAAAGTACGGCGCAATGGGCGGACTTTTCAAAGTGATCTGTCCGAAAATCCACCGGACTTCCATCCCACTTAGCTCCTGGCTTGATTGGGAGTTGATCCTATTTTTGCTAGAAGAGGATCAGGAAGTGTAGGAGGAGCTTATGGAAAACCAAGCAAGATTGTCTTTTCGAGAAATGGTTTGGCCGGTAGATGATGAATGGGCCGCGATCAATGATCATGAACAAAGACTAAAGCGGTTGGAGAAAATCTTAATCGAGGCTTTAAAAACAAAGCTGAGTGAACGGCCCAATCTGGAAACAGGCGAGATCCAAAGGGATATTTTGAGTTGATCCAAAATATTTTCGCTGTGGATAAGTACTCCATTCATGTGGAAAAGAGCGCTGATTGTGTGGAAAAAGGTTTCGACGCTGTGGGAAAAACTCACGAATACGATATAAGCATTTTTTGTTTATTTTTGAAAATCTAGAAGCGAAAAATCCATGGACAAAATCGGTAAAAAATAGAAAAAGTACTTCTTAAATAAAATATTTTAAGAGGGAGACAAATATGCTTAAGAAGCCCCGACGAATTTATTCTGACTTTGCAAATGATAGAGAGAGGGCGGTTGTCATGGCGATGACAAGAAGGGAAACTAAGCAGAATATTATGGTAGGAATAGATCCGAGGTGGGACGAAGAACGAAGAACGAAGAATACTTACAATACGAGGTGGAAGAGCCTCTAAAGGGTTGGCTAATAACTTTCTCGATCACGTGAAAAAGGAAGATAGGCTTATGGCAGCCTATAAGAGGGCTTTGAGCACGCGTAAAACAAAATCAAAAAGGTCGGACCAAAAATCTAGAAAGGCGGGAAGATGAACCTAAATGAAGTTGCCATTAATAGATTTAAGAGAGAACTCAAAGATGAACTTAAGCATGAACTTAAACATGAAATTGTTAATGCACTTGAGCCTCATTTTAATAAAATAAATGGCAGGTTAGAAACAATAGAACAACATATGGCAAGGCGCTGCAAAGGAATCCAAACTTTGGAGCGAGCAGTTAGTTTACAGCTAAGAGAGCACGGGGAAACACTGAAATCTCAAGGCGATACGCTTAAGTAAAAAACAGGTCCACCATCTTGGCCGCGTTCATGAATTCTAAACCCCTTATAAAAGGTGGAGTTCATATAACGGCTTCAGGCTTCTCAGACTAAGCTGAGCATGCACACCACCGTCAGTGACAAACCCCCGGTATAGAATCGTAGGGTTTAGAAAATCGTAGAAACCTCGCACCAGACAGTAGACCTTTAATTGATATTACTGCTCAAGGCAGGTACCGTCAATGCGGAGAAAAAATATGAGAGAAATATTAATAAAAAACCTGGCTTCGTTTTTGCTTTACCCCATAATTTTGGTCCAAGTTTTAGCTTGCACACAAAAAAAGCTAGACACAGATCTTCATATTGTGCTTCGTGAAAACCCCCGAAGCCTTGATCCTATTCTTTCTGCCGACGCGGTGGCCACAGAGGCCATGGGCAGTGTATACGAAACTCTTTTACAATATCATTATTTTAAAAGGCCTTACACCGTGGTTCCATTACTAGCTGAAAAAATGCCCGAGTATTCTAAAGACGGCCTGACCGTAACCGTTCAGATCAAGAAAAACATTCATTTTCAAGATGATCCATGTTTTCCGAACGGCAAGGGAAGAGAACTTGTGGCTCAAGATTTTATCTATGGATTTAATAGACTCCTTGATCCTAAAAATATGAGCGAGGGCGCATGGATTTTTGAAAATAAAGTCTCAAGCTTTTTGGCTCCAACACCCTACACCCTTGTTTTTAAATTGAAGAAGAAATATCCGCAGCTAAATAACGTGCTCACCATGGTGTACACAGCCCCCATGGCCCATGAGGCCATTGAGAAGTACGGATTAGAAATTATAAATCATCCTGTGGGCACGGGTGCTTTTATCGTTAAAGATACAACAATTACAAGTACTACGGGCTAGATATGGAGAAAAAGCGGGAACTGCTAAAAAGTTTCTAAAAAAAGAGACTTCTGGCCTTAAGTGCTGAGGCTCGGTGGACGATAAATAAGTTAAAGGACGCTTTTAAGTTCCAACTGGAGCATGAGGTTCATGACGTATCGAGAGCTTGATTTTATTTTTCCATTCATTATCTTTGGTTACGGCATTGTGATGACTTTCGTTCTAAACACTCCGAAACTTCTCACTTTGGCCGAGGAGAGACTTGCTCCCGAACTGCTTCAAAGATTCAAGGCGAGAAGAGTTCTAGGCTTTGTCAGTCTCTTTGTTGGTGGATTATGGGCCTTGCAAAATCTCTGGTTTAGCTGAAGAAAGATCATTTGATCGCCCAAAGGTACCAGCTTACTTTTGGTAGTACAGTAGCCAAAAGTAAGCTGGTACCTTGTGGCAGTAAATCGCACTAAAATATAAGCTTTTTAGAGGGTATGAGGAGCAAATGATGAAGTTTTTCAAAGCTGTCGCAACTATTTTACTCACACTTGCGACCTCTCTTGCGTTGGCCGCACCCGACGATTTTTTCTGGCCTTCCGCAAGAAGTAAGCAGGCGATTTTCACTGAGTTGGCTAGACGAAACAAAGAGGCTTATGAGAAAGGCATTTTTGTAATTAAATACCGATGGCAATTTAGAGAAGGTTGGTCGTATCAGCAGTATAGAGATGCTTTCAGTGAGTACCTTCTCAATAATGAAGACTGGTTCAAACACCAAAATGCAGAGGTGCAGTTCAAGGGGATGCTAGATTTGGATCTATGGGAAGTGCCTCCTTTGATAGCCGTGCAGCTTGTCGGCGATCTGTTTGCCAAACCTGTTACCTTAAGAACTAGCCAATCCATAGATTTTCGGGCCTCCTCACTTGGAATAAATTGGCCAAGACCTACTACTGTAGAAACGGAACAATTTAATGAAAAGATACGGGCACTATATGACGGCATTTCGATTCCTAAAGATCCTGAATCGCGAAATCGTTTTTTCGTAGTTAGCTCCATGAATGCACCGGTTAGCGACCTTGGTTTTTGCACCCCTACGCTTTCATTTAAAAAGCGAAAATAAATCTCTACCTTTTGACTTTTAAGAATTCGTAAATCATTGATTTTCTAATGCCTAAAGCGTAAGTTCTTGGAATGTCTGACCAGCTTACTTGGGAGGGTTTGCTCCCACCCATATCGGAAACAAGACCCAGCAGCGAAAAAGTAAGAAAGACCAACAACGATAAAAAACCTGAGGTTAGAAAGTCCGATCCTGAAATTGAAGCCAGAATTAATCGCCTTATTGAAGCTAAAAATAAGGCTCAAGGGAGTATCGGGCAAAAGAACCTAGTTCAATTAGGCGTGGGCCAGATGAACGAAGATAGATCTGTGGACATAAGTAAACTGCCCTTCACCAGCGGCTCTAAACTAGAAATTGAAATCAAAGAAGAAATTATTGCGACCGTGCAAGGCGTGATGCCAGCCCCAGAGCCGGTGCGGAGTCAAGAGCCCGAAGTCTTGACGGTCTCAAATGTGAACCGACAAATCAAAATGCTCCTAGAAAAGAACTTTCAATTTCTGTGGGTCAAGGGCGAAATCAGTAATCTTAAAATTCCGAGTTCAGGTCACCTTTATTTTACATTAAAAGATTCGTCATCTCAAATTAGGGCTGTGATGTTCCGAGGGTTTGTTCAAGGGACGAAATTTAAACCCCAGGATGGAATGGAAGTTCTCGTTCGATGTCGAATTACAGCCTACGAGCCCCGCGGGGATTACCAGTTATTTTGCGAAATTATGGAACCTGTCGGTTTTGGGGCCCTTCAAATTGCCTTTGAGCAATTAAAAGAAAAACTCAAAGCCGAGGGCCTTTTTGAGGATTCCAGAAAGAAACCCATTCCACAATTTCCTACGCGAATTGGGATCATCACTTCTCCAACGGGTGCCGCTATTCGCGATATGCTCAATATTTTATCCAGAAGATCCGGCGGAGGAGTGGAGATCACCATACTTCCAACGAGCGTCCAAGGAGACAAGGCCCCCGGCGAAATTGTGGCTGCCCTGGATCTGGCCAATCGACTGGGACCCACTCGCTTCGACGTTTTGATTGTGGGACGCGGCGGTGGTTCAATTGAAGATCTTTGGGCTTTCAATACCGAAGAAGTGGCGCGGGCTGTAGGTCGATCTAAAATCCCTCTTATTTCAGCAGTGGGCCACGAAGTAGATTTTACGATTGGGGACTTTGTCGCCGATCTGAGAGCTCCTACGCCGTCCGCAGCTGCGGAGCTCGTGGTGAAAAATAAGAAGGATTTGCTTGAAAAAATTGGGTCTCTTGAAAAACATCTTTTCACCCTTGTTCGCAAAAAATTAGGGATGGCCACGGCTGAACTGAATAGCCTGGCAAAAAGACTCATCGATCCTAAGCGCAGACTCCAAGACCTCATGCTTCGCTGTGACGAAATGAGCGATCGGCTCATTCAAAATATGCAACGCTACCTGCAGACAAGCTTTACTGAAGTGAAATTTCTTCGCGAGCGCCTCGGCACTCCACGAAAAAACCTAGACTTATGCCGACAGATTTTTCTCAGTCTCGATTCAAGGCAGAAGAACGGCATTCTGCGTACATTAGAGAGCAAAAAAAGTGACCTTTCAAAACGAGTGGCTCAGCTTGATGGACTAAGCCCCCTCGCCGTTCTAAGCCGAGGGTACTCCATTATCAAAAAAGGGGATGAAATCATCAAAGAGTCCGGTCAGGTGATGAAGGGGGATGTCATTCGGATACGCCTTCATAAAGGTGAACTATCCTCTGAAATTCTCTAAGGTTTTTAGATAAAAGGGTCCTTTGACATTTAAACTCGAGTCTGGCACACTGCGGCCACTTATTACGAGGAGCGCTTTGACCATGGACTTTGAAAAAAACCTCAAGCGTTTGGAAGAAATTGTTTCGAAACTCGAAGACGGTGAGCTTCAGTTAGAGCAGTCTCTTACTCTTTTTGAAGAGGGGATTAGTATATCTAAAGCCTGTAACCAAAAACTAACAGAGGCTGAGAATCGCGTAAAACTTCTCTTAAGTGTAAATGCCGATTCAACGGAAGTGACAAAAGATTTTAATGAGCTTTAAAGATCACCTTTCAAATTCCAAAAATCGTGTGGATAGTTATATCCAAAAATACCTTGAAGAACTCAGACCCTCTCTTTCGAGACCGGGCTTGGAGGATCTCTACGGAGCTATTTCGTATAGTTTAAGTGAGGGGGGGGCACCGAATGCGCCCCATCTTAGCCCTTTTTGCTGCGGAGGCTTTAGGGTACAAAGATATCGACAAAGTCCTGCCTTTAGGTGCGGCTGTGGAACTGATCCATACCTACTCCTTGATTCACGATGATTTACCTTGCATGGATGATGATGACATCCGGCGGGGTAAGCCTTCGAATCATAAAATTTATGGAGAGGCCTTGGCCGTTCTTGCCGGGGATGCCTTAAATACTGAAGCTTTCTTCCTTTTGACGAAAAATTATAGTTCCCAACCTGAATTAGCTTTGGACCTTGTTACAGAACTGACACTTTCAGCGGGAATGCGTGGGATGGTTGGGGGCCAAGCGGCGGATGTTGTTTTGAGAGGAAGAGAAGTCGATAGCGCAGAAATCGAATTTCTTCATTCTTACAAGACTGGCGCGCTCTTTCAAACGAGCATTTTAGGTTCGGCAAGGATCTGCGGAGCAAACGCATTCGAGCTAAAATGCCTTTCCGATTATTCCAGGGCCTTTGGGTTTATTTTTCAAATAGTCGATGATATTGCCGATGGAGTTGAGAACTCCGAGCCCAGTTTTGTCAAAGTCGTGGGCTTAGAAAAAGCAAAGGAAACTTGTGATGCCCTTTTGATTCAAGGTCATCAGGCTTTAGAAGTTTTTAATGGGCGTGCAGAGAGCCTCAAGAGTTTAATGACCCATCTCTGTGAGAGGTAGTTTATGTTTCTGGAAAAAGTTTCTAGCCCTGATGATCTCAAAGAACTTAATCCCATTGAACTCAGACTTTATACAGATGAGCTTAGAAAGTTTCTTATTGATACGATGTCAAAAGTCGGCGGCCATGTCGCTGCGAACTTAGGCGTTGTTGAACTCTCTGTGGCTTTACATTACGTCTTCAACACTCCCGAAGATAAATTGGTTTGGGATGTGGGCCATCAATGCTATGCCCATAAAATTATCACTGGCCGCCGCGATGCTTTTTCAACCATTAGGCAAGACGGTGGATTATCAGGTTTTACCAAGATCACAGAAAGCCCTTACGATGCTTTTGGAGCAGGTCACTCGTCCACCAGCGTGAGTGCGGGACTCGGGTTTGCCGAAAGTGAATGGGTCAAAGGGACATGCAACCAAGTCGTGACCATAATTGGGGACGGGGCTCTTACAGCCGGTATGGCCTATGAGGGATTAAATCACGCAGGTCATCTGAGACGGCCCAATTATATAGTGATTTTCAATGACAATGAGATGAGCATCTCGGAGAACGTAGGAGCTCTTGCTAAGTTCTTTGGAAAGAGAATCACCAGTAAACTCTACAACCGGGCCCGAGACGAAATAAAACTAAAGCTTAAGGCCGTCTCCACAAGTGAAATTGATATTTATGAAAAAGTGAAAACCTTAAGTGCTGCAGTTAAAGATTTTTTCTCGGCATCAAGCTTTTTTGAAGCTTTAGGGTTTCGCTATATCGGTCCGATAGATGGGCATAATCTAGACGAATTGGTTAAGACTTTAGAAAGCGTTAGAAATCTTTCTCTGGAGGCTACCCAAACTGCAATGAGAACCACAGGAGATCTCAAAAGTGATCCCTCTTCTGAAGGAAACCCACCCATTTTGGTTCACATCAAGACTAAAAAGGGTTTTGGCCTTGCCAGTGCTGAAGAAAGGCCCGGTGACTTTCACGGAGTCAGTGGTTTTTGCAAAGAGACGGGGGAGCCTACAAAGAAGCCGACTTCTAAACCAAGTTATACCAGTATTTTTTCTCAAACTGTGTGTAGAATGGCGGAGGCGGATCCGAAAATCATAGCGGTCACTGCGGCGATGCCCGACGGAACGGGACTTAATAAATTTCAAAAATTATTCCCCGACCGGTTTTATGATGTGGGAATTGCAGAGCAGCATGCCGTGACATTTTCCGCCGCCATGAGGCTCAATGGGCTTAAACCAGCCCTGGCAATTTATTCCACGTTTCTACAAAGAGCCTATGACCAACTTATTCATGACGTAGCCATTCAAAAAATTCCTCTAGCACTATTCTTAGATCGAAGCGGATTAGTGGGGGCTGATGGGCCCACTCATCACGGCGTGTTTGACATGAGCTATTTACGTTGTATTCCTGGGATGTATATCATGGCACCTAAAGACGAGAATGAATTGCAGCACATGGTCTATACCGCCCTAAATTGCGAGAAAATGGTGGCGGTGCGATTCCCTCGGGGCGAAGGATACGGCGGGCCCTTAGATTCCATTTTTAGAATGCTCCCCCTTGGAAAATCTGAGCGTCTCATACAACATATTGAACCCGAAGTTTGTATTTGGGCTGCGGGGTCGTGCGTTGCCTCCGCCGTGGCTGCCGCCAAAGAATTGAGGTCTAAAGGAATTGCCTGTGAAGTCGTGAATGCGCGATTCATCAAGCCTCTAGATAAAGAAGCTCTCGTTACAGATGCCACTCGCGTTAAACTTATGGTCAGCGTAGAAGAAGGAACCGTCGTCGGAGGGCTGGGCGCGGCGATATTAGAGACCCTAGCCAAACTCAATATTTCTCTTCCCGTTTTAAACTTAGGTATTCCCGATGAGTTTATTGAGCACGGTAATCAGGATCGTCTGCGTGAGCTCTCAAATATTGATGTTAAGGGAATAGTTGCTGAGGTCAAAAAGCGAATGGATCTGATCAGAGCTAAATCTGTTCCCAAAAAGCTAAATCCGACGGCGGCGACCACGGCTATGAATAATATTAAAGATACCGGTGTCGTTCCTCCAATCCGGCATTGAGCTCCATGAAGAAGAGACCTGTGAGTGACGGACCAATAAAAGAGCGACCAAAAAAAGAGAGAATAGACAAGCTCCTTGCTGACCAGGGTCTCGCTCGATCAAGAACCCACGCCCAGGCACTGATCATGGCAGGGCAGGTGTGTGTGGGTGATAGCCTGGTCAAAAAACCCTCGGAAGAATTTCCCCTTGAAACTCCATTCCGGCTCAAAAGCGGCGCGGCGGCCAAGTACGTTTCTCGAGGAGGTGAAAAACTGGAGGGGGTCCTTAAAGAATCTGGGTTAAATCCTCGGGGGTTGGATGCCCTCGATATTGGTATCAGTACGGGGGGATTTACGGATTGCCTCCTTCAATTCGGTGCCAAATCGATTATCGGAATTGACGTGGGCCATAACCAGCTTGCCTGGAAATTACGAAACGAGCCGAGGTTAAAAGCTTTTGAAGGAATAAATGCGAGGGCCATCCCAGCGGAAGTCGTCGCGAACCCGGTGGATTTGATTGTGATCGACGTCTCGTTTATCTCACTGTCTTTAATTTTGCCTGAAGCCGTGAAGTTCCTCAAAGAGAGCGGTCACGTCATTGCATTGATTAAGCCCCAGTTTGAAGTTAAGAGAGAACAGGTCGGAAAAGGGGGCATCGTGAAAGACTCCTTGCTCCACGAAGAAGTTCAAGAGAAAATAAGAGCCATTTGCAAAGAACTGGGATTGAAGGAAATAAGAACTTTCCCGAGTCCCCTCCGAGGAACTGATGGTAACAAAGAATTTTTTATTTTTGCGCATCGCTCTTAGTCTATTTCTCCTGGCCTTGGTGGGCTGCCAGACGGTAAACCATAAGTATGCTCAAGGAAAATCAGAGCCTCCAGCCAAAACCGAACCCCCGCCTCGAAGTCAGGCCCCACCCGTCGGAGTGTTTTTAGGTCCCGGCGCCATGAGAGCCTACGCCCATATAGGAGTGCTGAGGGTTCTTCAAAGGGCCAAAGTGCCCATTGTTGTCATCGGAGGTACCGAGTGGGGAAGTATCATTGGAGCCAGTTATTCCATCTCTAAGGGCGCCAACGGCGTCGAGTGGGAAATGATGAAGTTGAAAAAAGAACAACTTCCTTCTTCGAATTTATTAAATAATCGTCCAGAGCCCAAAGATCCACAAGAGCTATTTGAATTCTTAAATGCTTCTTTCGGAAGAAATGATTTAGACTCAGGAAGTATTCCCTTTCGATGCCCTACAACGGACGGAGACCAAATTGATCTCATAGGTAGAGGGAAAGCCCGGGAGCAACTTGTTAAGTGTGCCGTTCTTCCCCCGCTCTATTCCTTTTATCAAAGGGCGGGTAAGACTTACGTTTCTGGCGCCTTAAGTCCTGTGGATTGGCCTGGCGAGTTTCGAAAGCTCGGAGCTCAGTACTTAATTTATGTTGATGTTATTAGCAGTGGAAAAATAATCTTAAAAGAAAGCAGTCCCGAGCTTAAAGCTCTTTGGTTAGCGGTTCGAGAAATCTCAAAACAGCAACATCTCGTCGCCAATTTAACCATTGAGGTTCCTATAGATATGGATTTGACGGATTATGATCATCGAAGGGAGGCCGTGGCTCAAGGTGAGCAAGCGGCCACAAAATATCTGCCTGGGTTAATGACTGCATTGGGAATTTGAAAATTTAATTTTAGAGAGGAATTAAAAAAGTGGAAAAAGGTCCAAAGGGAGGCAAAGAAGTATTTGAACGTCGCCGAAAAACCCTGCTGAGCCAAATCAAAGGGGGGGTGGCGATCATTCCCTCGGCGCGAGAGCTGATTCGAAACAACGACGTCCATTACCCTTTTCGACAGGATAGTTCTTTTTACTATCTCACTGGATTTGTTGAACCCGAGAGTGTTGCGATTTTAGACCCGAGCAGCCCTAATAATTTTGTAATGTTCGTGTGGGAAAGGGATCCAGCCCGAGAAATTTGGGATGGCTTTCGATATGGACTCGAAGGGGCGAAAGAATATTTTGGTCCAAACAAAGTTTATCCGATTTCAGAGTTCGACACCCGTTTACCCGAACTGATCAAGAATGCTGAGAAAATCTATTATAAGATGGGTGAAAACCCTGATTGTGACCAGACGGTCTTCGATGCAATGGAAAAATCTCGGCGCCTCAAAGGTCGAACGGGAATTGGAGTTGCACCTCTTATTGACGTTAAACAGATTATTGGGGAGATGCGTCTTCTTAAAACTTCTCATGAAATCGAACTTCTTCGTAAAGCCACGGAGATCAGTGCTCTAGGACATATCGTCGGAATGAGAGCCTGCAAACCCGGAATGTTTGAGTACCAAGTCGAAGCGGAGATTGAATGCGAGTTTCGACGTCAAGGAGCTGATCGACTAGGATACACAAGCATAGTCGGAAGCGGGGCCAATGCTACAATTCTCCACTACATTAACAATTGCGATAAAATGAGTGAGGGGCAGCTTCTTCTTGTCGATGCTGGTGCTGAGTTTGGGTACGTCACTGGAGATATTACGCGAACGTTTCCGGTTTCTGGAAAGTTTTCTCCCGCTCAGAAGAGATTCTATGAGGCTGTTTTAAAAGTTCAAAAAAATTGTATAAAGGCAGTGAAACCTGGGGTTACATTGCCCAGTATTCATGCTCAGGCCATAGAGGGCCTTACGGACGCTATGATTGAATTGGACTTGCTTAAGGGGCAAAGAAAGGACCTTATCGACTCCCGAGCGTTCTTCAAATATTACCCTCACGGCACCAGTCATTGGTTAGGAATGGACGTTCACGATGCGGGGCTTTATTCTCCAAACGGTGAATCTAGAAAATTAGAGCCTAATATGTGCTTCACCGTTGAGCCGGGGTTGTACGTTCCGGAAAATGATATGAGCGCCCCTGCGGAATATCGCGGGTTAGGAGTCAGAATTGAAGACGATGTGGTCGTGACGGCCGCCGGATGTGAAGTGCTGACCCATCTTGCTCCCAAAGAAGTTTCAGATCTCGAAAATCTTATCGGAAAATCTGTATAGGCCATGTCCGTTTTTTAGACTCGGCCATGAGTTCTATCTCGCTATCTCGAATTTCCGGGAGGTGAGGCTCGAAAACAATGGTTAAAGGAAGAACTTTAGCCATGGCCATCATTTCTAAATCTCCCATGGAATTACCTGCGACGAGAAGAGGCTTGCCCTTTAGCTTTTTCTCAAGCCAATACTTTTTTCCAGCTTTGTAAGGGACGGGTTCTACAATTTTATTTGTTAAGATTTTATCTTTATCTAGCTCAACCTCTGCACCGATAAGTAAATCTGTATCGATATCTAGATCTTTGAGGGCGGGGGCGATGGCCCATCTTATACTAGCTGTACAAATCCAGACCTGAAAATTATGGGCACGCAATTGGTAGATAAGATCCTTCACTTCAGGATTAAATTTAGAACGAAATTTTAAATTGTAAAAATCTTCAGCCTGTTGGGTGAGTTCGGCATCAGAAAGGGAGGCATTGATTTGGGCAAGCCACCCGTAAGCTACCGTAGCGTCTCTTGCGCAAAGCTGACGGTAGTGGGCCCAGGGTTGAGAAATATTTCTTAAGCCTGGTGCGAGGTTTTTTTCAATCTGATGTTTAAAAAAAGCTTCTCCCAAATCATCATGCCAAAGAGTTCCATCGGCATCGAAAACGGCAAGCTTAGAGGTCTCTTTTGTTTTTAAGACGCGATCAATGGTTGTCTTGATTTCTGGGTTCCAAGTCATTAGTTTATTTTTATCTTCATTCGGTTTTTTTACAAGGTATAGAACAAGATTTTATGGGAGATTACGCTTATATGAGTGCTTGGCAATCCATCCTATGGGCTGCGCCGGTAGTTATAGTAGCCTCAATTCTTATGGGCTGGGCTGCTGAAACGGCCCAACTCTATATCAGCCAAGGCTTGGCTTTGGCCTTTTTGGCATGGCTTCAAGTCTCTCCAGAATTTGCAGTGGAAGCTGTTATTGCCTGGGAACAGAAGCAGTCCCTTATGATAGCAAACTTAACGGGCTCGCTCCGGCTCCTTGTGGGTTTCGGTTGGCCACTCATTTACTTCACTAAAACCTTTTTTTCCAAAGAAAAACGTTGGTCAAAACTTTGTTTAAACTGGGTTAATGGACTTGAGGTTTTAACATTGCTCTTAAGCACACTTTATTTTGGACTGATTTGGCTTAAGGGTTCGCTAACAATAATAGACAGCTTTTTTCTTGGGGCCATTTATACTCTTTATCTCTATGAGCTCACAAAACTACCCAAGGGGATTAAAGAAGAAGAGGCCGATTTGCCGTGGGTTGGAAAAAAGATTTCATCTATGGAGAAAACCCGAAGATGGCCCTCACTCTTGTTTCTTTTCGTCTTAAGCGGATTTCTACTGAGCATTTCAACCCGGCCCTTTCTTTTAGGCCTAGAGGCTCTTGCTTTAACGATGGGGATCCCTTCTTTTTATTTCGTTCAATGGTGTGCGCCCTTTGTCAGCGAATTCCCTGAAAAAGTCACGGCCTTTCAGTGGGCCAGGACCAGTAAAAAGGCTCCCATGGCCATGATCAATATGATCTCCTCAAACATTGTCCAGTGGACGTTGATGGCGGGAATGATTCCCATAGTTCTGAGCCTCTCGAAAAAAGAGATCACCCCCCTCATTTTCTCGCCTCTCCAACTCCAAGAAATTGGTTTGACGTTAATGCAATCCCTCCTTTCGCTTCTTTTTCTTATGGATTTGGAAATTAATGTATGGGAGGCCTTAGGTCTTTTCTCCCTCTGGGGCTTCCAGTTTTTTTATCCGTCGGGACGAGAGTTTGCGATGATTCTCTACGGCGTGGGGATCCTCGCTGAGGTCATTTTACTAGCCTTAAAGAAAAAGCTCTTTTATGCTCTGGTCGAATATCGGAGAAATAAAAACAAATGATTAAGTTCAGCCGTTTTTCGTTTAACGAAAGACTAAAGAATATTAACGATATGGCGTCTTGTGATTTTGATCTCTGCATTATCGGAGGGGGAATCACCGGAGCAGGCACGGCCAGAGATGCTGCAAGTCGCGGAATGAAGGTATGTCTTATAGAGCAAAATGATTTTGCATCAGGGACGAGTAGTCGTTCCAGTAAACTCATCCACGGCGGCATTCGTTATTTGGAAAATTTAGAATTTGGTTTAGTTTTTGAGGCGCTTAATGAGCGTCATATTTTATTCGATATCGCTCCACACCTTGTCCACCCCTTAAGTTTTGTCTTGCCTGTTTATAAAGGGGGCCGCGTGGGGATGTTTAAGATGGGGTTAGGGATGTGGCTTTACGACACCCTGGCACTCCTTCACACTCCGAAGTTTCACGAACGCCTATCTGCAAATGGGACCATGAATAAGGTTCCGCAGCTTCGGGAGGACGGATTACTTGGTTCTTACATGTACAGCGACGCCTATATGGACGATGATAGGCTTGTTATCGAAACTTTACGGTCAGCCCATCGATACGGCGGCAAATTAGCCAATTACATTAAAGCGGGACATGGAATATTTGATGAAGGAGGTCGACTTAAAGCCCTAGAGGCTGAAGATAAAATTTCTGGAAAGAAAGTCACCATCAAGGCAAAGCATTTTGTGAGTACTGTGGGGCCTTGGACGGATCAATTTGCCGAGAGTCTTTTTGAATGGAAGAAAATCCTCAGGCCCAGTAAAGGGATTCATCTGACTTTGAGTCGCGAAAGACTCCCTCTTCAAGAAGCCGTGGTGATGGCTACAGACAAAGATAGTCGGATTATTTTCGGTATCCCAAGGCATGATATGGTGATCGTGGGGACGACAGACACAGACTTTAAAGAAAGTCCTGAAACCGTCCACAGCACTAAAGATGATGTGAGTTATTTACTTAGAATAGTGGATGGGTACTTTCCCGAAGCCAAGATTACAGAAGGCGACATTATCGCTAGCTACTCTGGAGTAAGGCCCCTTGTGGCCGACGGGAGTTCTACTGAAAGTAAAACAAGCCGTGAGCATGTCATTTTGCATACCCAGCGCAACGTCACTTTTGTGGCGGGGGGAAAGTACACGACTTATCGCCGGATGGCCCGAGATATAGTGGAAGTCGTTCTAAAAGAAGAATTTTCTTTAGAAGAGAGAGTTAAATATGCTCGCAATCAAACTCGGGAAGTTATCAATCCCATAATCACTCCTGAAAAACTTTCGGAAGCCCTCGCTCAATCTTATATGTGGGCCGCTGAATATGGCTTGACTGAGGCTGAAACCTTAAAACTCGCCGAGCGACATGGTTTTGAAGCTTTAAATATCTTAGAAGAGGGTGAAAGGGCAGGAATACACAGGCCTTGGGAAATGGAAGCCCTTTTCGCAAGTCATAATACGATGTGTTTTCATCTCAAAGATTTTATGTTGAGGCGAACTCCTCTCTTCTTGGCCAAGAGGGATCACGGTTTTGTTTTACTCGACGCCATCACCGAAGTTTTTAAAAAAGAGCGGGGTTGGTCCGAGCTTCAGGTTGAAGAGGAAAAACAGCTCTACAAAGACCATCTCAAGTTTGAAATGGGTTGGCGGTAGCAGTTGATATCGACCCTGCTTTAGTCTGCCCACGAAGTGCCCCACTGAGAAGGCGGCGGCACGCCCTCCATGGGCAGTAGCGGTACCGGCAGTCCTCTACGGTAATAGTTCATACCAGGAGGCCAGGACGGCCGTCCTAGGGGCGAGAGGGCAAAACCTTTTTAGCTAAAAGTTGTGGGTAATAGAAAGGTACCGTCATGGAGTGATTACTACTTCCTGAGATGTTGAATAACATCCTTGATTTTACCTAGACCAGTGACGCCGTGGCTAGCTAAAAACTTCGCAAAAGACAGCCCTCCGGACTTTATAACTCCCAAATAGCCGTTGGTGAGAAGGCTGATCATAGAGCCCTTTACGTTGATGCGAATAGATCCGGCCAAATAGTTTTTCGTTACGGTGATTCCAATTTCTCCGATATCGTCGCTTGTGCTTTCGGTTAAACTTTTAATGGCCTCTGGTTTCATGTAGAAAACAACATCAGGTTTTTTAGCCTGACGGGCCTCAAATCGAGGGTTTTCGCCTTCTTTAAAAAACGTACATTGGAGTGACTCGTTAATGACGATCCCAATTTCTACGTTTTGCCTTAAAGAGTCGGCGGCCTGTCTACAGACCGCTCGGTTTTCAAAAAAAACCTTAAGTTCTTCGAATGCTTGCTGATCTGACATAGTTGAAATAATATTTAACACGGAGTAGGTTAATCAATAGTAAAAATGGTTAATAGTTAATGAAGGTAAGTAAGAGGCTAAGATCGAGATGACCACGGTTTCACATGACGCAAGTGATAAGCAGCGAACCTGGAATAATCCCAAAAAACTAGCCATCGCTCGAAATATGCTTGAGCGCTATACTGGGTCGAGCGCTAAGGATTTTCATAAGCACATCATACTCACTAATTTTGAATATTACATGGAACGTTTTAGCAAGAGGTATAATGCCCCTCTTAAATCGGGCTCTGCGATGCGAGCGGCCCATTCTAAGGCTCTTGGGGTGAGCATTGTTGATTTTAAAATTGGGAGCCCCACGGCGGCCCTGGTTATTGAAATGCTTTCGGCAATAAAGCCCGATGCGGTGTTAATGTTGGGGATGTGTGGTGGCCTCCACAGAGATCTAAAAATTGGTGATTTCTTGTTGCCTATGGCAGCCATAAGAGATGAGGGAACGAGCATTCACTTTATGCCCCCTCAAGTGCCTGCGCTTCCTGCATTTAAAATTCAGAAATTCATCAGCCAAATTATTTTAGAAAAAAATCTAAAATATCAGGCTGGGGTGGTTCACACGACTGATTACAGGTTTTGGGAGTTTGACGACGAGTTTAAAGCGACCATCCGTCGCGAGAAGGTGGCTGCAGTAGAGATGGAATGTGCCACACTTTTTGTGACCTCCTTTGCGAGCAAAGTGCCTTGCGGGGCTCTCCTTTTAGTCAGCGATTTGCCTCTTAAAAAAGTGAAGACCAAGTCCTCTGCAAACCGTGTTTTCAGAGATTATGCCGACGTTCATTTAGAAATAGGGGTTCAAGCCATGAGCGAAATTGATGAGCGCGGTGACAAGGTGCGCCATTTTGAATGGTAAAAATTATTTTCCTAATTTATTCGATGACTTGACTTCAATAGACTAACCCACGTTAAATGAAAGACAACCATGGGATTCTTTGACAAATTTTCAGACTACTTTGCCAACGATATAGCTATCGATCTTGGTACAGCCAACACCCTTGTTTATGCCCGTGGACGAGGCATCATCTTAAATGAGCCTTCCGTGGTTGCCGTTCAAAAAAACTATCGAGGAATGCAGAATCGGGTCTTGGCCGTGGGTAAAGAAGCAAAAGAAATGCTGGGAAGAACTCCCGGGTCCATCGTCGCCATTCGACCCATAAAAGACGGTGTTATCGCTGACTTCGAAGTCACTCAGAGTATGCTCAAATATTTTATTTCTAAATCCATGGGCGGCAAAAAGGCTCTGGTTAGACCCAGAATTATTATTTGTGTCCCTTATGGCATCACCCAGGTCGAAAAGCGCGCCGTAAAAGAGTCGGCCCAATCGGCGGGAGCCAGAGAAGTTTATTTGATCGAAGAGCCGATGGCTGCGGCGATTGGCGCGGGACTTCCTATTACAGAGCCCAGCGGGAATATGGTTGTCGATATTGGTGGGGGGACGACGGGGGTTGCTGTTATAAGTTTGGGCGGTATCGTCTACTGTAAATCAATTAAAATTGCCGGAGATAAGTTTGACGAGAGCATAGTTAATTATGTTCGCAGGCAATTTAACTTATTAATTGGCGAACGCACTGCCGAGAACATAAAAATGGCTATCGGAAATGCTTACCCTTTTGACGAAGAAAGGGTCATGGAAATCAAAGGCCGTGACTTAGTTGCTGGAGCTCCAAAAACTATTGAGATCACTTCAACCCAAGTTCACGACGCCTTAACAGACTCTGTAAATGAGGTTGTGGATGCTGTAAAAACGGCCCTAGAAAAAACACCTCCCGAGTTAGCTTCGGACATTGTTGATAATGGGATTGTCTTAACCGGCGGTGGTGCGCTCTTAGCTAATCTTGATATTCTTCTTAGGGAGAGAACCGGCTTACCAGTGTCCCTAGCAGAAGATCCTTTGACTTGTGTCGTTCTTGGTTCCGGTAAAGTTCTTGAGGAGTTAGACCTCCTTAAGCAACTCACAACGGATTAATCATGCCAATCGAGGCCCACTACGAGGCGGCCCTCAATTATTTTTATTTTCTTCTCTTGGACGAGGATGTGGCTTTGCACAGCGCTCTTCGGGCTCTTCGGGCCTTTCAAAAAAACTCAAAAACCCTTAAAGAGGCCGAAGCTGATCAGGCTTTGATAAAAGAAATGTCTGCCCTTTTTCAGAAATATTTAAAGAAGAATCATCGTGCAAAAAGCAATCCTGCAAAATCAGAATGGAAAGTTTTAAATAGCGATTCATTGGCTGCGTGGAAAGAATATGTAAGAAGGAGTGAATCGGAATCCTCCGAGGTATTGGTGCTTCGTTATATTCTTAATTATTCCGTTGGAGACATTTCAAAAGCTTTGGGCATCCCCGAAGGTACAATTTATTTTCGATTGGGGCGTGGCCTTGAGGCTTTTGCGGGAGTCAAAGCTTGACGGATCAAGAGTTGAGTTGCTTCTTTGTCAGAGAGCTCTTTCCCTTAAAAACCGAAAGTGGTTCGGGTCTTGATACTCACCGCATCCAAAAAATTGAGACCCATCTTGCTGCATGCAAAAAATGTCGGGATTATTACAGTAAATTAGAAAAAGCGAGAGCCACAGTGATAGATTTAGCGGGAACCAAGCCTTCTCCCGCTATGATCTCTTACCTCAAGGAGGAACATCATTTTTGGAAGGATACCTTGGCGGCATGGGGATGGAAGCGCTGGCCCTCAACCTTGAAGTGGGCCGTTGAGCTCTCTGTCACGACCACGGTTTTGATTTTAACCGTGCATTACTTCCCGTGGCTCCGCTTAGCCCGCACGGTTCAAAATATGAGGCCAGCAGCACCGGTGGTGGTGACCGCCCAAACGCCAGAACCCGCTCCCGTGAAAATTCAAACCTCTGAAACTCCAGGCCCTGAAGTTCAGGCACAAATGCAGGCTCAGCCCACAGAGTCCCCAGGGCTTATTGCTAAGGTGACTCCGATTTCTAAAGAAGAGGCCTCTGATGCGGAGACCACGGCTAAGGAAGAAGAAAATCCGCAAACGGCGGGAGTGGTGGCAAAAGAATCCGAGCAGAAAATGTTGGGGTTTGTATGGCGGGGAAGTCTCAAGGTTGACGAACTTAATGATGAAGTTGCTGATCACGTGAGTAAAGTGATTAGAGATTTAGGAGGCACTAAAGCCGGGCAAGTTGAGTTAGGTTGGCGCAGAGGGAAGCAACGCTACTACCATTTCATATTGCCCGAAGATAATTATGAAAAGTTTTTGAGCGTCCTAAACGAATTGGGTATCGTGCAGCTGACCCAAGAACGTCACCAACGGACAATTCGTCCAGGGCATATGCGTATTATTATGACAGTCGAGGAGAGTGAAGAGTGAACCCGAATAGGGCCGAGAAATCTCTCCGGAGTATTCTCACCCTCTGGTTTTTGGCTTTTACGATTATTCCTTTGGCTTTTATATCGGGATACAGCACCGTCCTCTATGAGTCCTCCCTTAACAATGAGCTTCAAAAACGCCTCGAAGGCAATGTTAGAGAAGTCGGGGTGACCCTTTCTGAATTGGAAAGCTATCTAGTCAAATTAGGCAAAATCCACGCTAGTGATCCCACCCTGGCTTACCATGTGGCCACGAGAAATATTCCATCAGCAAGACGGGTCGTAACCGACTGGCTAAAAACATCGCCTTCCACGTCGCGGGTGGTGATTTTCGATCGTGAGGGGCGATTAGTGATCGCTCAGGTCAGAAGTCAACAAAACGATGTAAAAGCTCAAAGCAACCTGGAGGCTGGAGACGTTTTCTTAGCAACTGGGTTGATTCAAGAAATCAAGGCTAGGGGACAGGCTACGGCACGAGATATCTTACCACACTCTGGTCTTGAACTTGTGGCGTACACACAAATTGTTAGCAAGAATAAGACGGTTGGATACCTCGAAGAAGCCATAGAATTGGGTCAGCCCTTTGTTATGGGCTTAAAAAAGCGTCTTAACCTTGAAGCCACAATTTTTGACGATAAAAACCAGGTCGCGGCAAGTTCACGGGATGATTTCTTTCTATACCCGAAGGAGTTTTTTCCAGAAAAAATTGGTGGAGGGGCCCGGAGTTTTTTTGACATCACCAGCCGCGACGAATCTTACGGAATGATCGTAAGGCGTATTGTTGATAGCCAACAAAAACCCTTTGTGACATTAGGCTTAGCGGCAAGCAAGAGGGAGAGTCAGCAAGTCCTTCATCGAATAAAACTCACCCTTTTGACAATCACACTTTTGATTCTTATTTTTCTGATTCCCCTCCTTATCTATGTTTCTAACAGGGTTGTGAATCCTATAAACCAACTTGTAGAAGCGACAAAAAAAATGGAAGACGGAGAAACGAATCTGAAACTCGAAGATACCTCGGGGACGGAGATTGGCATTCTTATTGGTTCCTTTTCTCGAATGGCGAAAAACATTCAATCCTCCCAGACGACCCTGGTTCAATCTGCTAAGATGGCTAGCCTCGGTCAGCTGGTCGCCGGTGTGGCCCACGAGCTGAACAACCCCATCGGGTTTATTTATTCGAACATGGCTCATCTTAGGGATTATGTTCAAAAAATCTTAAGGGTTTTAGAAACCGCTGAGAATGAGCCAGCAAACCTTAATAAAGTGAAGAGCGAGGTGGAGTTCGACTACATCGTGGAGGACTTTTACAAACTCATTTCAAGCTGCGAGGATGGGGCGAGAAGGACGCGGGACATTGTGATGGGGCTCAGAAATTTTTCTCGTTTAGACGAAGCTCAGGTTAAACCCGTTAGTCTTAAAGAAGGTATGCAAAACACCATCAAACTGCTTTCAGGAGAACTCAAGAATAGAATTAAGGTTCACGAGGATTATGAGGATCGTCGGCTTGTTCGTTGCTATGCGAGTCAACTTAACCAAGTTTTTATGAATATTGTAAGTAATGCCGCTCAAGCCATAAAAAAGAAGGGTGATATTTGGATTAAGACTTGGGAAGAAGGCGGATGGGCCTTTGTGTCGATTAAAGATAACGGCCCAGGAATTCCGAAGGCTGATTTGGACAAAATATTTGATCCCTTTTTCACCACTAAGCCAGTGGGGGCCGGAACGGGTTTGGGTCTCTCTATTTCGTACGGGATTATTCAAAAACACGGCGGTGAGATTGTGGTGAAAAGCAATGTGGGTAAAGGGACCGAATTCATCATCAAGGTTCCGGTGGACGGTCCCTCGGACGAAAAATCAGTTTAAAGGTGAACCCTGCCAATCTAAAACAGGCCGACTGTTTGCACAGGTGCCGGCCATGGAATTGCTTTCAAGTCGCAGTGCGGCTCATTTTTTCAGAAAAATTATTGGTAGCGCCGATGTGGAGGAGTTTTGGGTTATAGCCCTTAATCCCCTTTGCAAAGTTATAAAGTCAGATATGCTTTTTCGCGGGACTGTCGATACTTGCTTTGTTCATCCTCGTGATGTTTTTCGGTTTGCACTCCTTGCTAACGCGACATCCATTATTGTCGGTCACAATCATCCTTCAGGAGAGTGCGAGCCGAGCCGGGCTGACAAAGAGCTGACAACCAGGCTAAAACAAGGGGGCGATTTGCTACAGATCCCCTTGGTGGATCATGTGGTTATCACGTATAAGGGGTATTTTAGTTTTGCGGAGTCCAGTTGGAATGTTCAGAAGCGGCTCGTGAGGTAAGGTCTTCGAGAGCCCCTCTGTATCTCTCCCGATAAAGCTGGTAGGCCTGATCTTCGGCGATTTTTTGTTCAATATCATTTAAAGGGTCAAACTTCTTTGTAATACCTGCCCGCGGCCGATTAAACTCTAAGCCCTGTTCTATTGGAGAAATATCGTCGGCATGTTGGACCAGAGAATTATTTTCTGGGAAGGGACGGTTGGTCAGCGCTTCTCTCTCAGTCAATTTTTCCAGGGGCAAGGGATTGGGTAATACGACTTCCATTCGTCTTTGCTGGAGGTCCAATTTAATATATTCCTCTTTAATTGTGACATTGACCCTGCGATCTAAAGGCAAAGAGCCGGCCATAGCATGGCGCCCCAAAGTTATAACAAGTAAGGCGACCAAAAAGCCGAGAATAAAATCTGAGAACCGCGTTATATAGATTTGTACGTTTTTTCGCCTTTTCAAGGTAACCTGCCCTTCACCTTGATAATTTAGCAACACTGATGCCAATTTAAGATAGCTTGGGGGTTGATTTTTCAATGGAAAATCTGCGATCATTGATCAATTCCCAGACACCTGACTTCAGAATAGACAGAGGAGCGAAAATCATGTCCAAAAATATTTATAAGTACATCATGGCTGGCTTGTGCACATTGGCCTTAACGGATTGTGGACCTAGAGCTTTCACGAAAGGGGATTATGATGATCCTGATAAGGTTAATCTCCTGAATGACCAATTCTCGGAAAGCGATATGCAGGCCATGGTCAAAAAACTTGTTGATAGTTTGATAGCTTCGCGTCCCATTGCAAAGGCTCAAACTCCTCCAATTGTGATGGTCACTAAACTTGAAAATAAAACCGATGAGCATATCGACACGCAAAGCATAATGGATATGGTAAAAGTTGATCTCGCAAAAACAGGGGCCGTCCAATTTGTCGATAAAGAAGCCAGGGGAGACGTCGCCACTGAGTATGAATACCAAAATTCAGGAATGGTCGATGCGAAGACGGCTAAGTCCAAAGGAAGACAAATTGGCGCCGACTATATTCTCAATGGAAGATTAGATTCTATTGTTCAAGAAGTAGGTAAAGATAAAACCGTTTACTATAAAATCACGCTTAATTTGACAAACTTGAGCACCAATATTTCAGTTTGGCAGGATCAAGACCAAATTCGAAAGATATTCAAAAAACACCATATCAGTATGTAAGGTAGAGTGAAAAAGGGTTTTTTTCTCCTCGCAATTTTGCTCTTAAGTTCTGGCTGCGCCACTTACCAAAGCTCGACTAAATCGGCGAGATCCGATTTCTATGGCGGCAGGTTTGCGGATGCAGCCAAGGCTTTAGAGAGTAAGGCTCACGAAGACAGCAAGGATCAGCTGCTCTACCTCTTTGATCGGGGGATGGCTTTGCAGTTGGCGGGTAACTTCAAAGACAGTGAAAAAGACTGGATCGCCGCAGATAAGATGAGCGAGGTCAAAGACTACACGAGCATTTCTACTGAAATGGCAACGCTTTTGACTAATGACAATATTAAGCAGTACAAAGGCGAAGATTTTGAAAAAGTCATTATCAACGCTTTCTTAGCCATTGATTACACCCTCCAGGGGAATTTTGAAGACGCTCTCGTTGAGTGCCGCCGAGTGAATCAAAAGCTTTACAAATATAAATTTGAGGCCAAGAGGGCCTATGAGCAGAATCCCTTTGCACGTTATTTTTCCGCCCTCATATGGGAAGCCTCCGGTCACCCTGATGATGCGTACATAGACTATAAAGAGGCGTACAAACTTGCTCCTGATTTTCCCTATCTCAAATATGACCTCGTAAAATGGGCGAAACGATTGGGCCGTCAGGAAGACCTTAAAGATTGGCAAAAAGAATTTGGAGAAGTGAGTACTCCTTCATCCAAAGAAGAATCTAAAACAGGTGAACTCGTTTTGATTTATCAACAGGGGCGAAGCGCTGAGAAAAGACCCAATCCAGCCTCCTACCGCTTTCCAAAATTCTTCCATCGAGGTTCCTTGACGAGAGAAGCTGTTTTGACGGTACCTGATCAAAACATTAAAGAGTCCACTCGAGAAATCTATAGTATTTCGGCGGTGGCCATTAAAACCCTAGACGATGCTTATGCGGGCCTAGTTGCAAAAAGAGCGGCGGGTATTGTCGCTAAGGCAGTTGTTGCCGATCAAATAAGACAGAAGAATCAGCTCCTTGGAATGATCGCTTGGGCAGGCCTTAATGCCGCTGACCAAGCCGATTTAAGGTTCTGGGAAACCCTCCCAGACACCTTACAAATTGCTAAAGTAAGATTGTCTCCCGGACCCCACGAAGTAAAGGTGATTGGTCTTTCAGAGACGAACGCGCCCTCAGGGGAACAAGCTACTTTTAATGTGAATATTGATGCAGGCAAGACCACCTTTCTGAATTGGCGATCTTTGCGTTAAGAATGCACTAGAAAAAAGGAGCCATCCTAGCTCTCAGATTTTTTGACTCCCCGAGACGCTCCACCTCTGCTTAGAGTCTTCTTAGAGCAAGACCTATGCCTAGGGGGAATGAGAATTAGCCCTGGGCCGCCAATTAAGATTGAAAACTGTACCTAGTTTCTACAGGTAGTCTTACAAAATTACTAAATCTTAGGGGCCATCTGTATTAATTCCCCAAATATCGTAGAGTTTTTTTGCGTCTTCCTTCGGCAGGAATCGTGTCGCAACCTTAAATGGAATCTTCGTCACATCCACATGGATTAAGGCGTCGACTGTACCAAATTCAAGGTCGGAGTCGAAAGCTAAAGAGCTTGCGCCCATTTTCAAGTATTGAGTCATCAAAACTGGGACACCTTTGTCGTCAGGCTCGATGGAAGAAATGACTTTAGAGAGATCCTTCATGGTGGGATGATTGGCTATTATCCTTTGAATATCAGCCTCAGTGAGCAAGGTAGAAAAAGATGGGGGCGCCTTTGGTTTCACAAGCTGGCTGTCAGGCGACATAGAATTCTGAGCCAGAGATTTGATCATCAGAAGCTTGGAGCTTTCAGCGTATTCATGGCTAATACTGACGGCCCCGATAAGGTCTTTATACCGGGGATTACGAAGGAGGTAGCTGTAAATCCCCTTCCAAAGCCCAAAAAGAGCAAATGGAGTGCGCTGATACTCTACCGTTACAAACGAACGCCCTAGCTCAAGGGCATTCGCAAATCGAATCTCAAATCCGGGGCTGTACTCAAAAAATCCGGAGGTATACAAACTAGATATTCCTTTTTTCGCGATGAGCTTTGACACCTCCCCGAGGCGGTAGGCCCCCACGAGCCTGTTATTCTCAGAATCCCAAGTGAAGAGATGGATATAATCCTTGTCAAAATCATCTAGGTCTACCGACCTCCCTGAGCCCTCGCCCACGGAACGGAAAGCAATTTCTCGCTGACGCCCGATTTCAAAGAGCAGATTGGGAATTTCTTTTGCGGTTGCGAAAAAAACTTCAAACTTGTTTTCTTTAACGAGAAAATTATTCTTAAGGCGGAGCTGTGCCACTTCTTCAACGAGCAGCTTGGATGATCCACTGAGAGCTATAGGAGCCTTTTTTACTTTAGTTCGAGGTATTTTGTCTTCTGCCACAGTCCCCTGAGCCAACGTTCTTGAGCGAACGTACTGGGTCGCTTCTTCGATATCACCGATTGCAGAAATCTTTTCGGGATCTATGGGGTCCCCCCACTCTAAGCGAAGGGTAGAACGGGTTTGATTAATTATTTCTCGGGGAGTGAAAGCGGTGGCCACCCAGGGATGAATGCGAAGGGCGGTTTTTCTCACCCAGGAGGGTTCGCCTGGAACAAAAACCGGGATAATTGTAGCTTGCGCTGAAAGAGCAACACGTATTGCGCCTGTTTTCCATGGTCCTTCGGTGTCAGTGACGTCACCGGCAGGAAGCACGATCAAAACTCCACCCCTTTGGACCCAGTCCTTGGCCTGATCAACGGCTTCCTTATTGCTTCTCTGACCATAAGGATCGACAGCGATAACGGTATTTTTTAGTTCAGGAATTTGAGCAAAGGCAAAATTCGTTAGAATTTTAACGTCGGTTCTTTTTCTTAGAATAACGGAGGCAATGGCCAACGCTTCTATTCCCGATTTTGGATGATTGGCGACGATTACAAGTGGCCCAGATTCAGGGATTTTCGAAGTCTTTACCTCGTTCACGTCAACGGAAACTTGTAGGACATCTAAAAGAGTTTGGATGCTCGTTTTCTCGTCTGTATATGCCCTCTTAAATCTTGAGTTAATTTCAGAGAGGCGAGTCACGCCCGTTACTAGAGACAGGGGTCTAGAAGCTCTGTTAAGCAGGCGGCCGGCAAAGAGGTTGGCGTTCCCGATTTTAAGATCGATTTTACCGTTAGGATAAACTTTGACTGCTAATTGAAATAAGCGCTCTTTGCATTCTTGGGTTGAAAACAGTGTCTGGAGTTCTCTTGCCGGGCTTATCCATGGAAGACTTAAAATCAATAAGAGAAAGAACTTGGGTATTAGTTTTCGCATGGGTTTCTACCAGCAAGACCTATTCCACTCTTTGAGGCTCAGAGGATGGTTGAGAACCATTACAGGCCTCCGACGGGGACCCCCTAAATTGAGTCTGTGTAGTATTTTTAATAGCTCTATATTTTTTGCGGATTAATGTTAATGGCCAGGCGGCTTTGCGCCCCCTGTGTGATAGCCCGTTTCTCCAAATGAATAGCCGAGCCTAAGCATAACGGTAAAATAACTCTGGATAGTATTTACAGATGCCGGAGAATTAGGAGGGGTATAGGTTGTGGTAAAAATACTGTGATAAAGAAGATCCAGACCGGCCATTAAATGACTTCCGACATCGACCTTTGAACCTACCCCAATATCTAAACCAAATCCCGTTGTGTTTGCCGGGGAATTAGCCAAGGTCTGAGGATTGATAACATCTTGCCCGTGATTTATGAATTCAGCCCCGCCTTTAAGATAAGGAGTGAATATGTCCAGGGTATCGATATTGTATTGAAGAGCCACCATGTAGGAGTTTTGAGTGAGGCTTAGTGGCGGGCTACCAAAAACGCCAGAGTTAGAGCCGGTGTGATGACTCGTGAGCCAACTGAGTTCCAATTCCAAATAATCACTGGCTGCATAATCAAAAAAGAGTCCACCGCCTAAAGCATTTCCATAAATATTTCCGACGTCGCCCGAGAGTCCCACTTCACCCGCCTGAACTCCCAAAGTATGATGGCCTTCTTCGGCGTTGGCATCTGAAATATTTAAGATAAGGGTTATGAGGAGTAGGGTAGAGAAAACATAAATCAGACGCAAAGTTGTCATTTTAAATCTCCTGTCAGTACGGCTACTGTGGGTCAGTCTGTCAGTAGCCGAAAAAAAACCCGAGATTTTCATCTCAGGTTTTTCATTTTTATTCGGTATTTTATTACTGTTCAAGCTCGTATTCTTTAATTTTTGTTTCAATAGTTGCTAGCTTTTGATGCAGCTGATTGATTCTTTCTTGAACGTTAGTAATTTCTCCCTTGCCCGTAGCCTTAGAAATGCGATCTTCAAGTTTCTTTTGAATATCGTCAAAGGAACGGGTGGTGCTGTCGAGAAGTTCGCTCATATCCAGCGTTGTTGTATGGCTGGAGGATTGGCTGTTAGCCGTACCAGCAGTAGCTATACCAGCCCCTTGGTCATCGGACTTCGGTGAAGCTGCAACGGGCCGATTTAGGACCTTTTCTAAATAACTGGAAATACTTCCGGTTCCGGTTTGAATAATCTCTCTTAAGGTTTCAATGGAAATATAATTTTTTGCCTTTTTCTCGGCTTCGAAAATAATCTGGGTCAAAGTTGAAGAGGTGATGTCTTTCTTAGTCTTATTGTCGACCACCACGACTTCTTCGTTAGCTCTGATCATTTTTGCAATGTCTTCAAGAGTAACGTAGCAGCTTTGCTGCGTGTCATATAACTTTCTATTTTGGTAACGTTTAATCACTTTTGCATTAGGATTAGTGACCACTGGATTTTGAACTTGCGATTCCAAACCGTCCTCCTCGCTCTCTCTAAACTAGAGTCAAATCAATATTGACTCACACCGATGCTTATCTCAAAACTCGAATGAGAATTACATCCTAGGCACACGATGTCAAGCCCGATAAAAGTACTTTATTTCTTGATGGTTAGACACTCTCAATGAAGCGGGGGGTTAAATTCAGGCTAAACAAGAAATTCTGCTTAAGTATTGCAGGCCTTGAGCCGAGAAGCCTAACGTAGGTCACTTCAGCGATCTGTTAAGGTATTAGGATAGGGAATGAATAACGAAGAAAATCATGGGTTTACATCATTTGACTTCATAACCATGCTGGTGAGTTTCTTAGTGATTGCTGCAGTTACTGGCCCCATCATTCGGAAAAATATCCAATCGGACCAAAGGACAGATCTTGCCAAAAATGAAACTAAAAACTTAGCTCAGAGCCTCCTGGATCCCCGAAGAATTGAGAATCTAGATTCTGCAAGGGGATTATTGGGGAATCCGCAGCGTTCTATCGCAAGTCTTGCAAAGATTGAAGAGCTTCCTAAGGTAGATATGGAAAGTTTAAAAGCCCACCTCAAGAACGGCGAATGGCAGGGAAATATTTCTATGGATCCCTGGGGACACCCCTATAACTTTGCCTTTTTAAACAATGTCAAAGGAACTCCAGCCCAGGTGGTCGTATGGAGTAACGGGGCCGATGGTATAAGCCAGACTTCCGTCCATACACAGTCTGCGAATCCAAACGAACCTCAGTTCGAATGCAAGGGGGACGACCTTTGCAACATTACTCCGATTAGATAGTCCAACCCCGTTAAGATTTTCTCTAGATTTTCCGAAAAATTAAATGGCGGAAGCGAATGGGAATCGAACCCACCACAGGGTTAGAACCTGCCACCGGATTTGAAGTCCGGGAAGAGCACCAGCCTCTTGAGCGCTTCCGTGAGTAAAATTTTAAGGAGAATACGTCATGACCCAACGGGTAATCGCTGCCTTTCTTCTCTTAAACGGTCTCATGGCGTGCAGTACAGCCACAAAAAAATCGAGCGAAATCACGACAGACAATACACTGACCGATGCCGGTCCAGCAAAACCTAAAGTGAATCCAATGCGCAAACCCGCTTCTGGAGATCCAGCTTCCGGCCAAGTGATTGATCCGGCTTTTCTGCGTTCGCAAGCCGACTATCATTTTTCTTTAGCGGAAGCTTATGCCCTAGATGGCGATTCACAAAAGGCTATAGACGAGTACAAGCTTACCCTCGTATACGATCCCGATAGCGCTCCCGTCCGGTACAAACTCGCCGCAGAACTTGTTAAAAAAGGCCAGTTTGTTCAGGCGGTGGATCAGGCTGAATCTGCGGTGACCATAAATCCAAAACACACCGAGGCACGAATGCTTCTGGCAGGGCTTTATACTTCTTCAAAACTTTTTGATAAGGCCCTTGAGCAATATGCGATCATTAGCAAAAATGAACCCGATAATATCGAAGCCGCCCTCTACATCGGCGCGCTTTTGGCCGAAGAAAAAAAATTCGATGAAAGTGTAAAACATTTCAAAAAAGTAGCAAAGAATAAGAAGTACACTCACTTGGCCTACTACTACCTGGGACGCATCGAACTTGAACGCCATCGCGATAAAGAGGCTGAGCAAGCTTTTCTTAAAGCTCTATCAGCAAAACCTGATTTTATAGAGACAACTGTCGCCCTTGGGTACCTCTACGAAGAAAAACAGAAAGTTGACGAAGCCATAAGAGTTTATCGAACTTATCAAGAGAAGTTCGGGCCATCGGCGAAGATTGCGACAAATTTAGGGCGCATCTACATGGATAAAGACGAATACGATTTGGCCTATAAACAGTTTGCAATTATTGCCGACCAAGAAGCTGACAATCTTAATGTTCGAGTAAAAATGGCGCTGATTCTAATAGAACAAAAGAAATTCCAAGAGGCCGTTGCAAGTTTAAAAGAAATTTTGAAAACGGCACCAGATGCAGAAAAGATACATTTCTACTTGGCCGCAGTGTATGAGGAGTTAAAAGATTATCCAGGTGCCGTAGAGCATTTTAAAATTATTCCGCCGTCGAGTGTCCTCTACGCCGAAGCTGTGGTGCACCAAGCTTATTTAGAAAAACTCCAAAACAACTACAATAAAGCTATGAGCGTCATGGAAAATGCATTGAATAAACGCAGTGACGTTCCGCAATTCTATAGTTTTTACGCTTCTCTCCTGGATGATCAAAAAAAATCAGCCAAGGCCGCCGACGTTTTAGAAAACGCAGTTAAACGTTTTCCAAAGGACGACCAACTTTACTTCTACCTCGGTAGTATGCAAGACAAATCTGGGCAGAAGAATGCAAGTATCTCATCGATGCGAAAGGTTTTGGAGCTGAATCCCGACCATGTGCAAGCCTTAAATTATTTGGGCTACACGCTAACTGAAATGAATCAGGATCTTGAATCGGCGGAGGCGTATATACGCCGCGCATTGAAGCTTAAGCCCAATGACGGCTATATTACAGATTCTTTGGGTTGGGTTTTATTCCATAAGGGCCAATTTAAAGATGCAGTTGTAATTTTGGAGGGAGCATATAAGCTAAAGCCGGACGAATCAATTATTGCTGAACACTTGGGCGACGCTTATATGCGCTATAGCCTCCGTGATAAAGCTCGAATCATGTATGAGAAGGCCGTTTCACTTGAAAGTGATGAAACAAATATTGTTAAAATTAAACAAAAGATTTCTGATCTGGACAAAATTGTTAAGCAATCGCAGATGCAAAACTCGCAGTTGGGCGGTGACGATATCCGGTCTCCCGCTGCTACTGTCGACAATAATTAACACGGGTTGTGGAACAGGCGAGGTTAATCCCACCCTAGACAAGTCTTCTGGTGCCCAAAGTTTTAGCTCCGATCTTTACGTTGAACGTGACGGTAAATCCTACAAAGTTAAATCGGACATGATCCTCGTAAATCCTAAGGCCATGAGACTAGATCTGAGGACAACCTTAGATCTCCCCCTGGCTTCAATCGTACTTACAGATCAGAAAATTAATTATTTATTGTACCGGGATAAAAAATCCTATTCAGGAGTACCCGGGCCCCATGCCCTTGACCCGGTTTTTCCGCTTTCTGTGGATGTAAGTACGCTCAATGAAATTTTACAACAAAAGGAAATTACTGGCGCCCACTGTGAAAGGGACGGTCAGGGTCTTGCGTCATGTAACGGCAGTGTGGGAGCGACGCAATTCAAAGTGACGTGGTCAAAACGCCCAACTTCTGGACCTTTGGCGGGGCGCGCATCAAAAATTATCCTGGAATTGCCTCAGAGGCATGTCTCCCTAAGATTTTACTTGAACGATTGGCAGCGTAATTTACCTGATGCAGAGCATTTTCTTTCTCTGCAAACGCCCCCTGGTTTTACTTCTCTTTCTACGCCATAATTAAGTCAAGGCAACGAATGGCCCCTAGAAGGAGAGAAAATGGCAAAATCAAACGTCGATATTCACGGACTCATTTCTCAGTATCAAGTAGAGGAGAAGTTTAGAGACCTAACTTGGCGTGGAAGTTTTGGCGATTATATCAATCTTGTTAAGGACCATCCGGAGATTACCCGAACAGCTTTTCAACGCGTCTACGACATGATCGTGGGTTATGGCGCTACAGAGTACGTCGAATTTAAAAAGAAAGTCACCCACTACAAGTTTTTTGATGATGAGTCAAATGACGGTAAGGACGCCATCTATGGTTTAGATATTGCGCTTATGAAACTTGTGAACGCCTTTCGATCTGCCGCTGAAGGATACGGAACTGAGCGCAGAGTGATTTTGCTTCATGGCCCTGTCGGGAGTTCGAAGTCTACAATCGCACGTTTATTAAAGCACGGCCTTGAGGCTTATTCGAAAACCGAAGAAGGGGCCCTTTATACCTTTTATTGGACAGACAAGGGTTTGGAAAAGCATGGGCTTCTTGGTAAAGGGATTGAAGAGTTTTCTTGCCCCATGCATGAAGAGCCATTGCATATAGTGCCGTTAGAGATCCGAGACAAGATTATCGACGAACTCAACCGAGGTGCAAAGAGTAAGCACAAGATTAAAATTGACGGCGATTTGTGTCCCGCCTGCCGTTACATTGCAAGGCATTTATTAACCAAATATCAAGGTGATGTGAACAAGGTGCTTCAGCATGTTGAGGTCCGTCGACTGGTTTTAAGTGAAGCGGATCGTGTTGGAATCGGAACCTTTCAACCCAAAGATGAGAAAAATCAAGATTCAACGGAGCTCACCGGCGATATCAATTATCGGCGCATTGCAGAGTATGGTTCTGATTCTGATCCGAGAGCTTTTAATTTCGACGGAGAGTTCAATATCGCTAACCGCGGTATCATCGAGTTCATTGAGGTTTTGAAGCTAGATGTTTCATTTTTATACGAT
>JABDDW010000006.1 GCA_013287405.1 Deltaproteobacteria bacterium
GTGGTCACTTCGATTTCTGCACTTTATCCGGCCATCGTTGCCACACGAATATCACCCGTACAAGCCATGGGAGCCGATGAATGAGTCAACTTTTTATCATTGCTATTCGTAACCTTATCCAACATACAAAAAGAACTCTCCTCTTAGGAGGAGCCATCAGTGGTGTTATGGCTGTCCTCGTGATTATGCTTTGTCTCTCCTCGGGAATTCACCACACTATGTTGGAATCAGCCACTACACTCTCCACTGGGCATATTAATGTCGGAGGGTTCTATAAGGTAACAGCAGGTCAGTCAGCTCCCGTGGTGACTCAGTACAAAAAGATCTCCGAAATCGTCAAGCGTACTCTTCCCGATATTGATTTTGTTGCTCCTCGGGGAAGGGGTTGGGCTAAACTTATAAGCGACACAGGTAGCCAACAAGCGGCGATCGGTGGCATTGATATAAAAAATGAACCTGGCTTTAGAAAGGTTATTCACGTGGTCCAAGGGAATCTTGACGATCTCGCCCAACCTCGAACAATTTTACTTTTTGAGGAACAGGCCAAAAGGCTTTCTGTTAAGGTCGGCGATACTGTGGTCCTTTCGGCCCAAACGACTCGAGGAATAAATAATACTCTAGATGTTAGGGTTATTGGAATTGCCCAAGACATAGGGATAATGAGTCAGTGGAATGTTTTTATTTCCGATGTGGCCTTGAGAGAACTCTATCAATTCAACCCGGATACCACCGGCGCCGTTCACGTCTATCTTAAAGATATCAAGGCTATTCCCAGTGACCTTGACCTCCTTCGTAAGGCGTTTGTTCAAAAAGGTTATATTTTAATGGACCGCGAAGCCAAACCCTTCTGGCAAAAGTTCGAGTCCGTGAATAGAGAGGATTGGACCGGTCAAAAACTCGACCTCACCACCTGGGAAGAAGAAATGACTTTCTTTTCTTGGATGATTGCTGGGGTGGACGGCCTTATGTTTATCCTTATCTTGGTTTTACTTGTGATCATTTCTATTGGAATTATGAATTCGATGTGGATAGCCATTAGGGAGCGAACTCGGGAAATAGGCACTCTTCGAGCTATTGGAATGCAGCGCCCTCGCGTTTTAATGATGTTTGTTATTGAGGCCTTTACTTTGGGACTAGGTGGAACTTTGGTCGGCACAGTCCTTGGCCTATTTATTTCCGTACTCCTAAATGCGGCCCATTTTCAAGTTCCGGAGGCGGCGCGTTTCTTTCTTATGTCAAATACATTCAAAGTGGATTTTGATACCCTTCACATATTTGCGGGAATGATCGTGATTACGGGATGCACCACCCTTATTTCAATAATCCCCTCTATCCACGCTGCCCGAATGAAACCCATAACCGCTATGCAACACTTGGGGTAAAAATGAAAACCTTACTTCTTTTTGTGATGACGTTGACTTTATTTGTAGCAGCTATGGCCGACGAGAAAGCTACCGAGAAATCGGCCGAAAAAAAGATAACCTCAGATTCACTCTCTAAGAGCAAAATGATTGAAGTTCTTAAAGGAATCGATGATCGAATTAGAAGCACCAGTGATTACAAATCCCTCTTTTATCTTGAACAAAGGGAAAAGGATAAGCCCGATATTGTTCGCAAAGGCATTGCTTACCGCCGTGACGCTGACGAAAAGCTGATGATCCTCTTCACAAATCCAAAGACAGAAGCGGGAAAAGGCTATCTAAGAGTAGACAAGAATCTCTGGTATTATGACCCCACCGTTGGAAAGTGGGAGAGAAGGACCGACCGAGAACGCATTGCAGGAACTGATTCCAGAAGACAGGACTTTGATCAGTCTAAACTTGCTGAAGAGTACGACCCGGAATTTGTTGGGCATGAAAAATTAGTGGTCTACAAAGTTTGGGTTTTAAAACTTAAAGCTAAGGCTAATGTCGACGTGGCCTATCCTATCGTTAAATTCTGGGTTGACGAAAATACGGGTAACGACCTTAAAAGAGAGGACTATGCTCTTTCTGGAAAGCTTATGAGGACCTCTTACACGTCCAAGTGGGAAAAACTTTTTAGTGAGTCAAAAAAAGCTGATGTTTGGTATCGAAAGGACATCCGCATCTACGACGAGATCGATAAAGGCAACTCAACAATTGTCAAAATTGAATCCGTAGATTTGCATTCATTACCAGAGAATATTTTTACCAAAGCTTGGCTTGAGTCAAAAAGCCGATGAAGATTTTTATCGTAATTTTGTTATTTTTTGCAAATCACGCGTTGGCTCAATCTGAAAGGCCCAGCGAAGAGTCGATGTTTGGAGCGCCAGAGAAAAAATCTGAAACAAAAGAAAAAAAACAAGAAGATGCTTTTTTATCGGGGGCGGTTAAAGACAACCCTCTCACGATCGGCGGACTTCTCTATCAACGACTTTCTGGTACTGTAGAGCAAAATGTGGGAGCGAGTAATACGCCGATTTCGGCCCCTCTTCAGTTTGACCTCTATTTAGACGGGAGACCCAGCGATCAAGTGCGGGGTTTTGTCGACACAAGGCTACTCTATGATTCAACCAGAGACCAGTACGGCAATGTCACAAGTGGCCCTAACTTAGGGAGCACCCAGTATTCCTCGGGGGGAACCGCCCCATCGGGGTTATCCACAACGACCACTCTGGTTCCCCTCAATCCGCAAACCGTTCTTAATGAGACCTGGATCAAATTTGATCTTGATCAGACTGTTTTTGTTACGGCCGGGAAGCAACATCTCAAGTGGGGAGTTTCTCGCTTTTGGAATCCTACGGATTTCTTGACTACACAAAAGAGAGATCCTCTTCTCCCCTATGATCTGCGACTTGGTAATACCATGCTTAAACTTGCAGTCCCCATAGAGGCAAAGAAGACAAGTTTCTATGCCATAACCCTCTTTGATAATCCGCAACCCTCAAGTACTTTGGGGCAAATGGGTGAGGCCTTGAGGGCTGAGACCGTGATTGGGAACACCGAGATTGGTGTAGACGCTGTTTACAGAGGGAATGTAACGCCTGTCTATGGTGCAGATATTTCTTCTCCCCTTGGCCCTTTCGATATTTATGCAGAATCAAGTTATATTACCGCTCCCCCAAACCCCCTTTACCAAATTCCCGGTGGAACCTTGAATTCCAGCTCTGATCTATCCACTCAGTTTACTTCTACGCCTCTTTCAAATCAGCTCTTTCAAGTAAGCGGAGGAATTAATTACTCATTTGCTTGGACAGACAATCGGCAGGCTACCTTTGGTGTGGAATATTTTTACAATCAATTAGGCTACACCAACTCCAACGCCTACCCCGTCTTATTGCTCTTGGGTCAGTATCAGCCTTTCTATTTAGGTCGAAACTATGCGGGGGTTTATTTAACCGCTGAGGGCCCCGACAAAGATAAACACACCTCTTATACGTTTTCGACCTTAGGAAATCTTTCTGATAATTCGTTTATTTCCCGTATTGATTTTTCATGGAGATTTCTCACCTATTTGACCTTTGAAGCTTTTGTGGATGGACATTACGGAACGCCCGGCGGAGAATTCTACTTCAGTATGAATACGCCTGCAGTAACCTATCAAGGGTCTAGTATCCCGGCCGTCAATGTTCCCCTCGCAGTGGCAGATGTCGGTCTGGCCTTGCGACTTGCTCTTTAGCCCTTGCGGATATTTTTCAGCGTTTTAACTTTCGCATCAGCATAGCCGTCTGGAATCAGCTCTTAAGGTGAACTGTAAAAGTTGAACCTTGGTGGGGTATACTCTCCAAGGAAATAATTCCGCCATGGGCTTTTATGATTTTTTGAGAGATATAAAGGCCCAGGCCGAGCCCAGAGATATGGGGATCGACCCTTCCACGTTCAAAACGTTCAAATATCTTTCCTTGTTGTTCTATAGGGATCCCCGGGCCGTGATCTCGGACGCTGACCAGAGCTTCTTTTTCCTCTTTTTTTACAAAGACGTCTATAGGTTTTCCCTCTCCGTACTTAATGGCATTGGAAAGAAGATTAGTCATGACTTGGCCTAATCTTGTTTGGTCAAATCTAGCGACAAGAGAGCCGCTTGAGTGAAGTTCGATCCTGCTTCCGACTCGTGTAGCTTCAGGGTTGAGTTGAGAAATAACTTCTTCTACAACCAGGGAAAGATCTCGTTCTTCCAAATTGAGTTCAAATTTATCTACACGAAGTTGGGTTAAATCAAGAAGCTCATCGAGAAGAACTGTAATTCGTTTACCCCCACGAACACTAGCATCAGCCATGGCTTCAGCTTTTTTTAAATCAAAACTTTTACTTTGAATCAAAAGGAGTAGCCTTTGGAGTTGCAAGTAAAGGGAAGTGATAGGCGTTTTTAATTCATGGGAGGCAATGGACAAGAACTCATCTCTGGCTTGAACAGCAACCTTGGCTTCACCGTAAAGCCTCGCATTTTCAGTCGCCATTTTTTCTAATTCTTCGGTCCTTTCTTTAACGCGATCTTCAAGTTCGCTATAAGATTTTTGAAGCATTTCACGCATCGTATTGACGGCAGCGCCGAGCTGCCCGATTTCGTCTTCGGACGTCACTTTAACCGTTCTTTTAAAATCTCCCTTGCCAATGCTTTGGGCCGTGAGGTTAAGCTCTTTAAGTCCGTTGGAGATTGCCCGGCTGGTAAAAAAGGCGAGGCTTAAACCAACGCTTTCCACCGTCATTACGGCAAGAGTCAGAAGTGTGAGGACCGTATTCTCAAGCCAACGTGATCCGATCCCCAAAACGAGAGAAAAATCTTCTTCTAGGATTGTCAGTTCATCATTTATAGTTTTCAATCGGTTGAGGACTTCTTCTGCTTTTAATTTGTCACCATCTAAGATAGCTAAATGAAATTGTTCGCCAGCGTCTTCTAACTGAAAGAGGAGAGTATCCCCCTTTGTCCACGTATCGATCGCCTTAGCAAGGTAACTGATCCAATAGAATTTCGTCAAAAGTTCTATCATGGGATCGACATCTTCAGGGTGTACGCGTCCTTCTATTAAGCCATGGCGAATGATTGACCGGTCACCATTTTTTTTAAATAGTTCAATGCGTGCCTTGTGGTCACCTTCAGGAATTTTCAAATACTCTAGGTAAGTTTGATAATCTCTTTCGTTTCTTGTAAGGCCGTATCTTTGAAGGCTAAATACAGCATTTTTTTGCGCCTTGGACCAAAGGCTTTCAGCCCCAACAAAGGCCCGGGCCGCTGAAAGTCGCCTCATGGCGAACCTAAGAGTGACGAGCTCGCCAGCTATAAGGAGCGCCATAATTCCAACAACAAAGTAGAGTTTTTTTGTTATTGAAACCTTTTTCCACCAATTGAAAAGCGCCACGTTCCACCGTTCTCTCTGCCTATTCTTAAGCCCTAAAATTCTCGATAGTTCTTAACAACTCCGTAACCGCAATTTTTAGTGCCTTTTGCTTTGCGTTACCGTCTGAGTGCTTGGAGGCCATTTTCGACACCTTCTGCGTGAAATCCTTCATCGTTAAGAAGTTCTACGAGATTTTTTCTGATTAAGAAATCATCTTCTATAACCAATAGAAAATTCGAAGGATTGACGCTTATTGTCATTAACAACTTGGCTATTAGAAGTCTGTTTTTTTCTTTCGCCATATCTCAACCTCTTTTTTAACCAACCTAACTCGCAAACTTCTTTATGGCCTGAAGAAGATCATTCTTTCTTATAGGTTTTGTAAGATGGGCACCAAACCCAGCAGCCATACACTTTTCAGCTTCTTCTTTGAGAGCGTAGGCGGTGAGAGCTAATACTGGCACCTCAGTTTTATTTTGATTTTTTTCCCAATCTCGAATGGCATGAAAGGCCTCATAGCCGTTCATCTGGGGCATTTGAAGATCCATAAGAACGAGGTCATATTTTGCCTTTTTGAATTTCTCGAAGGCATCCTTACCGTCCTCAGCGAGAGTCAGGGAAAGACAAGTGTCTTTGCAGTAGGCAGCAATGAGCTGACGGTTTTCTTCGGAGTCATCGGCTACCAGGAGACGAAGGGGTTTTTTCTGAGACGCATTCATCGAAGAATTGGCAATCTCAGAGTTTGGATGAAGTTCTTTATTTGAAATTTCAGAAATGAGCCCTGCTAACTGTTCGGGTTTGGCGGGTTTAAAGAAATACTTTGTGATACCGGCGTTTTTCAACCTTTCAATATCACCATAGCGGTGATTTGTTGGAAGCATAAGAATTGTGGAGTTAATTTTATCTTTTAGTTTTTCTGCGAGTTCAATCCCTCCTGCGCCAACCCCTGGCATTCTTATGTCAAAAATGGCAATTTCGAATTTCTTGTCTCTTTTAGAACATAAATCTTCGGCTTCTTGCATATTTTTTGTCAAAAAAACATTAGCTTTCCAGTAATTCAACAGCTCTCCTAAAATAGTACGATTAAGTAGATTATCATCGGTTACAAGGACGTCAATATTAGTGAGGTGAAGAGAAGGGATAATGGCTATCTTTGAAACTTCGTTAGACTCTTTGAAAGGAATATCTACGGTAAAAGTGCTTCCCTTTCCGAGTTCGCTTGCGGCATTAATCTTTCCGTTCATCATACTTATAAGTCGTTTGCAAATAGAAAGCCCAAGGCCTGACCCTTGCCGCTTTAGAGCATCTTTGTGATCAAGCTGAATAAAACTTTCAAAAATGACTAATAACTTATCACTTGGAATGCCGATTCCTGTGTCCTTAACTTGAAACTGAAGGTGAAAATTCGTTCCGGTAAAATTTATTTTTTTGATCTCAAGAACGACTTCTCCCGATTTTGTAAACTTAATGGCGTTTCCCAAGAGGTTTATTAAAATCTGATTTAAATGCTCGGGATCACCAACGATCTGCCTTGGAACATCCGGAGCAATGTGAAAAATAAGTTCTAAACCCTTGGCATGCGCTCGATTTGATGTGAAATCAAGAACGCTTTCGACGGTTTTGAGCAAATCAAAAGAAATGCTAGATATCTTGATCTGTCCCGATTCGATTTTTGCAAGATCAAGAATATCGTTGATAAGAGACAATAAATTATCTGAAGCCTTGTTAAGCATCTGAACGTAATTGACCTCTTCTTCCGAAAGCTTGGCTCTTGAAAGTAGGTCGGCCACACCTATGATGCAATTAAGAGGAGTTCTTATATCATGACTCATACTGGACAAAAATTCTGATTTCGCTTTTGATGCTTTAAGGGCTTGTTCTTTTGCTCGCTCGGCCTCTTCTTTTGCCTCAACAATCGTTTGTTCAAGTTTTTTTCTTTCAATGGCATAACGAATAATTCGATCAAGGGAAAAAATATCAGACAAATTGCTTTTACTAAAATAATCTTGAGCTCCCATTTTTACGGCTTCAACAGCGATAAGGGTTTCTTCATGTTGCTTTGTGAGAATAATCGTTGGAATAAAAGGAAACGCTTTTCTCAGACGCACGATGCCTTCGAATCCTCTCGCATCTGGAAGGCCTAGGTCGAGTAAAACCACATCAATATTTTCCGAACCAAGGGCTTTGATTCCCTGACGGAGAGATGAAGCCATAACAAAATCGAATCCATCAAGAAAGATTCCATCTGCGGATTTGGAGAGGGCCTTTCTTATTTTTAGGGCATCGTCCTCATTGTCCTCAATTAAGAGCACTCTGATCATTAGGTCCCCCGTAATGCTCCATTTTGACAGCGAATTTCTTCTATCCATTATTAACTCGTAACAATTCGTCCCATAATTCGTCATAAATGGGTTCCCCCATTAATATTATTTGTGTCAGGTTCTTAAGAAGTTAAGAGGACTTAAGGATTTTGAGTAATTCTTGTTATTTGAGTCATTTTTAAGTCATTTGACGTTACTATACTGAGTCAGAAACAATTCCTGTTTAATTTGAAGTGCTGGAGGGTTCCATGGCGATTTTATTTCATGGTTCAAAAGAAAGTTTAGATCGCATTGCAGATCGTGTGGTAGAAAATTTTGCCGACAGGATTAAGCATCACAGGTACAGGAGGGATCACAAGATCAAGACAGGGGGGCAGGTCCCTCAGGCCCTCATTGTTGACGATGACGTGGAATCTATCCAACCCCTGCAGATTGTCTTAAAAAATTTCGGATTTGAGACCACCCTCGCTTTTGATGGGCACGAGGCTTTTGAGGAAATTGCAAAGAGGAGTTTTGACATTGTATTTTTAGACATTTGTTTGCCGGAGATGACGGGACTTGAAGTCTTAAAAGAAGTGGAAAGTTATCAGAGCCACGCTCAAAAATACGCCAAGCAAGGGCATATTCTACCAGTTGTCACTTATTCGTCATATCATATGGAAGATTATGGAATTCCGAATGGTGAGAAATTCTTTTTTGCAGGTCATTGGCAAAAACCCGTAAGTCTTGCGGATCTCACGACCTTGGCGGGAAAAACTATAGATGAACTTGGCATTTTCAAACGGAAGGAGTGAGTATGAAACCCACAATTACGGTTAAAAACTTCATAGTTCCGGAGGCGCTGCAAGCTTTTATGGAGTATGCGATCGGAGAAATTCTTAAAGTAGCTCCTTACGACTCCCATATTGACGCTGTCGTCAGTAAGGAGAGGACAAGTTATTTGATGACAATAAATATTTTTTATCCTGAGGGCAAATTTACCAGCGTGGCCCAAAATTCTGATTTGAAAAAGACGGTCACTCAAGGAACAGCGGATATTTTTACCCAAGTGAGAGGTTGGTGGAAATCTCGTTTTTCGCAAAAGGACAAAGAGGCTTCTAGAACTGACTGGGCCGGCGATTTTCATCGAGGTGACATGGGTCAATTTGCTGAGGAATTTCAGCCAGCCACGAATTTCACGAGTGGTTCGCCCTCACCTGGTCAACAAGATAAGAAACCTCTGAGGGTTTTAGTTGTGGATGATGACGTTGAGTCTGTAACACCCCTTGAGCTCTGCTTAGAAAAGCTTGGCTGTGAAACCTTTATCGTAAATAATGGATATGAAGCGATTCATGAGATGATCTCCAGCGACCGAGTTTATGATGTGGTCATTCTTGATTGGAACATGCCTGGGATGAATGGGGGGCAGGCGCTCATTAATGCGCAAAAGGTCATTATCCATGCGCCCACAGCCGTGAGTCATTGGGATGAGGAGAAACTCCCAATTATTACTTATTCTAGCAAGGCCCGTAATGAAATAGAGATCCCAAATTGTGCCGGTTTTGAGCATATTGGACACTGGGAAAAGCCTATCTCCTTTCTCCAGCTCTTAAATCAGGCCACAGAAACATTTGCGAAAATAAATGCAAATTAACTTTTGAAAGGAAGGCCAAATGGTCTTAGAAAAAAATAGAATGCGATTTGCCAATAGGTCCGTCAAAGAATTAGAAAGAGAAGCAGATCTAATTTCTTTAGATCTTAAAACTGCGGAAGATAGTGAGTCCGGAGAGACTCAAGAGCTTGGATTATTCGTTTAGCGCTTCAAATCATACTTTTGATGACGACTTTGTGTGGTTACTCAAAATTATGACGCCCGGCTAAGTGGTTTAAATGCTTAATCATATTAATGGCTTATGCTCTTTTAGTTTGCTGTGTTTCTGCCGATAGATAAATGTCGGGCTAAAGCTTTGCGTCTCCCTACTTAGGGAAAGGAGCCCACTATGAACGAGAAAATTAAAATCAAGGTTGAACCTGAGCTTAGAGACTATCTGCCAAAGTACCTCGAAAGCCGAAAAAAAGATCTTGAGCGGCTGAGAGATAGTCTTTCCAAGCAGGATTTTAAAACTCTTGAAACAATAAGTCACAAGATTCGCGGTCATGCTTTGAGTTACGGATTTGTTCCGCTAAGTGGAATCTGTGCTTTGATTGAACGGGCTGCGATTGAAAAAAACTATGAGGTCATTGTTTCGCAGCTCAACGAATACAGGGACTATATTGAAAAAGTAGAAGTCAATTAAGGTATGTAACCCATAAGGAGTTATCTAACCCATTTAAGGATAGATTTATGTCGTCTAAAATTCTTCTGATCGAAGATGCTGAAGAGTCAAAAGACCTGGTGTGCGGAGCGCTTGGTTCATCTTTTGATGTGAGTTGGGCCTTATCTATCAAAGATGCGCAGGAGCAGGTAAAAAAAAATAAATTTGATCTTATTATCCTCGATGTGGGTTTACCCGATGGAGATGGATTTCAGTTCTACTCACTCCTAAAAGCCAATGATGAAACTAAAGGTATTCCTGCTATTTTTTTAACGGCTAGGGATTCTATTGGTGACAAGGTCATGGGGATATCCATGGGAGCAGAGGACTACGTTATAAAACCTTTTTCCCCCCTCGAACTCAGGGCGCGAGTGGAAATGCGCATAAAAAAGAAATTGGAGCGTACGGAGGAAGGTAAGATCATAAAGAGAAAGGGATTTGAACTTAATTTACCAGAACAAAGGGCCTTCTTAATCAGCGAAGGTGATAAAACGGATCTTCAGCTTACCTCTCTTGAATTCAAAATTCTTGTTCTTCTTGTTACCCGTGAAGAAACCATCTTTTCAAGGGATCAACTTTTAAATCAAGTTTGGGGGGGCAACACCTTTTTGACTGATCGCTGCATAGATACCCATATTTACGAACTCAGAAAAAAACTAGGTAAATTTGCAACTTGGATCCAATCTGTATATGGTCAAGGTTACAGATTTTCGACGAAAGCATCGGAGTCTTCCGGTAAAATAATCTTAAAAAAAGCGGCTTAATAATCCCTCTGAATTTTGATGAAATTTTGACTTACCAATCATTCTTACTTGAAATCCTTAGATTATCCTTAAACCAGGTCTAAATTTTTGATCTTTGGCGAAAGGATAGATATGATTGAATTTTCGAATCAAGATGCCTTTAAATTTCGATTGTCGGCCCACGATTTTAAGAGAAATGAAAAACGACGCCCTCAACACCGGGTTCTTGTTATTGAAGATGAAGAGGAATCTAGCCTACTCGTGCAGGCGGTCTTAAGGTCAATTGACCATCAAATTAGGGTTGAATGGATTAGGACCGCCGAGGGAGCGGAAAGTCTTCTAAGAAGCGGAAAATTCTTTGACCTTATTATTGCCGATCACTTTCTTGAAGGCAAAAAAACGGGCTTTGATCTCTGGAGGGAGTGTCGAAAAAAGTATTCTAATGTTCCATTTATTCTCACCTCGGCTCTTGATCCAAGGGAAATTCAAAGCATAACATCTGACGAATCTGAGCACCTTTTTTTCTTGCAGAAGCCCTTCCATGTGGACGCTTGTAGAAAAATGATCGAGTGGTTTTGGGAGGGCGAGACGGAGCATTTTGAGCCAGCCTACGAAGTGAAAAATGCTCTGAGGTTAAATATGAAATATAAAATGGCGGGGGTAATGCTAGTGGGAGCTCTTGCTCTGTTAACCTCTACAGAAATGGATCTTTCAATAAAATTACCTCACTATAATTCTCCAGTCTCTAATTCACTAAAAGATGGAGCTATAATTTCACATAAAATAGCTGAGTTGCCCCCACTGAAGCCTTTAACTGGAGTTCGAAGGGGTACTGCCGATTTTGAAAGGGATTTACTCCTACCTCGTTCCGAAGGGCGTTATCTCGAAAAGGGTCCTGACAGCTCAGATGGTAAATTTGAGAAATATGGTCATGTTATAAGAATGGGTTAGTTTTCATGATATTATGAGCTTATAAAGGTTCCCAGAATTTGTTTTTCCCTTAAGGCCGGAACTAAAGTAAACTAACAGCAATGAAACTCTTCCATGCCCATGCTTATTTTAAGGCCGATGATCTCAGGGAGGCCGACCACCTGGCTCGTCTTGCCCGGACTGAGGATTACTTTAAATTTGTTAAGCTTTACGAAAAACCCATCGGGCCTCATCCCACGGGGATGGTGGAATTGCATTTTGACGAGCCCGCCCATAATTCTGCAGTAAAATGGATTGAAGCTCACCGTGGGCCAATGTCGGTGCTGGTTCATGAAGAGACCGGTGACGACGTTCGAGATCATACAGAAGGGATACAGTGGTTAGGCCCGAAAGTGTCGTTGGATTTTGGCTTTTTTGAATTGATTAAAAGTCGACCGGACCTCCGCGTCCATAAACCTTAGGACTCCCGTCTAGGATTTATCGGCGATATATTTCTTCCTCATCATTATTAATAGAAATGACGAAAAGTTGGGCATCATACAATGGGGTAGAGTTCAATCGAAGGGTTCTAGTCAGGTAGTCTATTTTGCAGGGCTTATAATATCTCCGGTTTGAGACATCTCAATTGTCGTGCCAAAGGCAAAAGCGCGACCATGGTATTTCCATTTTTTTTCTCTGAAAAATATCTTGTGATCACAATTTGTTATGGTGAATTTTTTGACGTGGCCATCTTCATAGAAAAGTAATGGGGTTTCATTTTTGATTCCTGTCTTTACCCCAAAAATTGAAACGATGGCAGGTCGGGCCAAAACACAGGACATTACATTACCATTTTCGTAAAATTCAACGAGGTGTCCTGATGCTAGGTGGACTTCGACTCCCAAGATGAGTAGGGAGCTGTCTATATCGGCGATGTAGGATTTGTAATTTCCGTTGGGATAGATTTTTAGTTCCCTATAGCCTGAATTGCAACCCTCCGAAACCTGTGGGTCCAAATCGATTTGTCTTCTATCCGTTTCTTTTCGTCTTTCAGGGCTAACCGGAATTGCTCTTTCCCGACGCTGGGAACCGCGTCCACCCATAGGGTTGTCCTTTCCGCAAATGCGAGTTTTTAAACCTTAACACAGAGAGTTCCCAAAACTGTAGACCGGATTTGTAAAGGTTATACAAAGAGGCCGAGCACCGCAAAGTAAAGAAGGGTGTGGACTAGAAAGGTCTACATGGGGATCAAAGGGCTGGGCATGTATCTTGTTGTTTTTGATCTACCTTTAGGGTCTACCTACCATGGCCCAGCAGCCAGTGAATTTTCCTGGGGTCGTAATTTACGCAGTAAGTCCCGATCAAGTTTCTAAGTGGACGGGCCTCTTACCGCGATTCACGGCAGTTTTCGATGGAGGGGGGCAATACTCCGCTCTATGATACCTTTGGCCGTTATTTAGTACGTTTGGGGGACTTGTAGAAGTTTTCTCTAACTTCGGCCTTGGTGATTCTCATTAAGATTCCAGCAATCTCGTATTCTTTAATTCTTAGGAGGCGACTTAAAAGTGGAAGGGAATTCATGGGTGGTGATGAAATAGCGCGCTCCCAATTTGAAACAAACTGGGAGGAACTGAAACCGAGGGCTTCGGCGATGTTATTCTGACTTAAGCCACGACCTTCACGCTTCCTTCTGAGAAATCTGGCGAGTTCAACGTACTTTTCGTTTTTTAAGTTCTTCTTTGACATGAGTTTCACCGCATCCTTCATCCTATGAATTTAAAAGACCTAATTCCAATAAGAATGTAGGAGGTTATCTCTTTGACTTCAATAAGTAATAGTTACAGTATTAATTAGATTCTGTTTAAACACCACTCTAAACTTAAGTGATAACTGGTTATAGAGCATATTTGTTTAATATAGGCTCTATACAATTGAGTTTCAGCCTTTAAAAACCGTGGGCTCCCTGGGCGTCGGGAGCCGATATTCACAGCTAGGCTTTAATTCGGGTTAATCCTCAAAAGACTCATTTTGTAGAGCTCTTTTTGAATTACGAGTTTTCATAAAATAACCACCTACTCCAATGACCGCCGCCATTGCGGGTACCACAGTTTTCCAGTTCAAAAGCCCTGGAGTCCTGAAGTGGCGAATTGATGGTTTTTTATTTTCGTGTGTCCCGATTCTTTTGTTCTGTTGCATTTCTTGCTCCTTTTGTGAAAAGACCCACTGAAATGATTGCAAGGCTTTTGCCAGGTTTAACAGCGTTAGAAAAATCCTTTTGGGACATCCTGGGACATTCTTATCATTTTTAACGCCAAATTTACTCTGTTGTTTTTAAAATCCTGATAAAGTAAAAAAAGGAGATGTTTATGCTGACAGAATTTAAAGATAAAATTGAAATGCGAGGATTTGGTGCGGCTCATTGGATATTAGATCGCACCCATGAGATTATTAAAATCTCTAACTTCACCTTGCAGCAGGTTCAACTCTATTTCAAGAGTGATGCCTACGAAGAAGACTTAGATTATGCCCTTGAACTACTCCATATTAATCGTCCTTCGCCTATACCTGATTTGGAGTTGATTAGGGATCGTAAAACTAGGGTTCTGAAAAAAACGGAATTGGTTAAAACGCAAGTGGCGACCTTTATTAAAATGTCCGCCGTTATTGGCGGAGAAATTGGTGCGAAAATGCATCCTCCGACAGGAGCCGTGGAGGGCATAGTTATTGGAACTGCAACCGGTTTCGTTATCGTGAGTGTTGTTGCAGGCCATATTATGCTAAGAAGACTTGCTCAAGGGAATAACAGTTCGTTTTCTATTGAACCAGTAAATCGTGATGATCTCATCGCGTTGAATTGAGAGGCCATGAATATTGAGGTTGTAGAAGTATTAGATAAAGAACTTGTTGAGTTCATTGATAAAAAATTAAATGAATTCAATTTTGCTAGATGGGACGTTAAAGAGGTCAAACCGTTGGCCGTTAAAGTGACCGGGGAGAAGGGCGAAGTCGTAGCGGGGTCTTCAGCCAGAACATTTGGGAACTGGATGCTCCTGGATACACTTTGGGTCAGCGATGAAATGAGGGCTCATGGTTTGGGTTCACGAATACTGGCTCAAATGGAAGCGTCGGCAAAAAATCGCGGCTGTAAGTTTGTTCTTTTGGATACTCTCAATTTTCAGGCACGACCTTTCTATGAAAAGCACGGTTACCAAGTTCAATGGACTCAGAATTTTTATCCAAAAACGGGTTGCAAATATTTTATGGTTAAGGAATTAAGTTGACCACTCCGGAAGTACCCTCTGTGCTTGCCGGTGATCGGTTCGCCCAAAGGGTTTTAGTCAACGGTAGCAACCCGTTGACCGGCCGGGAGTGGACCTTTCAAGAAAGCATGGCCCGTGCCACGGCTTTCTAGCGTTCTGTCCAAACGAGACTAAGAGTTTCTACGAGCGGTATCTCGCGTTATGGTCAATTGGACCCATTCACCCTTGAAAAAAGTAAACCGTTAGTACTAGTGAGTTTCTTTGAGAAGCCGTTCCATAGAAGTGCTCATCTGCTTTAAAATAAATTGAGGAGCGACTCGGCTCAAAATCTTCAAATGGTTACTTTGACCGGGTCGAATCTCATATTTATCGTTTTCCATGCCAATTAAAGCGTCTTTAACCATGTCCTCAACACTCATTATTTTAATACGCTTCATATCCTCAGAATCCATTTTCAGTAATTCTGTTCGAGTGGCTGGAGGAGCTAGTTCGAAGACTTTAACTTGAGTTTTAGAAAGCTGAACCCTTAAAGACTCTGTGAAGGAATGCAGGGCAGCTTTTGTCGCAGAATAAATTGGAGAAGCCGGAAGTGGGACGAAAGCCAGGCCTGAGCTCACATTCATTATAGCCGCCGAGTTCTTCTTTTTTAAGTGCGGCAGAAATACCTTCGCCATGCGGATGGGTCCCTTTAGATTAATATCGATTTCGTCGGTCAAGGTTTCAATTTCCAAACTAGAATCGTGAAAATTGATGGATTTCATTATTCCAGCATTATTAATAAGAATATTTAAATGGGGAAACTCCTGGGTCACGTTGTCATAAAGAGCTTGGATCTGCGTCACTTGGCTCACGTCACTGATTATGGTTGTGACTTCGGGAAATTGTTTTTTGAACTGATCTAGCTTGGATTTGGAACGGCCAGTAACTATGACGGTGTTGTTCCGTTTCAAGAGTTGTCTAGCCATTTCTTCGCCAATGCCGCTGCCGCCGCCTGTAATAAGTATGGTGTTTCCAGTGAGTTTCATTTTATTTCCTTTGTTAAAGTTTAAGGGTTTCCATCTCCATTAGAACCTCTGCCACGGCGTCGACCGTACCCGCGACCTCCGGTCGGAGGGCGAGGACGGGGCGAAGGACTACGTCCCCAATGACCCCTGTTCGTCGAAGGGCTTTGCGGTGGTCTTAGTGATCTATTACCATAAGGCCGCGAGTTTGGGTTAAAAGATTGAGGCCTTGTAACTCTTAATTGAGAGGCCATCGTGGACCACGTCCGTGGGTTATTTCTTACTTGGGGATTCTGGGCGCTGTAGCTTTGAACACCCATGATCACAGGCCGCACATGAGTGGTGTAGTTGACATAAGCTGGAGTACCGGGAGCGTAATATCCAGGGGCCGCTAAAATAACCGCCTGATTTTGGTATACAATATATTGTCTTGCCATGTAGTAGTGGTCTTCACTTGAAAATTGAGCCCCTTCGGGACGAGTAAGCTGCTTTTCCGGAACATCTGCATCGACCACCTCGTCACTATGCCCTTGAATTGAATCTTCAAACCTTTGCAACTCTTCGGTGAAGGGTTGGCTGGCCATACTCTTAACTTCATTGGGATCCGTTATTTTTGCGGCTTCATCACAAGCAGAAACTTCTATGGCTATCTTCGCGTAAGCCTTGTAGGTGTTGTTTAATTTTTCACTATATCGATCTTCTACCCTCGTCCCTTTGGGGATAAACGAGCATTCATTAGCCAAATCCTGAATAGCTAATCCCTCGGCGGCAAGTTGGGCCTGACTATCAGCAATTTCTTCCCCTGTCCCGATGTAGACGATATACCCATTGTCAACAGTTCGAGTGGGGCCATCGATCCACTTCGGCCTCTCGCGGTCGGGTGCCGAAGTGGTACAACCACAATAAAATAAGAAAAGAATGAGGAGGAGAAGTCTTAGTCTGATGATCCTGGGTTTCATTGAAATATAACTCTATGTAGCCTCTACAAATTTTTCTAGTTAATTTTGTGTTTGTACTTTGGCTAAGCCCACTGTTACCCACAAGTAACTGACGGGCCCCATCTCGGCTTGGAGCCGCTCCGGCGCGGAACGCCCTCGTGGCTACCAGGGGACCCCGAGAGGTGCCATCCTTGGCCCCTGATGCCGCCGCCATCGGACCCCAAAGCCTCGTGGCTCCCGTCAACAAACGTCTTCAGTTATCTTGAAACTCGTGAGCGCTAAAAAATCTTTAGAACTCAAATCAAAATTGATAGACATGCGTACCTGACCACCGTGCCGACTGGGGGGCTCGGGGACAAACTTTTGACCCAAAATTCGATAAAGACTATTCAAAGGTATTAACAAAATCTATGCGATCCCCACGTCCAAAGGTCATTTATGTTTTTCAAGCCAAGCTTTGAATGCCAAATTAATGTCTTTGATTTCGCAGTAGGTGTTGAGCTTGTCCTCCAGCTTTCGTCCCACGCTAAGGCGTACCAGATTTGAAAGATCGCATTTATCAGCAATCATTTCTATAAGGGCCTGGGAGGCCATATAGTGATATCGGATATTATCAACGGTCCCTCCAAAAGGGTGGGTGAGATTTCGAACATCTTCTGGGCGTGGTTGAGAGGTCAGCCAGTGGTAATCCACCTTTGTCTGCTGACTTAAATGATTGGCAAGACCTTCTTCGAGCCAAAGGGGAATAGCGCCCTTATACTTCTGAAAGGAGATAATATGGACCAATTCATGACCAAAAACTCCTGGAAAGTTATCGGAATTAACCCTGGGCCCTAAATGAACTGTATTATCGGATTTTCTTGAAATCGCCAAGACTGTGGGGCCGTAACTATGAACCTTTTCAAAATCTTCACTGCTTTTGTACCAATGAACTTCAATGCGCCTGATATCCCACTCCAAAAGTTGTTGGATCTTATCAACGATAGCATCGATTTTTTGCACGGTGACCCAGGCGGGTGCGGCCGCCATATGGATATTATTAGTTTTTAAATCCTGTTCGGCGTAAACAGCTGGGGAAAGTAAAAGAATAAAAAGAAAGGATTTCATTTTTTTTCTAATTTTAAAAAAATTAAGGCGGCCAACACAGCTCCGCTCAATGGGCCCACAACGTAAATCCAAAAGCAGTTTAATGAATTTTGGAAAAGGGCAGGACCCAGGGATCTCGCGGGATTCATAGAGGCTCCGGTAAAGGGACCTCCAATATAACAACAGATTGTCACTGTCAGGCCAATAGCTAAAGCCGCTAAAGGACCTTTCGCTTTTAAAATGACGTACATCAGAAAAAATGTGAGACCTACTTCTAAAAGCACGGCAAAAAGGGGCGCGATAACAGGAATAGTGGCGCCGTAGCCCTTTCCCGAAGGAAGAACGAGATACAGGATTAAGGTGGCTACAATGGCTCCAACGGATTGACCGAACCAGTAAAAGATAATTTCTTTTTTTGGAAAACTCTTTGTAACGGCGAGGGCTAAGGTGACGGCCGGGTTCATATGGGCACCAGAGACCGGTCCCAGTGCATAAATCATAGCAATGACAGTGAGCCCAAATATCCACGGGATACTCAATGACGGGATGATTCCATACCTTTCGGCGACCATTATGCTTCCGCACCCAATAAAAATAAGAACAAAGGTGCTCACGGCCTCTGCGGTGGATTTTCGTAGAATGTTTAACATAGTTTAAGCTCCCCTATAAATTTGGATGTGCCCGAGAGAAGTTTCTCAACGTAGTCGTTTTTGGTCGTGTCCTAACCCGAAATCTACAAGATTTGCGACGAGATGATTGGATCCTTGTTGAATATCAACTTTCACCACACCCATTGCCACTTGGCCTAGCCACATTGTTTCAGTGGCGTCCGGTAGAGTCACCGGAACTGCGCAAGTAGGAAATGTCCCAGCAGGGACGGTTACCGTCTGAAAGATACCGCCATTTGCTGGGCAATGGGTGAGGTAGGAGGCAATCTGAGCATCGCTCATTCCCGTCGTCCAATACTGATCGACGGTTTTCTTTCCGTAAAAGTTCTGGGTTTCAACCTCAAGGTATTGATTTTTTGTGATATCAAACTGAAGGAGTTCGTATTCAAGAGTACCAATATTGACACCATTTTTTATTACGCTCAGCACAGAGTGGTCTCCGATCTTGGGCATGGCAATGGTGATGACGCTAGTGAGAAACACAGTTATGGCAGTAAAACACTTCATAAATTCTCCAATTTTAAACTGTTTACGGTAGAATTTTTAATATCCCGCTCCATTAGGCAAGAGTAATTGGCTTGGCCTTTGGGCTAGTATTGCCATATTGGGGCAGTGCTTTGAAGAATCTGTTTGGGAAGGGTAAAGAAGAAAAGGGTTGGCATTTTTGTAGTTACTAGGGCATCAACTAACTCTTTTATACTCTTTGCCGCAGGGGAAGTATTTATGGTCACTTTGTCGGGTTGACCTAAGATCGGGTTTCTCTCGACCTTTTCGATGACTATAGGCTGATCGCCCCCGTCGTTCAGTATGAACTCACCAAACAAGCTCGCTGGCGAAGTAGGCATTCCGGCCTGGATTGTAAGCTGACCTAACTTTGCCAGGGTAACAAGTTTGGCGAAATTCAACATTAAGTCTGGAGACAATTTTGTCGTCATGGTGACTGAATTTGGCACACAACACGTTCGTTCTGTGATGACCACTATACCCGAAGACTTGAGAGTAAGAATGCTCCCTTGAATTTGGTTGTGGAAGGAGTAATTTAAAATTGAGGGATCGTCCTCGGCGAAGGCGTCAAATGAAATCACTAAGAGAATTAAAGAAAAAATCAGTGGTAACCGAGACATTTTAACCCCCCCCTCAATTATCGGAAATAGGGACCACTTAGACCATAATCTGGGCTGAATATCTAGCTGGATTTTCAGGGGGAAGCGCTAGCCACGGTTTTCCGGTTTGGAGTCGGGCAAAGGAACAATCTTCTTCTTAAGGCGTGGACTCTTCTTTTGGGGCTTCCCCAGCGGAACGGTCAAGGGGCCATTTTTGGAAGTGTCGTCGAGCTTCCAACCTTCTGGGGGTGGAGGGGCGCCAGGATCTGATGCCTGAGGCGGATTTTGGGCCAATATGAGTATGGACATCAAAAGAGTTATCATGGCTTTGATTTTTCATGGAATCCTGGATTCTGTCAATGGACCCCTTTGAATTCAGGTGCATTTCAGAATGAAAAGGGTACTGACTGATCTTTAGTCTTATCCTCGACCAAAGGATTTATAGTGAAATCTTAATAAAGTTCACAAATTCTTCCGAGAAGTGAACTGATGAGTTTAACCCAACGCAGGACATGCCACATTCAAATTAAGAATGGGGAAAAAATTAGATCGGAGCAAGTCGATACCTTTCCATTCGTGATTGGACGTGGAGAAGAGTGCGCCATTCAGATATTAACGGCAGGGATAAGCAGAGCCCACCTCTCCGTGCTGCTAAAAGAAGACACGATATGGATCGAAGATTTAGGGTCGTCAAATGGAACTTGTCTCAACGGAAAAAAAATAAAACAAAAGACTCCGATCCCCTACAGTCCAGGTGATTTTGTTCAGCTTGGTTTAGTTGAGGTTCTTACTTTCGAAATAAAAAACGGAACCAAAAAAAATGAAATTTCAATTGAGTTACCGCCATTGCCTGTGACAGCCGAAAAACCAGAGAAAGTGGAAAACTCGATACAACTTGAGAAGCCTAAGAATGCTGAAAAAACTGGTGAAGCTCCCGAGGCCCTTTCTCATGCGCTTGTTGAAGCCACAAAGGCTGCAAATATAGAGTATGTGGAAGGCGCTAAAGCCATGGCCCTTCGAATCAAGAAGTCCGCGGAGGCGGAGTCTGATCAAATTCTGGAACGAGCTCAAGCGGAAGCAGCTGAAATAAAGAACAGGGCCCATGTCGAATTTCAAGAAGAGGATTTGAGAAAAAGAGAAGAGGTTATTAAGAAGGCCCAAGCTGAAGCCGTCGAGATTTTAAGAAAAGCTCAAAAAGAGCGAGAAAGAATAAGCGCTGCAGTATTAGAAACCGAACGGAAGAAACAGGACCATATTCTCGAACAAGAACACAAGAAATTGGCTGAAGTTCTCTTAACCTCTCAGTTAGCCTTAGGCGAACTTGAAAAGAAAAGGGCAAATCTCCATGAGCAAATCGAAAATTTGACGAGTGAGCACGATAAATTAAAAGAAAAACTGGATGAAGGCAGGAGTGATTTAAAAAAGGCTCTCCTACTGGAAGAGCGAACGTTAAGGGAAAAACTTCAAAAAGACGTGGCCTTGCAGGGGCAAGCTCTTGAGGACGAGTTTAAGAAGACTCGTGTCAAAGAGCTTTCAGGACTTCTCGACAGTCAAATAAGTTCTGCTTTAAAAGAAAATCCAAATCTCGAAAACCTCCCGCAAATTATTTATGGGGTTGTGGAGCGGGTCTTGAAAGGGGATAGCCCTCGGCAAAAGTCTAAGCGTTTTAAAAAACCGCTGGCCATAGTTGGTCTCTGTTCTTTAATTCTTTCTGTTTCAATCGTTTTTCGGAATGTGATCCCAAAAATTCACCGAGAGCCGACGTCCGTACAGGCGCAGAGGCCCGCCCCCGTTAATTTAACAACGGATTACCGAGATTCTTATACTCACAATATTTTGTATAACAGAGACTATCTTACTATAAGAATGAACCCCAGTAATTCTAGAGTTTGGAATGCCGAGCTCGCACGCTATCTGCCAGACCAGTTGTTTGTAGATAATGCCCGAACGGGGAGGTTCATAGAGATTGAAGGCCAGATGCTGCAGAAACTTAGCGAACTTGAATCTAAAACTACCCCAGAGGATAAGGTGGCTATGACCCAACAAATGGAGGTTTTGGAGAAATTTTACCAAAATCAATTTGTAGGATTACTTGGAAGTCAGAAAAATTATGAAGTTTTTAGAAGTTTTGAAAAAAATTATCTTGATAAAATCCGAGCTACATCTTCGAAATAAGAATCAGAGTTCTTTTATCTTAACTCGCACACTAAAAGCTTAGATAATGTCTAAAGCCGGATCAACTTATAAAGTATGAGGCCCACTTAAACTCAAAAAGTTATCAAACGACAGCTGGGCCCGTGCGACGTACGAAGCCTTCTTATCAATTTTCTTAGTCTTAGGTAAGGGCGGGAACAGACCCCAGTTAATATTTGTGGGTTGAAAGTTGGCCTTCTCGGTAGTAATGGCCGCTAGCAACGCGCCCAGAGCGGATTCTTCAGGGGGCAAAGGAGGCGTTCTTTCTTTAAAAAAAGCGTCTATAAAATGAGAAACAAGCATACCCGTGCATGTGGATTCGAAATACCCTTCTACTCCGGTGATTTGCCCGGCAAAAAATAGAAGGGGATCCTTTTTCGAACTTAGAGTTTTTGTGAGGAGTTTGGGGCTATTGATAAATAAATTTCGGTGGAGGCTACCGAGCTTTAAGAACTCGGCATTTTCCAGACCGGGTATAAGTCTGAAAACTCTCTTTTGTTCCGGATAAGTCATTTTGGTCTGAAATCCCACTATATTAAATGCCGTCGCGTGCTTATTTTCTTGTCGTAGTTGAACAACTGCAAAGGGTTCTCGGCCCGTTTTGGGATCCTTTAAACCTCGGGGTTTGGCCGGTCCGAAAGCTAAGGTCATTGGACCTCTACTGGCAATAACTTCTACGGGCAAACAGGATTCAAAATAGGGGGTACTTTCAAAGTCCTTGGGTTTAACGACTTCGGCTTTTGTGATCTCTTCGATAAGCTTAAAATATTGATCCCGATCCAGGGGGCAATTAATGTAATCGCTACCCCCCTTATCGTACCGACTGGCTTTAAAACAAATTTCCATATTAATAGAGTCAGCATCGATAATTGGAGCAATAGCATCATAGAAGTAAAGAAAGTCCCCATTAAAATGAGATTGTAGACTCTGGGCTAAGGTTTCTTCTGTCAGGGGACCTGTGCAAATCACAGCAGGTCTTGGAAGCTCATCGAGATCACTTACCACTTTGGAGATGCGTTTTATATTGGGGTGAGAATCTATCCATTTTGTCAGTTCACTGGAGAATACTTCTCGATCGACGCTTAAGGCTTGTCCTGCAGGAACTTGAGCTAAGTGGGCCGCCTTTAAGACATAGCTACCCAGTTTTGTCATTTCCCACTTAAGTTGAGCTGGGGCCGTAGGTTCGATCATGCTTCCCAGACTATTTGAACAGACGAGCTCCGCACAGCGTCCAGTTTTATGAGCCGGTGTCATTTGAAGTGGCCGCATCTCATACAACAAGACACTATAGCCCCTATCAGCTAATTGAAGGGCGCATTCCGAGCCCGCTAGCCCCGCCCCTACAATATGAATTTCCTTTTTTATCGTCATAGAATATTGTTATCCAAATGAAGGATAATATCAAAAGCCACCCTAAATCAGCACTGGATGTTTTACAGGGCATGCTCGACAAAGGTAACTCGCCTCTGGCTCAGGATTTCAAACGCTTCAGACTTAAATTGGATTGGGAATCAGTGGTCGGCCCAACTTTAGCAACTCGTTGTTCCCCGGTTGGATACGCCAATGGAATTGTCTATATCTGGGTTATGAGTAGCAGCTGGATGAACCAACTTGTTTTTGCAAAAAAAGAACTGTTAAAGAAAATTAATACCTACGCTGGGAGGGGTTGGGCTAAGGAATTACGCTTTACTCAAGATCGGCGAGATGTTCCATCAAATGCATTGTCGCAAGAGGATCGATAGGCTTACCGTAGAGGCGCATCTCCCAATGGAGATGTGGCGCCTCGGACCTCCCAGTTGTCCCACTTATTCCAATGAGTTCTCCGGCTTTGACTTCCTCACCTATATTAGTTTTGAAAGCGGAAAGGTGCAAATATCGAGAAAGCAGTCCGTGGCCATGATCTAAGGTCACGGAGTTGCCAGACATCGGGTCCCAAGATCGATCTAAAACAATCCCATCCGAACAAGCTCTCACTTCCGTTCCCGTGGCTGCTCGTAGATCTAGGCCCGTGTGGGAATAAGGAGCGCCGTTGGGAGGAATTCGAGGTGATCCGAAATTTGACGTGACCACACTCACGATGGGCATTCGCCAGTGAGTCGACCACGGTCTATTGGAGTTAAGATTATAGAGCTCACGATACTGCGCTCTTTTCGCTTCGATACCTGGATCGGTCTGAGCAACCTCTTTAATGACTTGGGCAGGAAGTCTCAATTGCGTTAGATTTTTTTGACTACGGTCAAAAAATATTCCGCTGACCTCGTATTCTCCAAAGGACCAATACTTAGAATCTTCCGTGAAGAGCAGTCCGACATTACCTATATAGTTCATGGGCGCGGGAACGAGAGTCCAATGGGTCGATAATCGGTAACAAGCCCCTTGCGTACAAAGCGATAAGTTTGGTTTGGTGCCCTTAAGTCGAACGGCAAAGATATTCGCCGGTGAGTGGATTTGGGGAGCAATTTCAACCGTGGATTCAAGGTTTTTGACAAAACGAGGGTTTTGAAACTGAGGCAGAAGGATCGCTAAAAATATAAGTGCCCAGTTCCAACTACTTCTTATTTGAGGTATTGGATTTCTCTTGTTCTTCCTCTTCACTTCCCTTAACAGCGCGACGGATTAAATACTTAAGTATTGTACTCCGTTTCGCTCCCCCTAATATGGCTTTTAAATCTTCATGGACCGTAGGATCATTGATCAGTCCACCTAACGTCCCTTGCCCATTATCAATCTTTTCCAGAATACTAGCGATATGATCAAGAGATTTCTTGATCTTATTATTTCGCACATCGTTGGTTTTTATGGAGGCCAATATTTCTTGAAGAGTCAGGCTGCTTGCTGCGAGGTTGCCAGCGAAATTTTTCTTATTGAGGCTTGCCGTCATTTTATCGACATTATCCAGGATATCGAAAGCTTTTTCGACCTTATTTCCGGACTTCCCCAAAGTAGAAAAGAGATCGGAATCTTCGTCAAGATGGAGAAAATCTCCGTTTTTAGCAGGACGGCTTTCAGCGCTTCCAGGCCTGATCATTATAAATTTGTCCCCGAGGGCCCCTTGAGTTTGAAGAGTTGCGGATGCATCCTCTGTAATTCGGCCTAAAAATTTTCTATCAACCTTGAGTTCGATAACAACCTGGGAGGACTGCGGATCAAATCCGATATTAGAGACGTTTCCACAATTAATGCCCGCTAGCTGGACGACGCTCCCAGGACTCAATCCGCCCGTGTTATCGGCTTTGATTTTCAGAGTGAAAGTTCGATGGAAGATAGCTTTATCCCCGCCTAGGGCGATAATAAAAGCCAATGTTAAAAAAATGGAAATCGCTACAAAAATTCCAACTCTGTACTCAAGTCCCCTAGGTGATTCCATTACTCTCGTTCTCCGTTGATAAATTGACTCATTAGACCCTTCTTGTTGAGTAGCTGCGTCGGTGTTCCTTCTGCAGCTATCTTTCCGTCTAAGAGTAAAAACATTTGGTCACAAACAGCAGAGGCTGTGGGCATATCGTGGGTAACTAGGATACTCGTCACCCCCTGCTTTTTTAAATCTAGAATCTTCAGTTGAATTTGTTTTGTGTTATAGGGGTCCAATCCAGCGGTAGGCTCATCAAACAAGACGATCTTCGGCCCCAAGATTATGGCCCGTGCGAGGCCGACTCTTTTTTGCATTCCACCGCTGAGCTCTGCCGGCATCACTTTTTCTGTCCCATGAAGTCCAAAGTCTTCGAGCGTAGCCGTGACTGCTCTTTGGATGTCTTGTTGACTTAAGGCTGTGTGTTCTCTTAATGGATATGCTAGATTATCCGCTACGGTCATCGAATCAAAGAGGGCGCCACCCTGAAAGACGTAGGCTACCTCTTGTCTTAGAGCTATAAGTTCACGCTCTTTGAGGGAGTTCAGATTTTGCCCCAAAACTACGACTTCACCTGAATCGGGCTTTTCAAGGCCAATAAGGCTTCGAAGGATCACGCTCTTTCCTGCGCCGGAACCTCCAATAAGGCCGCCGCACTGACCTTCCTTTACCTCTAAATTCACATCTCGGTGGACCACTTTTTGGCCAAATCGCTTTGCAAAATTTCTCACCTCTATGACGCCAGCCATTTTTCCACCATCCAAAAAAGTTTAGTCAGAAAAAAATCGCTGATGACGATGAGGATAGACGAGGTGACCACAGATTTTGTGGTGGCAATACCTACTCCTTGCGTTCCTCCCTTTGTCCTCAGTCCGTAATAACAACCCACGACGCTAATGAAGAAAGCAAAGAAAAGCGTTTTTGTAACTCCCACTATAAAGTCAGTGATCGTTATGGCATAAACCACTTTTTGATAATAGAAATAAGGGTCAAGGCCAAGTTCGGTGACTCCAATAATTAGGCTGCCAAAAATACCGATAAAATTTGCTATGACCGTCAACATGGGGAGCACTAAGAGGCAGGCAAGCACTCTTGGAATGACGATTTTCTTTACCGGGCTCGTTCCTAAGGCACGGATAGCGTCGATTTGTTGAGTGACATTCATAGAGCCAATCTCAGCGGTGATTCCGGCTCCAATACGTCCCGCGAGCATGAGGCTTGTAAAAACTGGGCCAAGCTCACGGATTAGACTTAGGGCAACAACCTTAGGAACATAATATTTTCCACCAAATCTTTCTAATCCAAAACCAAATTGAAGGGCCATGACCATGCCGGTGCTGAGCGCCGTAGCGCAAACAAGGGAGAGTGATCGAATGCCGATCTGATACATTTGTTCTATAACTAAAAAAGGATAGAAGGGCTTTGTTCTAATCTCTGAGCAGAAATCCTTAGTAAGAAAATAAACTCCTCCAAGAAATTTAAAAAATATCGTGACCTGCGCACCGAAATCTTCAAGAAAGGTAGGGATCATGGCGAATGAAACCTTTCTATAAATTTGTCAAAAAAGGTTCGTTCGGTGCTGAAGGTCAGAGTGCGTGCTACGTAGGCAAGATCATAGGTACAATTGTTTTTTTCAATGACCACGAGATCAATTGAAATGGGCACATTGTCTGTCTTCCCCTCGGCGTAAGTTCTTACGGCGGGAGCCCCATCGACCGTAATCTTGGATTCAGACTTAATTGTCACGTTTTCAACTTCACTGAAAATTCCTTTTTCTAAGGAGCGAAGGTCTTCTCTATTTTTCTCTACACACGACGAGTTGTAGGCGATGGTGTTTCCCGTTTTTAAACTTTGCCATACGTGATCGGCACTGGTGACCTTAATTTCTTCATAGGGACGTCCCGGCGGGGTGATTTGGATGTTTAGATTTTTCACGGGCTCATCATCTCCTCCACCAAAAAGAGCGCATGCAGTCAGCGCAAACAATACGCATGGAACAAAACCGATTTTGAACCATTGAGAGATATTCGGTCTTTTCAAGATTGCATTCCCCCGGGTGTTGCCGTTGATTTAAATTCGGTTTTTTTGGAGGTTTTCTTAATAATTTCCAAGTTTTAATTGCTGCCAAAAAAAGGTGTCATGCCTTTGTCACGGTGCCAACTTTCAGAGGTCGAGTCGAGCCGCGGTGAACCCCTAAAGTGCTTGTCCCCAGTGGCACCAGATTTGCGAAAGACCATTATTAGGGAAGTCTTGCTTTTTAAGGACGAATTATTAAGGGGTCTAAATGTGGCGTAAGTTTTTGGAATTTTTGGGGATGTGCAAACCAGCTTTGAAACGGCCAGATTACGTCGTGCTTGATAACCGCGAAACTCTTGACAGTCTTTTGGTCTTGAGAGCGCTAAAGGCGCGCTACCTCCTGCACCCAAAGCGTGGACGTAGAGGATTTGATCATTCCGAAGGAGTTGGATTCCCGGAGAGAAAATTTTGAATTGGACTAAAGTCATTGTTAATTCTATTTCTGTTTTGCTTTTAGAAGTCACGTTCTTCTTCGGTGGCTCAGTTTTAGCACAAGAAGATGTGACCGTCGAAACGAAATCTCTTAAAGATGCTACACATATCATTTTCAGTGGGCATGATGAATGGCGTTACGATGTTCGTCGTGAGCCCAATAAAGTTATTGTCCAATTTAACGGAATTAAACCCGATGAAGTTTCTGAGCTCAAAGATCTAAAGGATGGACGCGTTAAAAATGTAAGTGTGATCGAAGGCATAAATGGCGATGCCCTTGTAACATTTACTTTAGGTGTCTCACTGAACCTTTTTGATTATCAGACAGACCAGCCCGCAAATCTTATTTTCGATATTTTCAAAGAAGAAAAAAAACCAAAAAAAATCACTGCAAGACCAAAACCCTTGCCCAAGAAAAATCTTGTTTCTAGGAAGGTCGCATCAGTCGAACACCCTGAGCTGGGGGAGCAACCCCTTCTCAACTCTTCCAGTCCTGATCCTCGTCTACAACTAAAATTTGGCGTCTTTGATGGCGGGGACAAAGATATGAATCGCCTTAGAATCCTACCAGGCGACTGGACGCCGGAAAGTCAAGAAGTTGGGATGATTGAGAGCGAACACAATATCTACGTTCACTTTCCACCCTTGGTTTTGGATCGACCCTTTTTGAAAAGTATTGTCAATGATGGTGCTATGAAATATGAGGCTCCTCCCGGAAATTCTGAAGAAGATATGCAGGTTAAACTCCTCATAAAACTCTATAATGAAGGTAAGTACGCTGTAGTTCTGCGGACATTTAAATTCTTCGAGGAGAGCTTTCCAAAAACAAAATATGAAAAACTTCTCCTCTTTTTAAAGGCTGACACCAATTTTCGCCTATGGCAACAAGATCACAATAAATCTGATTTTGAAAAGACCATGGCACTTTATAAAAACCTTTTAGATAAATATCCAGCCGATGAATCGAGATTCCATACTCTGATGTTTATCGGAGCTAACTATTTAGACACCGGAAGCTTCATCGGAGCCTTATCCACATTTCAGGTGGGCGTTGAAAGGTATGCCGATAGCCCTTTTATCTATGAGATGAAATTAGCTGAAGCCGATGTCCTAAATCAGTTAGGTAAGCACGATGCAGCGTTAGAAGCGCTTACAAAAATTCAGACGGATCCAAAAGCTGGGAATTTTGCCATCGACGCGCAGATTCGCAGGGGAGATGTTTATTTTCATAAAAAAGATTATCTCAATGCCGTTAAAGAATACAAAGAAACACTAAGTAAAATTCCAGAACACTCAAGTGAAGCCCCCAATATTTATTTCAACGTGGCGGAGTCACAATTTTGGATGGGGGATTACAAAAATTCTGTAGAGAGCTACCGACAGTTTTTAGAGAAGTTCCCCAACCATAGCTTTGGCGGGTATGCGATGACTCGTATTGGAGAAATATTTCAAATGTTAGGGGTTCGGCCAGAAAAAGTGACGGGTACGTTTCTCGAATCTTACTATCGATATCACGAAACACCTGGGGCCTTTATCGCAAAGCTCTACGTCAACACAGTCCGTTTCGCGCAGATGAAAGAGAAGGAAGTCGAAGCCGTTAAAAATGAGATCTCTGATGATCTGCCTAAATACAATCACCTCCCTGACCTTGAACCTTTTGTCATACTCACTTTGGCCAAAGCCAATTTAAATCGAGGTGATTATTCCGGACCTTTGGAGTCACTCACCAAATTCTATAAAACTAACGTTTTTTCGCCCCATCTTCCCCTTTTTAAGGACCTCATCGTTCGAGCTATCAAGAAAGAAACTCTTCATTTCTACGACGAAGGAAGTGCCTTAAAAGCTGTCGAAACTTATTTGACCTATAAAGACTCTTGGTTGAAGAATCTCGATCAACCGGATCTTTATTTCCATTTAGGACAAGCGTACGAGAGTCTCAACTTAAATGATGATGCGACCCAAGCCTATACTAATTCGTTAAATGCTTTAAAACACATCAGTCCCCATGATGCGAGAGAAGATAGAGCTTGGAAGCAAAATCCAACGTTAGATCAAATTTACCTGCGTCTTGCGGCCACCAGTCTCAAAGACGAAAATCTTAAAAAAACGGCTCAATATTTGGGGGAAATAAGAAACCCGGAAGTTCTTTCGGAGCCTGAGAAAGTAGAGAGAAGCTTAATTCTCTCTAGCCTTGCCGAGAAAGAAGAGCGTACCGACTTGGCTATGTTTGCTCTAAAAGACCTTAACGAGCACTGGAAGGGAAAGTCAGAGCTCCTTGCGGAGGCATGGCTTAGAATAGGGCGTCTTGAAGCTCGAAATGAAAATTATACCAAGGCCCTGCCGTGGGTCACCAAAGTGCTCACTGCTGCGGAGGACTCTAATACTAAAGTAAAGGGCGAGACACTTCGAAGCTCTTTAGAGCTCAACGGAGATATTCTTTCTCACTTGGGAGAGACAAAGCAGGCGATAGAGAATTACAAAAAATATCTTGATCAGTTCGGAGCGAATTCTTCGTCGGCCGCGGTGAAATACAAGTTAGGGAAAATATATTTTGATCAAAAAGATCTCCGGTCCGCAAGTGACGTTTGGAGCGGACTTAAAGGCGATGAAAGTGCAAAAGTCTGGGCTAAAATGGCAAACGAGAATCTGTCTCAGGCCAAATGGGACGCCAAATATGACCGTTATCTTCAGAGATCTCCAGAAAGATCTCCCGCAGGAGGAGGAGGCAAATGAAGGCTTATGAATATGGTTCTCTTATAACGGTAGACCCAGTGCTCAATAGTGTCATGATCACGGCCACAAATGTCGCCGCCAGTAAGGCCACCGTTCTTATCTCGGGGGAGAGCGGTACGGGTAAAGAGCTTCTCTCAAAATACATCCACCAGAAGAGTAACCGATCAGCAAATAGGTTTGTGGCCATAAATTGTGCGGCCCTTCCCGACGGACTTTTAGAGAGTGAACTTTTTGGATACGAACGGGGAGCTTTCACCGGGGCTGTGGCGCAAAAAATCGGAAAATTTGAAGTGGCGTCGGGAAGCACCATTCTTTTGGATGAAATATCTGAGATGTCTCTTCCTCTTCAAGCCAAATTACTCCGGGTTTTGCAAGAAGAAGAAGTAGATCGACTCGGGGGAAGGTGCCCAATTAAGGTGAATCTTCGCGTGATCGCCACTACAAATAGAGATTTGAAGGCGATGGTTTTGGAGCAGAGATTCAGAGAAGACCTCTACTACCGACTCAACGTTATTCCCCTTCACATACCTCCACTTCGAGAGCGTCCCGATGACATCGTTATACTGGCAAATAATTTCGCCCAAGTGGCCGCGATAATGAACCAACGAACGCCAAGCTCTTTAAGTGAAAGGGCCCTTAACAAGATCCAAAGGTGGTCATGGCCAGGTAATGTTCGAGAGCTTGAAAACGTTATCGAAAGGGCCGTCCTTCTTTCAAAGTCCAATGAAATTACGGCTGAGGATATCTTCATTGATGAAAGAAAAGGTGATGTGCCGTCCAACCCTTTAAATCTGCGAGACCGCGCATTCCCCGTGCATGGCATCACCATAGCTGAAATGGAGAAACAACTCATTTTTAAAACTCTTGAAGAGACAAAGCAAAACCGAACCCGAGCGGCAAAAATTCTTGGGATTAGTATTCGGACTTTGCGCAATAAATTACATGAGTATGGGGCTATGGGAGGGGACATTCATGGCTGATTTATTTGATAAGACTACACAATCTCTAGGGGCGTCGTTAAATTATCGACTCCTGAGAAACGATGTGACCTCCAGTAACATCGCTAACGCTGAGACTCCCGGCTACAAAGCGAAGAAGGTGGACTTTGAAGACGCTCTGGCCAGGGCCGTGGATCTTGACGGAAAGAATGAACTATCGACGTCATCTCCCGATCATTTTGCTATGGGTACCTCCGCTATTGGTAAAGAAAGAATTACCGTTGAAGATAACCCAGAGGCTGATGTCAATCCTGATCGCAACACCGTAGATCTTGACAAAGAGATGTCGACTTTGGCTGAGAACAGTATTCTGTACAAGGCTGCACTGACTCTAATCAATAAAAAGATGGCCATGCTTAAGTACGGCATTGGCGATGGGGGTAGGTAATGGATTTTCTGACGGGAATGAGAGTGAGTGCTAGTGGTATGACGGCTCAGCGTATGCGCATGAATGCCATATCCAGTAATATAGCCAACGTAAATACTACGAGGACACCTGAAGGCGGTGCTTATCGTCGAAAAGAAGTCATTTTGTCGGCCATGCCTCAACAACGGGATTTTGGGGAGATTCTTGCTGGCAAGGTTGATAACGACATTGACCGTGTTCAGGTTACAGATATTCGACCCGACCGAAAGGGTCCTCTTATGAAATATGAACCCAACCATCCGGACGCCAACGCCGAGGGGTATGTGGCTTATCCTGATATCAATGTTATGCAAGAAATGGTGGACATGCTTCAAGCCTCTCGAAGTTACGAGGCTAATGTTTCTGCAATGAACACCACCAAAAATATGGCTTTGAGTGCGATAGAGATTGGTCGATAAACTTTTTTTAAAAAGGAGCTAAGCCATGGACGGCTTAACGATTAGCACAGCGCAAGCGGTTTTAAACACCGGCCAGACGACCAAAGAAATAAATAAGGTTTCACCAGATATTGGCCCCAGTATTTCGACTGGTAATAACAGCGAAAAATCTTTTGCGGCTACTTTAAAAGACGCTGTGGACTCTGTCAATACAGCGCAAAGAGAATCGGACCTCAAAATGCAGGAATTGGCCACCGGAAAAAGTCAAAATATTCATGAAACAATGCTTGCCGCCGAGAAGGCTGATATTGCCCTCAGACTGATGGTGCAGGTGCGAAATAAAATGATTGAAGCTTATCAAGAGATGATGAGGATGCAGGTTTGATAAAGGAGAGAACAATTGAAGAAGCTATTTGATAAGGTTATAAATCAGGTTAAAGACTTCTACAATAACTTAACGCCGATGAAACGGGTTAGCGTTATCTCTGCCTGCTTTATTGTGGCGTCGACTTTTGTCATTGTAGGTCTGATGATCTCGGGGAGAAGTTATACCCCGCTCTTCACAAACATCCCAGTGGATCAAGTTCCACTCATCGTGGGTAAGCTTCAAGAAAAGCAAATCCCCTACCAACTTCTAGACGGTGGAAAAACAATTAGTGTTCCTCCGGAGTTTTTACGAAGCACTCAGATGATGCTTATGAGTGAGACCGGGTTTCAAAAAATAGGGCAAATTGGCTTTGAGCTCTTCGATAAGGATAGTTTTGGTACGACAAGCTACGTGCAAAGAATAAATTATCAGAGAGCTCTTCAAGGTGAACTGGTGAGAACCATAGACAGTCTTGAAGTGGTCAAAAATGCTAAGGTCATTCTTGCTCTGCCACCAAAGAAAACATTTTTAGAAGAGGGCGAGTCCCCGTCGGCGTCGGTGGTGTTGGATGTCAGAGATGGAAAAACTCTGAGCACCGACCAAGTTCGAGGCATCATCCACCTTGTGGCGAGTGCTGTCGAAGGAATGGAGCCCGAAAAAGTTACGGTGGTCGATGGTTTTGGTAAGGTTTTAAGTAAAAATGTTGTGGGTCCGGTGGCTGCGGCGACTAACGATATGATGGAGTACAAACTAAATCGTGAACATGAATTTGAATCTAGAATAGAAGATATTTTAACCAAAGCCGTTGGAGCGGGAAAGGTCATTGCCCGTGTTAATGCTGATGTGAACTTTAGGCAGATTTCGTCCATGGAAGAAATTGTTGATCCAGATAAACAAGCGACCCATTCCGTTCAAACTGAAGAGGAAAAATTAAGAGGAAATCGATCCACGGCTACCGGGGCTCCTGGAGCCCGAGCCAATCTCCCGGGTGCCGATGAAGCCGGGGGCAACGGATTCAAGCAAGATGTAGATAAGGAGTTAAAAACGATCAACTACGATAACACCAAGACGGTACGCAATATAAAGGAGCCCACAGGAGGCATTGATCGACTGAGTGTTGCCGTCATTGTAGACGGAGTGACCACGTCGACTGTAGAAAATGGAAAAACTATAGAAAAATGGACTCCGCGCACTCCTGAAGAACTGGTTCAGTTTGAATCTATAGTTAAGAATTCTATCGGATTTGATGAAAAACGGGGAGACACCTTTAAAATCGAAAACATTAAATTTCAGAAAGAAGATTTCTCAGAATCTGATCGGATGCTAAGCGCACTGGAGAAAAGAAAGCTTATTTCGTACCTGATAAAATGGGGAATCTTAGGACTTATATTTGGCGCGTTTTTTATGTTGGTCATTCGGCCGTTCATGCGCTGGATTACTGAAAGCTTTCAGGATTCAGTGGATCAGATGTTGCCTAAAACCATTGAAGAACTCGAAGATTTACAGACTGTGGATAACAGTTTGCCTGGAATGGGAGGGGCCCTTCCTATGCTTGAGGAAAGTCTGGATCCGGACAAAGCGGAGAGTGAACTTCTTAAGGAGCGCATCATGGCTCTTGTTCAAGGTGACAGTAAGAAAGCAGCTTACGCTTTAAACCAATGGATCGATGAACGACGGACCGCAAGTTGAAAGGATTTAAAACAGTTGGAACTAGACTAAAGGGGAGCGGAACATGATCTCGGATCTTACTTTTGAAGAGTTAAAGGGAATGGAAAAGGCGGCCATACTGCTGAATTACCTGGGTGAGGCCGCCGCGACGGAGCTCTTTAAACATCTTGAGGACAGCGATATTCGAAAGTTGATTAACAATATGCATCGCTTGAGAACGATCCCTATTGATGTCACTAAACGCGTTCTTGAAGAATATTATGAGAAAGTCAGTGAAGCTGAGGAATATATCTTTTCTAAAGACGTGGCTACCAAAGAGACGATTGTGGCCGCTGTTGGAGAAGAGAGAGCTCGTGGGATTTTGGGGCACTTAAATCTCACTGCCGGAACGGCAGGGCGCACTTTAGAATCACTTGAACTTGTAGACGCCAAATCTCTGGCCAATTTTTTAGTGAGTGAACATTGTTAATCAACTTTCGAATATCGCTGTTATCTTGGCTCATTTGGAACCTGAAAAGAAATGTGAAGTCTTAAAGAGAATGCCAGAAAGTCTTCAGGCCGAGGCGGTCTTGAGAATGGCCAACCTGGATTATATTTCCCCTGAACTTATCGAAGAAGTCGATAAGGTTTTAAGGCAGGAATTGGCCACAATGGGTAGTGTTGAACAGTCCCAACTTGGTGGCGTTCAACCTGTGGCCGAAATGTTAAACGTTATGGATAAGAACACCGAGACGGCCATTATGTCTCGCCTAGAAGAAAAAGATCCAATTCTCGCCGAAGAAATTCGAAAACTTATGTTTGTGTTCGAAGACATTATTAAGATTGATAATAGAGGTATTCAAGCCCTCCTTAAAGAAATTCCCAATGACAAACTTCTTCTTGCCCTTAAAACAGCCAATGACGAAATTAAAGATAAAATATTTAAAAATATGTCTTCAAGGGCTGCGACTCTCATTCAAGAAGATCTCCAGAGCATGGGACCCTCTAAGTTGTCTGACGTTGAGGGGGCTCAACAAGAAATTGTTAATATGGCTCGAAAATTAGAAGCTGAGGGTAAAATTTTAATTGCTCGCGGCGGAGCGGAGGATGCCCTTGTTTAAACCGGTACTTAAACCAGCTGTGGATGATATTTCATATCTGATCTATGAACCCAGAACCTTTGAAACCACAGTGCCGGAACAAGTCGTCTCTTTTGCCAGAGGTCAGGA
>JABDDW010000007.1 GCA_013287405.1 Deltaproteobacteria bacterium
TACAGTCGACGGCTGATTTGTAAGGTTCAGGGGCCAATTCTAAAAGAGTTTTGTCAGAGGTAAGGGCTACAACAAAATATCCTTGAGCCTTCGCTACACGAATTACCTCTAGAATTGTTCCCTTTGGCTCAAGAAAAATGACTGTACCCTTCATTTGACTAATCCCTCAACCTGGGGGATGCCCACATTTCGGGTGGCTACTGAAATTATGCCGATCATGAAAATACCAGCCCCTAAAACAACCAGGGTTCCAGAAATTAAGCCCAAATATTCAATTGAGGCTGAATACGCAAGGGTGTAAGACGACATGAGAAAAGCAGCACAGGCAGAAATTGTGAACTGATACCGAGCTGCTGAAGACTTGGGACTAGCTCGAAAAAATTCTGAAGTATGATGGAGCCACACACACTCATAGAAAAAATTTAAGCCGAGGAAGGAAATCAGACTTAACATTAAACTATCTGTTGAAATTGCTGTCATTAGACTGGCAAGTGCAAATGAAAATATCACTAAAGCCCTTATAGGAAATCCTTGGTCTTTTTCGTCCAAGAATTTTGCCCAGAGCCAATTTATCAAAAATCCACCAGTAATCCCGATAGACGCGGCAATTTGAAAGCGTCCCACTCCATGAAACCCAGTTTTGAAATGCTCAATAGGTAAATAAGAAACAAGGGCTGAGTAAGCCCCCTGAAAGAGAGCTTGAGAAAAGCAGACAATTAAAAAAGACCGTTTTACCAGCGGCATTTTAAAGATCGTGGATAGTGTCTCTAAGAGGTGTGGATGAACAAGCCCTGAAGCCTGGGGTGTTTGCTGCTTTGGTAGTTCCTTAAGAGTCAAAATGATAATGGTACTTAAAACGTAGCTTGTGACATCAATTATCACAATCTTCCAAATTGAAGCTCTAGCCAATACGAAACCCAAAAGAACCCCAGCAAGGGCTGTAGAGAGAAAAAAACTAAGGTAGAGCAGTTTATTTCGGCTGGTTTGAAGCTCAGGAGGAGTAATAAGTTTGAGCCATTTTGTCGACGCGGCCCTGCTGATAAACATTAAAAGAGATCGAAACCCAAGGACAGTGCAAAGCAATGACAGTGGGAGCTTGTAAGCTACGATCAAGCCGCAAAGAACAGTAGAGGTAATTGACACAAATTCGTTTCTTGCAAGTAGCCAACGTGAAATTTTTGTATCAACCCAATGCCCAAGTCTAGTGCTTACAAGAATTGACGGTAGATAGGCCACTACAAATATAAGGCCTGACTGAACCAGAGACCCCGACGATACCAAAATAAATGCCGAGAGAGCCAGGGTCAGGAAGTGACTGCCAGCCTGAGATATAAACGACGATGCTAAAAGTTTTTTAAACTCGTCACTACTATGCACTTGTCAAGCTCTTCTCTTCTTTGAAGCAAAGCATGTCAGAAACAGTTTCCCAAAACCTCACCCAAAATACGACGGCGTAGTCAAAACCTTCCATAAATTCTAGTCGCTCATTTTCTGATTTACAGAATCTTAAAAAGTTTGAAACAGTCAAATTAACATGCTCAATTTCGATTTTTCTATGTAGTGAAAAGAATTTTCCCTCTTGAAGCTTCTGCTCAACCTCTTGGTTATGCGCGAGAGAAGAAAAGATCGTTTCAATATTTTCGACGGCTGGAATTTCAAGACCTAGAAGCAAACCTAAAATCTTTGGGTCATTGCCTTTAGCATCAATGAGTGTGTTCCAAAGGTCTTCAAGATGACGGCCTATACCTTCAGAATCAGAAACGCTTCCACAGTCATTTTTAGTGGCACCTGCTGTAGAGGCTGCTTCCCAAAACATATCAGGATGAATTTCGTCAGCACGTTTCATTCCTAGCTCTTCATAGGCCGTCTGAATGACATAGTGGCGCTTTTCATTGTCCGATACTTGAGCCGCTGCCTGACATAAAAATCGAGGCATAAATGTTGAAAACCTGTGCCATTGGGTTCCTACGGTAACGGCTTTATCTCTTGAGGGGATTGGATGACGAATATGGAAATAGAAAAATATATTAGCACTTCTTGCGCGGTGCTCAAAAAACTTGGTCCACTGGCTTAGGTCGTCATTTGTAACTTTATAAAGTTCTTCTACGACTTTTGTGTTAAAGACCCGATTACCAACTCCCATCTTCATGACCCTTTCTCTAAATAATTTGTTTCTATTTTTTCAATTGAACTGACGAGTTTCTTAAGCCCACCCTCATACATAGTGAGGGATTGTGAATCAAGACAACCTTCTCTTGCTATGCGGTTAAATGCTGTCCGAATCACGCCTACGCCATTAGCTAATTCATGATAAAGGTCATAAACTTCTTCGCTTTTAATTCTAACCTCTTTGGTGGGCTCCACTCTCTTACTCATAGGGCAACCTCTTTCTCTTTTGAGGGTTTAGAGGGTATGACGGTATATTTTTTCTTTCTAAACCTCTTAGTTGGATCGTTAAGGTGTTTGAAATAAAGACTGACTTTGGCCTTAGAAATTTTTAATTTTGTTGAGAGGTCCTTATTTGAAGAACCAAATTTTTTCTGGGCCTCGATAAAAAGTTTTTCTTCTACGAGCTGCAAAATTTCTTTAAGACCAGGAAAATCGTGTTTTATGAGATCAAATGGTAAATTTAAAATATCCTCTAAACTTAACACCTCTTTACCAGATGAGGCCATCGCGCCTTGCACATTTAATTCAGGTATTGAGGCCCAGTCTTTTAGAACGGGCCTGTTGTTTTTATCTCGGGGCGCGTGGATTAAAAGCCTTGTTAATAAATGCTCAATACCTCGAATATTCCCTTTAATCTCATGGTTCTGAAGATACTCAATGAAGTCTGTCGGAATATCTTTTAAATCAACTTGAACATAGTTCTCGACACAAGCAGCAGGTAAAAGTGCCTTTACAATGTCTGGAATATCTTCTTTTCTTTCAGATAATGACGGCACTTTGATAATGAGAACAGAAATACGCATGAAGAGATCTTCTCTGAAAGTTCCGTCTGCCACCATTTGCTCAATATTTCTATTGGTGGCACAAATGAGTTTGAAGTTTGAATGCCTCTCAACGGTACTACCCAAACGATTAAACCTTCCGTTTTGAAGAACCTTTAAAAGTTTCACTTGCAGATCAAGAGAGAGTTCAGCAATCTCATCTAAAAAAAGTGTTCCGTTATTTGCGAGTTCAAAATATCCAGCCTTAGCCACTTTTGCATCAGTGTAGGCACCCATATCATTTCCAAAAAGCTCTCTCTCAACAAGAGTTGGCGAAAAAGCTCCACAATTAATTTCAAGATACGACCTTCCCTCTTGTTTTAAAAATTGTGCTCTAGCCTCATGGATCATTTTTGCAACAGTGGTTTTTCCAGTTCCACTTGGCCCAAGCAATAAAACAGGGCGGTTACTTTCCGCTACGGCTTGAGCTTGCACCTTAAGATGCCTAATTACTTTAGAGTGACCAGCAATGTTGATTTTTGAAATCTTCTGACCGCCACGGGTTAAAAGAGTATTTTCTTGAGAAAGTCTTGCCACTTCCATAGCTCTATTGATTTTTGCCACAATAAGTTCGTCTGGCATTTCTTTTGTAATGAAATCACTTGCGCCATTTTTGATGGATGACACAGCGTCGGAGATTTTTTTACTCCCAGTGACCACAAGTATTTGAAGGTCTCTATTCACTTTTAGAAAATGTGGGATTGCCTCAATGCCATTCTGTTTATAATCGGTTTCATCTGGACCCATATTTTTATCAAGAAGAACAACATCCACGGTCTCTGTCGCAACGATTTCTAGAGCACCAAGAACATTGTCACAGGATAGGACTCTTAGATTTCTAGCATCTTTAGTGACCGAGCAGATTTCAACCATTCGAAGTCTACTTGCCTCCTCGTCATCAACAATGAGGACTGTGGGATTATATTCTTTGTCCGGTGGGTGTTGGTCGTAAGTAAGGTCTTCCTTCAATTCTTTGTCTTTTTTCATGAGTCTTTTAAACCTTCTAAAATGGGTGGCCAGGGGTGTACGCAATAATTTCTAAGAAGTGAAGCAAGCTGGTTTTAAAATGGTGAATATCGCCATCAATTGTGAACACAAAGTAAAACCAACACGTTTATTATTCAATCCGTAAAGTTTACAATTTGAAATATATTTGAATTAATTTGTTTAATATTTTAAACAAAATTGTTCATAGTTTTAAACTATAAACAAAAACGACTTAGCAAAAAGTCCTAGAGACAAGACATTTTATCTAGAAGATTTAATGAGTTAATCGAAAAAAGCCAAAAAATGTCATTGCGGCACACTTCGTGCCATTAGGCCCAACTGACTTGCCGAAATTTGGCAAGCAGAAGGGAACCAAAAATGATGTCACTCCGATTAACTTGCGCCCAATACCAATGCCAGAGACCCCAAAAACCCAAAGCCCTCGTCAAAATTGTAACCCAGTGTCTTGCCTGTTCGTCTCAAAACCTCCTCCATGTGGACGATGACATTCTCTGTGGAAGCTGTGACTGGAGCAGTTGCAAGGCAAGCGTTGAGTCAGGGCGTTGCGATAAGTTTTTTTCAAAAACAAATCGCCTCACTAACCACATACTCCGCGTCCTCAAGCAAACAGAGAAACTTTTAACTGAACCTAATCAAGACGCCATTGTGGCGTGAGGAGAATTTCATGAACGAAATGACTGGTAATCCTACGCCCATTGAACCGGGAAGTTTTTCAGAGCCACTTATAGAGCTATTTCGGGCATCACAAAAAGTCTGCCGCGTCATAGGTAAAAAAATTTTGGATTTTACCAAAAAACTAGAAGACGCCGCAACAGAAGCTCGGCGCATAGATCGTAAGGTCAGAGCCTCAAGAGAAAGAGATCACGCGCAGCTCTCACTTTTCCCGCGTGAGTGAACCGACTTCGGTCAGGTTTTAAGAATAGAATTTTTTAAATTTTTTGGAGTTTTAAAAATTGCTTCAACTTTGGTTTGTGCTGCTGATGCTGACGATAAAAATTTTATGTTGTTACCCCCGTCGCCAAAAGGATTTAGCAGCCCCTAAATCAAACTACAACCTCTCACGGAAGCTTGAGAGCGTTTAGGAGAGATATGAGTAAAGTAATTTTAGAAATTAAAAATATTTTTAGAAACCTCTGCGGGTCATTATCCGAAGAAGAGATTCTAAAAAATCAAAGCCTCATAAGAAATATCGAGAGAATCGAAAAATTACTCTGTTCCAATCAAGAAGGAAATGTCCAAACACAGAATTGGAGTAAAAAGTGAAGAGGTTAAAAATTATAGAAGAGTTTGAAAGATTTTTTAAAAACATATCAAAAGAAGAACTTTTGAGAAATCCCGTCGTCCGAAGACAGTTTCAGGCGCTTAAAACAAAGCTGCTCCTCCTGCGGCATTGCCAAGGTCTCGGTTATCTCCATCTTGTGAAAGAAGGAATTTAAAACTATGGAACTGTCTGCACGCCACCAAGACCCACCTCTTGTCTAAAAAATCACTTAAGCCACCAAGAGGTCTTGAGCCATTTGTTTCTAAATGGGTTTCATACCCACTTGCTTTAAGACGGGACAAAAGTTCAAAATCAAGTTGAAGAGTTGGCTCGCCCCCAGTGATGACAACTCGCTTAGGGCCACCAAGAGCGTCAAGCCGCTCGACAATTTTTTCAGCAGTTAAACTTTCACCCTCTCTAAAATCAGTGTCGCAGAATTTGCAAAATGATTTTGCGCGATCTTTCTCAAGACCACTCCAACGGTTGCACCCCGCAAACCTCAAAAATAGTGTGCAAGTTCCAGAAAAACTTCCTTCGCCCTGAAGGGTAGGACCAAATATTGATTTAACTCGATAAGTTTTCAAAACGTCCCCCTGTAAATGGCACTATTTTTATCGTTCTCCTTGACTTCGACTTGAACGCAATGAGCGCGGCCTTTAGTTTCTTCTTTGAGAAACTTGTTCATTTCAGTCCACAAAAACTCAGCCGTCCCCTCCATACTGACATTAGGAAGTACGGTAAGTTTGCAGGCCCCTTTTTCTTCAAGGGCCATGAAGTCGTTAAGTAATGGGTCATCGACATTGACTAAAAATGAATGGTCAAACCACATATCAAGTTTTGACTTAAATTTTCTGAGTCCCCCGAAATCCACGACAAAGCCGCACTTATCTAAGGTCTCGGCCTCAAATAAAAAATGAAAACTGCGGGAGTAACCATGAATGAGAGAGCACGGGCCATGGTGTCGCCATTGACGGTGAGAGCAAGGGTAATTCCAAAAAGATTTAGTGGATTGGATTTTCATGTGCCCACCTCATAAACGGTGGGATCTTTAACACCACTTTTTTGAAAGGCTTCAATACGCTCGACACAAGTCCCGCACTTCCCACAATGCTTTTTGCCACCCTTGTAGCAACTCCAGGTTAAATCAAAGGGAACACCGAGGTTATGTCCAATGCGTGCAATATCGGCCTTAGAGAGACTTACAAAGGGCGTTTGAAGCTTGATCCGCCTATAGGTGCCCACTTCGACTGCCGCGGTCATGGGAAGGACAAATTCGGCCCGACAGTCGGGATAAATGGCATGGTCGCCCGCATGATTGCCAAGAGTTATACAATCAGCCTCTAGACTTTCAGCTAGGCCCGCAGCGATTGAAAGCATGATGCCGTTTCTAAAGGGGACCACTGTTCTTTTCATTGAAAGATCCTCATAGTGGCCGTCTGGCACCTCGCCTCCTGATTTCAACAAATCACTTTTAAAAAGTGTGTTTATAAAACCAAGCTCAATGACGTGAAGCGGGATATTAAAATGGTCAGCCAGGGCATGAGCTGCAACAAGCTCCATGGCATTATGTTTTGATCCATACTGAAAATGGACGCCGCCGCAAATTTCATAACCTTGAGCTATCGCATGAGCAAGTGCGGTGGCTGAGTCCATGCCACCGGATAAAACGACGAGCGCTTTCATGTTTGTTCCTCCAAGAGAAGTTCAGCGGCGTATTTTGTCGCCGCCGCTAAAAAAAGATTTGTGCCAATATTTACCCCAACGTCATCACTGAGCTTTCGCATACTGCGCGCTCCAAGCCGTCGGGTGATGCTGCGGCCGCCATTCCAATTTTCTGGTTTTAAAAGATCATTGGGATTAAACCCGTAACTATGAATGGCATTAACGATTTGGGGATTTCGTAATTGTTTTGAAAGGGCATGTTTGGTTATTTGAACAATGGGCAGACCACGCCCCAGATAAAGGGAGCATGAGGCAAATCTCGCGCCCATTTCCCAGGTGCTGGAGTCAGCCATATAAGGCTTGTAAACTTTTAAGAAAGCAAGGTTAGTAAAACCAAGCCAATGAACTTTTCGACCGTTCACTTTACGCATGATTCCCTTAACAAAGCCTTTATTTTTATCAGTGCCGACAAGCCCGCCGATACCTACAACGTCGGAACTCTTATAATACTCATCCAAAAGAGAGGGATCTTCCCCTCGTGTGAATATAGGCACTGGCTTAAAACCCCGCTTGAGCATGGTCTGATAATTTTCAAGTGTTCCTTTGGGATCCCCCACGACATCAAGGGTGAAGTACCGCCAGGGTTCGATCGGGAGGTTTTCGATAAATCGACAATAATCATCGACCTGAATTGTTTTACCGGCCTTCCATGCGGTGAAAGCCCCGGAATCAATTAAGATCCGAATCTCATCGCGCCTTTCTAAGAAAAAGCGACTGACTTCAGGCTTCACGTAAGGAAAGGCCATTAAAAGATTAAGGGGAGGCCTTTTAGACAATCTCCACCCCCTGAAAACTTGTTTCTAAAAGTTTTGCTTTTATATAAATAGAAACTTCGTCAAAAATTTCCTGGGGGCATTTTATTTTGATAACCGCCGTAATACCGTCAAGATTTTCTTCAGCCTTATCGACGGCCTCAGTACCCGTGTCCCATCCACCAAACAGACGCTCTAATTCGTCCTCATCAAATAGCGTTAGTTCTAAATCAAAATTCTGGTGATCAAGGTCTAATATCCACTCGCTAAGTTGAGAGAAGTCCCAATCTCCAGCACCTTTATTTGCAGCAATGTTGGCAGCTTTTTCTTTTGACTCATCCCACTCAACTTCACGGTACGAAAAGCGCTCACCCGAAATTTCAATGTAGCCTTCGGCAATGGTGCCTGTCCGGGTGGGCGCTTCGTATTCTTTGAGAATTGTTATTTTTGATTCAGGTGGAATAACTTTTAATCGCTGATGCCCACCCACCAATTGCTGGCTCTTGCGGTTAAAAACGATTCCAGAAATATCTCCAAATTCGGCCAGAGTTTTTTTGAGCATTAAAAGTTTTTGATCTGTTATTCGGCGTGGATTTTTGAGGTTGGGCTTAAGATCACTAAGGGAGGAGTTTGGTTTTTTTATGTTAGCCATGACTTATCTCTCTTCGTGATCGGGTTCAGTAATCACCCCATGGCGTTTTGCTTTTGAAATAAGGGTTGTTCTATTTAACCCCAACGCGTTTGCAGCATGAGTCCGGTTTCCATTACTTCTCTCCATCGCTTTTGTTAGAAGAGTGGTTTGAAACTGCTCAAGCACCTCTGGAAGATTCAGCGGGAACTTTACCGAAATCGTAATTTCTTCGTCAGTGTTCAAGTTTGAACTGTTATGATTCATACACGTTGAGAATCCCCCAGACGAATATTCAACGTCACTGTGTATTTTTCGACGCTAGTTCGATCAAAATATGTTTGGGAAAATATTCAAATCAGTCAAAGACAATAAAAGTAGAAACCAGACATTCTTGAATGGAAAACGGTTCGATCATTTTACATAATTAAAAAATATTTTTTCTGACAAAAGACTCTAAGCACATTTTTGAACTATTTAGGTGTCGAATACTTGCCATTACGCGCTCACCCATTGACTGGCAAAATCTCAAGGCAAAGAGAAAAATAAAGGGGAACTTTCTTTGAGATATATGATTATAATATTTTTACTTTTTCTTGTCATGTGGTGCTTCCAATTAGAGCTTCACGGGAGTCCGTTCCCGTGAACGCAATTTTTCAAATTACTTCCTCATAGATTTCGCCTTTGACGTGTCCTTACCATGGTCACGGTCTGCAAGGTCCTCATCCTTTGATGGGCGACCAATTTCACAATCTTCAGTTGTCTCAACAAAAATAAATACTCTCTGACCTTCAATTTTGACAACTCTCACGGTGGTTGAATCACCGATGAGAACTCGTTGCCCCGGATAACGGGACAATACCGCAGCCCTTCGTTCTTTGGCTCTTTGTTTTGAGTCAGACACTTCTACCCCTTTTTGCCTGCGGGAATAACGTCACTGAATTGTGAACATTTTAGAGCGCAGACAGAGGTGTCCCTGCTGGGAGTCTCAGCCTTCTGTCTAAATAAATTTTGTTTACTATTTTCTTCTGACCGGGAAGTAGGTCGAAGCGTTTCTGAAAGGGTGGGTCGCATGTAATTCCCATGCCAAATTTCAAGAGGAGCTGGGCCATAATGCGCCCAAAGTTTTTTCTTAATTTTCCAATCAGGAGTTTGAAAACCTTTAGCTTCAACAAAAAATATTTCGTTTGTTTTCAAATCCCGACACATGAAATCGGGAATATAGACAATATTAGCTTCCGTAAGTTTAACTCTGACTTGAGTTTTGAGAAGTTCAATTTCTCCGTGAAGCGCACGATTCTTTAGGTGCAAATAAACTGCTGCCTCTAGCTTTGAAGCAAACCGATGGCCGTCATAGGAGACGAATTGGTTTCTTAACTTTGATCGTGATCTACGGCAAAAAAATCGAGACGTTCGGTGACCGCTCACTAAAGGCCCTCATAAACTGGGTGGAACATTCCTCCCGTGCTCACAAGGTAAGCAATCAAACATATTAAAATCGCCGTTTATTTTTCAACACTTGATTTGGATAGACGACTGCCGCTTATAGGGAACGCATTTTATTCTATAAAATCCATAAGCGATAACGAGATTGGGCAAAAGAATTACGAGAACGGGCCAACTAAACAAATTTTATATCATTAACGACCCTTTTTCTTTGCCGGAGACCTCATATTCTCACTTAAAAATTTAGACGGACTCATTCCGAACTGCTTTTTAAAGACCGCTATAAAGGTACTTGGATTCTGATAGCCGAGAGAAAAAGAAATATCCGCAACCGACTTTCCTCCTTTAAATTCTTTAATGGCATCTGCGAATTTTACCCTACGTCGCCAAGTCCCAAACGAAAAACCTGTTTCATCAAGAAACGATCTTGTGAACGACCTTCGGGACATGCCAGCGATCTTCGCCCATACATTGATACTCTGCATATCTGACGGATTTTTCATAACTTGCTCTGCGACCCGTCTCAGTGAATCTGTATGAGGAATGGGAATGGTTAACTGCGACGCTATCTCGGCACGTCGAATTTCATCCAAGAGAACTTTAATTAAATTTTTTAACATTGAAGACATTGGGGCATCGGGATTCAGTGAGGCGATTCGCGCACCGATAGCCAAAAGTAAATCGGAAGTTTTTAGAATAACAAGAATTGCTGGCAAACGACTGCATATTATTTTAGGAAGACTGATGTACCAACCACTGGTTCGGGTGCCCATTCTTTGTTCTAGATAAGGGTAGTTGGGCGGAACAAAAATAAGGGTTCCTGTTGAAAGAACCATGGAGCCCGTTTCGGACCTCATAACAACTTGTCCTATTTCAATAAATGCAAGGATGGCCGATTGATGGCAAAGCCAAGACAATTCGCGCTGACTGGGTTCGAGAATAAAAAATCCTCCCCAAACTCGATTAGGGTTAGGAAGAACGACGATTTGATCCGTCGCCGACGGCTTCGGGCCCAGGATTTTATCAAAGGGTTTCGGGCCTCGAATTTTGTCAAAACGCTTCATTTAGGGTATGTTAGCATCTCGCTCCTAAATTTACCGTCCTCAAAAGGTATAAGGACAATCTCTAGCGTTTACGAATTTCGTCTAAAAATGAAAAGCCTGTCATGGATTCCGTACCAAACAGGCAGTTCAACGCAGTCCTCTTCAGTAAAGTTTTTTTCTATATGACTAAAAAAACTATCAGAGGCGTTGCAACCGCCTTCACCCTCGCCAACATAGAGAACAGTTTTACCCTTGTATTCCTTTAAGCATTTAAAGGCCATGTCTTCATTATAGGGGGGCCAACATAAAAACAGGGCTCGGTCTTGGTGATCTTTGACCACACTTTCATTGCCTTCGCACACGTCAAACCACCGACGATGAAATTTTAAACCTGTTTTCGAGTAGTGATTCTGCGGTGACGAATCGAAAGCTAAAATGTCGACCCCAAGCTTACTCAAAAGATACGCCCAGTATCCACTTCCCGCACCCACCTCTACAATGGGGGAGTATTTCGCAATCGCCTTTAGAGCTTTTTGACTAGGGATGGCCCAGGCGTATTTATAAATGTAGCGGTGACGGGCCATCAAAAGGAGCATTGAAAAATTCATACTGTTTCCAAAAAGATGGTCTCGAATTGCAGTTTCGTCTCCACCGACAAGAGCAAGCACGTTGCGAAGATAATCATTCATTTCGCTCAGTGGTTCTGTTAGAAGGGGTTTTGATTTTATTTGAGGCATCTCAAGTTTGGGGAAATCTTTCAGTCCATAGTCCATCTTACTTAAAACCTCAAACTCTTTTTTTATGGACTCTGGTTTAAAGTCACACTCAATGCACAAAAGACGTTTTGCAATACGATCAGGCGACGGGTCCGGGATCATCTCAGAGTTACAAGTCTTGCAGTTTTCAACTTCCCACATTGGTTTGTATTCCACTCAAAATAAATCGAACGTCTTTCATTTTCATATACAGAGCTTTCGGGTATTCAGTCGTCTTGGCGGGATCAGCAATTAGATTCTCGAAGCCATGCTTTGCATAATAAGTTTCAGCTCGAAGGTCTTTTGCATCAACGGTGAGGACATGAGCGGCGGTAATATCAGAACTTTTTGCGGCTACTTCAAACGCACTATGAATCAGCCAATCGCCAAGTTTTTGTCCGACCATATCTTTATGTCTAGCGAGCCTTCCAATATGAACGGAGCCTAGGGGATAACCTGGCAGATTTCTTCTTGCCTTCGCCGTGGGAAGGTCTTGGCGTCGAATGGAGCTATTGCTAACAACATAATAGCCGCCGACTTCGTTTTGATCGTTAACCAGGAAATAAAGCTTACAAATATCGCTCTCATGTTCCTTCACGGCTTTCTGGTGAAGATAATCGTTCAAGACTGGCTGATCACAAGTGAATGCAGAAAAATTAACTTGCCCGTCGTACTTGACTGTTTTCCAACTCACTTAGCTTCCACTTTCCTTAGCTGAGAAAGACGTTCCCGTGCTCTCCGTACAGCTTCCGAAGGTTGGTCATTTTGAAGATCCACTGCCAAACGATCAAAATCTTCGTTGTTCAAAACAAAGTGCCCCATTGTGCTATGGCGAATCTTGAAGTTTTCGACAAGCAGGTGAGCAATCTGATTGAAAAATTCTGTTTCAGGTTCGGTCCGAATGAGGTCCACAATGGATTTTTGCGATTGATCGTTAAGATCAAGCGGGGCCACCAAAAGCTGCCGAATCATGGATTTTGAAAGAGCATTTTGCATCGCTAAATCGACAACCTCTTTGAGCCTTCTCAGGCGCAAAAATTTCGTTGAACTGGCTTCTGAGATTTTAGCCGTTCTCCAATTACGAAGAGTTTTATCGCCCACATCCAAATAGGAAACAAGGTCGCGCTCACTGATCGCGGCGGTCGATTCCAGCTCATCAAAAATTCGGGCAATTGGGGAAACCCTTAATTTTTTAGCTTCCATTGAAAACCTCCTTGAGTGGGGGTGTTGATGTCGTTGCATACTTCTGTTCTCCTTAACTTATCGGCATTTAATGGAAAAATATACTTAATTTTTCCAACTTTCAATACCAATATTACCGCATTTTAACCTATATTGCAACAATTCATATAAAATAACAATAAAAACAAATACTTATAGTTATATCAAAACTAGAAACAACCACTTTTACCAACTCCAGGCGCCCAAGGCCTCCATATACCCTTTGCTACAAAATCGTGCTATTTTTTGTCGCAACAAGAGGAAATTTATCTATGAAACACAAATCTACCAAAGTCCCACGCCCTTCAAAAAAGCTAAGAATAGGCGCTGAAAGACTCGCAAAACTTATTGCTCTAAATTGCGTCAGAAACACATTTCTTGAAAACCTCCATTCAGGCACAACTCCAGACTCCAAAACCGGCGATTTCTCCGATGTCAAAGTTGTAAGTCCCTTCGGCGAAATTCCGTGGAACAACCTCTCCCGAATCAGTGACGAAGAAATGAAAAAACTCAATAAAGAAATCGTAAACAAAATTTTTACCTTTCTCCTTCACCTTGAAAACGAAGTCCCTCCCGTTGGGCAACACTATTTTCGCTTTCCGAGTAATTGGGATGCCGCCGAAATTGATTCAGCCATCCAACGTACTTGGGAGCGAGCTCGTCGTGAGAGTGAAAATAATCCAAATGAATGAACCTCATTGACGACGCTGCAACTCCCTAAGTCGGTCGGCCAGAACATCCCGCCGCCGATCCCTCGCTTTCAAAGTGATCGGTACACATAAACCCAAAAGCCGGGAGGCTAACCGCTCGTGCAAAAGGGACTTCACCTCGCCCGAGGCAAGATTTGTCGTCACAAAAGTTGGTAATTCCCAATTAAGGCGTCTGTCAATAATTTGAAAAAGCCTTTCTGTCTCCCACGGTTTTCCCTGCTGAGTACCCAGGTCATCCAAAAACAAAACATCGGCGTGAAGGGTTTCGTTGAAAGTGGGCTCTGAGCGGTCATCACGGCCAAAATCTTTTGTCATCTGGTCAAATAAAAATGGCACCGACCACCACACCATCAGAGGCACACGCTCAACAGACTCAACATAGCGGTGAACAAAGGACGCCATCAGATGACTTTTTCCAGAACCGGGAGGCCCCTGAAGCCAAAACCCATATCGGTCACTGGGCCTCCACTTTTTCACAAGCTCAATTTCTCTAGCGCAGTCGGAGTCAACTTGAAAAGAGTCAAGCCGCTTTGCCATTATATTTCCGGGGAACCCTGAGCGCTTTAGCATAAGGTTCATATCCTGACGTTTACGAATTTCGTTTGCAGCGCGCCCCCTCTCTGCAACCTTCTCCTCGCAAACGGGATGGGGCAGCGGCCGCCATGCAATTCTGCCTAAAACGGCTGGTGGAAGTGCTGTGGAATCTTCAAAAGCAAAATCAGGATTTTTTTCGTAACTAAATACCACTCCACACTCAGGGCACCTATCACTTGGCTTTTCAAATTGTTCGCCATTTGAAATCAACACGGGCTTAAAAACCTTAGAGTGCTGCTGCATTCACCACTCCAATCACCGACGGGTTTTGAGTTTCGGCATAAGTATCTGTTTTTATTTTCTCAATCACCGCATCGAGGTCGTCGTCGCGCTCATGGGCTCCGGCGGGGCGTTGGTAGCCACTGGCTCGGCCACGTCCCGGATTACTTGGGAGCTTTGACGTGTGCTCATCCCACCCACGAGAAAGCCAATTGCCCAAGAAGCGTGAGAAATTTTTCTTTCGCTTATGGGGATTCGTCGTTTCCCAGAACAATGATTTAAAAACCTGCTGTGCGACCCACTTGGGATCGGGGTAAGCGTCAAGCAACGCCTGCTGGGTCTCAAGTGGAACTTTACGTTGAAGAAATGTCAGTTCAAGTTTTGAATCGGGGTCAAACGGTTTCAGAGCTTCGACAAGCACGGTCGGAGTTTTTGTGTCCGCACTTACTTCGTCTCGTTCGTTCGTCCCGTCAGGTTCGTCCCGTTCGTCTCGTCCGTCCGTAAGGGCCAAATCTGAACGTGAACCCTCAACCTCCGAACGTACTGGAGGGATAACCTCTTCAGCACGTACAGATCCGATCAGATCCGGTCGGGTCTGATCGCAAAGCTCTAAAGTGCCATTGGCTATGAGCTTTGAAATTGCCGAACGCACCTGTACCGCCGTAGCACACGCTCTTTGTGCCAAATATTCAACGTTGATTTTGACCCTGTTTTGTTGTTTCTCTGAGGCCCGACAAAGAATTTCGACAAAGACGTATCTCTCAGCCGCGTCCAAACCAAACATGGCTTCGCTTGTGGAAATCGCATTTTCCAGGCGAAGCCATGAGCATTTCTTAATATCCTTCCTCCCGTTATAGTTTTCAAACCCTGGTATCGTGATGGTGATGCCATCAAAGTTCTGTTTCATTTCAAGTCTCCTTCCCTTAGACCGAATGATGGCCGCCACATGCGGAAAGAGCCCGCCGCCAGCGTGGCAGTGGGGGTTATTTTCAAAATTGACAATCTGAGCGTTTTCCCTCATTTTACCCTTTGTCCTGGGTAGGCCGAGGCTCGGGCCTGAAGCACCTTAAAGTTGCTTCGGGCGGCGTTTAACTTTTCCCGAAGCAGTTGCGTCGAAGGGGTGTTTTCAAGTTTGACCAGTCGTTCCGATAAGAGAATGGCTGACTCCAACATGGCTTCACCAAACTCGACGGCGACGATTAAATCCTGCCGACTAGGAACTTGAGAACTATTCTCTTGAAAGCACCCAGGTAGAAGAGTACGAACTATGTTGGTTCGTTCATCGTGCAGACGGGTATGATTTTTAGGCTTGTGATTAACATTGGACTCAGCCCCTTTTTTAAGAAGTTTCATAGGCTTGGCCCGCCATGAGCTTCAGCGGATTCGGTCAGGTACAAATCCACCAGGGGACGCCAAATTCAACTGAGTCGAACCTCTTCACTCGGTCACTAAATGGGAACGCAGCGACGTTCCCTTTTTTACGTCTGCGTTAAAATTCAGCATATTGAGTTCAGAGAGTTGGACTGTGGGAACGCTGACTTCTACTGAGTCGAACTTTACCAGACTATACAGATTCACTGCCCCTGATAGAGCATAATTTTTTCGCCCTTCGCAAGGCGGGTGCATTGTCACCTTGTCGGGAAATACTCTTCTCATAATTCTGTTTGCATCACTCATGTGCTTTGCCAAAATATCGTTGAGCGATTCAAGCCGACGCTTGATGACGGTCGGCGTAATATAGACCTTATCCTCAAGCTGACCTTTCAAGTAACCCTGACGGGTCTTGAGGTGACTCCGCTTTGCCTCTTCAGATTTTAGAGCGTGAGCGATGGTATCCGACAAATTGCCCTGAGCGATGAACGCCGTGAAATTCCCAATCGCTGTCTCACAGCGGCTCAACTCCTCTTCCACTAAATCCAACTCCTTTGGAACCGCCCCTTTCTTGCGACCGACGATCTCGTTATACTTTTTGGCGATTGTCTCGTAAGTGGCGGGATCACCCAACTTCTCTTTTAAAACCCCGATCAACGTAGTCTCAACGTCCACCATCAAGACCATCGCCTTGTTCTCGCAACGGTTATGCCCTGTCTCACGTTTATTGTTGAAGCATCCCAAGTAGCCGCCATTTTTTCCCGACGCGATGAACATATTGCCATCACAGATCGCACATTTGAGAGTTCCGACAAATATGTGTGATGGAAGTCTGTTTGTCCGGCTAAAGATTTTTTGCTCAGTCGTCAGAGCCTCTTCACGTTCTCGCCTCATTTGATCTTTTCTCGTTTTGACCTTATCTGCAATGTCAGTTGGAATTATTCGCAAGTCATCTCTCTGAAGAACGAGCCACTCTTTTTTGGGCCGAGACATTTGCTCCATGCGTTTGCCCTCTGGATTTTTCTTCACTTGGGTCTGTCGATAACTCCAATCACCAAGATATTTAGGTTGGTTCAAAATATTCCACACGGCTTTTTCTGACCAGCGTGTTCCGGCCCTTTTGTTTTTGCCCGGCGGCGGAACTTGATCTCCGTTGAGTCGTGTGGCAATCGCCCGACAACCGAGGCCATCGGCAAATTCCTTCCAAATCCTAATCACGATCTGTGACTTCTCATAATCAATCTTGATTTCAAACCATGAGGGCTTCTCATGGCCTTTCATAAACAAAGTCTTAGTCGCCACAGAATAATAACCGTAGGGGTTGTGGCCTGTCGAAAAACCTTTGAGGCAGCGCACCTCTAAGCCCCGCATCGTGTGGCGGGACGTAGCCTTGCTTTGGGCTTCATTGGCATACCCCTTAAAAATAAAGAGATCGCGGGAATTGGGGTCAAGTGTGCTTGTGTTATCAGAAACAGAGATGCCCTCAACGTCTTGAAAAACGAGAGCGTCATACAAGTCCAGTGTCTCACCGAGTTCGCGGGTCAGGCGGCTTATGTCGTCGGTCAGAAAAAGATCGAAGGCTTTACTCTTTACGCCCGAAATTCCCAACTCATAACCATCACGGCCCGTCGTGCGACCCGTCTTGGCCTCATCTTTGAGAACCCACCTGTTATCTATGGTGATCTTTGCGTTCGGGAACCGCCGCGACCGCAGTTGACCAGATTGAATCCGATATTTTATTCTCTCAATCTGTTCGTCACAACTTAGCGGGGAATTACCTTCGCATGAGTGACGGGCGTAAATACACGCACTCATCTCCATGCGAGAGAGGTGAGTATCATCGTCACTCAATTGGATTATTTTAATCTTTGGATTTTGTGATTCCATTGCCGGTGTCCACGCTTCCAATCCGCTCCATGTCCTCCTCCACCAACACTGTGGCAATCAACTCTAAGAGGTCATCCAAAACATTTTGATGCGATGTATTTATAGGTGGGGTTGTCCACTGTAAAGGCGATTCTGCCTTGTAACCATCGTTATCCAAACTTCATCGCAACATCCTTTCCGTCTAAATTGAGTTGGCTTCACCGTTCCGTCTTTGGCATTTAGTTGAGGTATTCGCGCCGTGATTCTGTATTTTTTGTTTGTGAACTTTGCGCTTGATATTCGCGCCATTGGTGTTCCCGACTTTTCGATGAACCAACGGCCCATTTTATAGGGTTTTTACTGTGTCCAAACTTTGACTTGATAACTATCTGACGTGATTTCTCGGTGTTTATTTTTATCGACAAGTCACCCTCAAGTGCGTCACGAAAAAACAATATCATTTTAAGAATTGTTTTTCTGTCACCACAGTCGGTAGGCGTTGACGTTCCCATATTACTTTTAATCTCTTTCACAAAATCATTTATCCCCAGAGAACGGTCTTGATTTTTTTCGACAACAAGCCAATCGCAGATTGCCCCAAAGATACTAAAATTAGGGTCGGCATGATTCCCCGTAGGGTTTTTGCTATCGTCAACCCCAGTTTGGCCCTCATTGAGCGCGTCGTAAGCTATCTTTAAGTATTGCCCCATAAAATTCCCCCCTTTGACGACATTAACGACCAATACGACCTTCTCTCTGATACAAACATCGTTAATGTCGTGTACGTCGTTGTCATACAGCACACCATCGCTCTATTTTTCTAAACCCACCGTCAGCAATTTCAGTTTGTTTAATGGCAAGTCCTTGTGAATCCAAAACACCCAAAAGCCTTTCAATGTCACTGGCTCTCTTATTTTTCGAGAAGAAATCCCTGATCTCAGTTCTTGTCATTCCTACCCTCGAAGCCCTCAACGCTTTCAGAAGAGCATCGGCATCGGGGTCACCAGTAGATTCTCCAAAGATATATCGACATGACCGCTCACAATACTCCCAAACAGCAAGGGCCGCCAAAAGGTGGTCCGGTAGAATGATATTGGAACAATCGAGCAAGGCATAAATGCAAGCCAACCTTATGACCTGCGCCTCTGATCTTGCCGTGATGGCTCCGAACAAACCAGCGTGAGATTTGGACAATGCTCCATAAACTCTGTGCCACATCTTTCGGGTAGTCGCATTGAATTTAATTCGCTCCGCCGCCTTGGCAAAACGAATCGCACCTGAAAGAGAGCCTTTTATGGCCGTTAAATCTATTGCGCTAAGGTCACCGCCTTCAGGCAACTCCTTTGATCTGCGTATGCAGACCCACAAAAATCTATTAGCGAACCCATTGGCAGATTCGGTTTCTGAAAGATAACGGTGAAGCTCGGCGTTGGTTATGTGACCGATGACCGATATGTGTGAACCAGTCGCTTGTAAGGGATTTGTTCTTGTTAGGGTTCTCAGATTCCCTTTATCCCAAGCGTCACGAAGAATCGCCGAGAGGGTGTTTCCATCCCTACTCATTACACGAAGAGTTGACCCAAATTCAGATTGAATAACGAAGAACCTTTTATCTGAAGCCCCCTTATCAATCACCTTTGTAACTGTTTTACCTTTTTCGATTTTATCAACCTCCACTGGGTCGCGGACTTCATGTATCAATCCTTCTCCACTGGAAAGGCCGGACCCAATTCGATTCTTGACCCAAAAAAGTTCCAACCCTTCAAAGAGTGATTGGATATGGTCCCACGACGTTCCCTTCCTACCTTTCGATGAAATACCAACAAGCATAATAAATAACTTGGTGTAATGTTTTGTAGCCTCAACCAAGTAATAAGAGTTACGTCCTACGACATTGCCAAAGGCCGCTAAAAATTGGACAAGAAGTGCGGCAGAGTCTGATTCCGTGTGAGGCTCAATCGTTTTTACAAAATCACCAGCGATGCCATGAAAGGCTTCTTTTGAGAGTGGTTCCGGCCACTCATTTTTTTCTTTGCTTTTACGAGATGTTGTTGATTTGGCGACTTCCGGTTTGACTGAAGTGAGGGACTTGGCAAACGGGTCCGTGCCCTCTGAATTAAAAACATCAAGCCAATCTATACCCTTCGCACCTTCGGGAATAGACGCGGTTGGCGTGTGTATAAAAACAGTTCGTCCCTCGACGATAAAGCGTTGGGCAGCTTTGTCGGCGGCGTTTTGACCTGTGCCTGAGCGGTCTTTGTCTGCAAATATGTGGACTGTCTGAATGTCTGGCGCAAGCTCAACGGATTCCAAGCCCGAAGCACTGATCGCAGAATAGACAGGCAAGCCCGTCGCTTCAGTTACAGCAAATGCTGTTTCAATCCCTTCAGTCAGAGCCACGGTTTCTGTGGCTACACCAATTCTTATTGCACCTGTTTTGATGGACCCCATGGACTTCTTTGGAACTTTTTCATCACATTTTGTTCCCTTGTCCGTAAGATAGGTACGATGTATCCCGATGCACTGACCGTCCACGTCAGTAACCTTGGCAATCATAGTTGGAAAGTCACAGGCGTATGATTTGCCCTCGTAATATCCAAGTGAGGGATGCAGACGAATGACACTTTCAGGTACAATGGACTTTAAGCCACGATTTTTTAAATATAGGCGAAGCGGGTTGGCCTTGGGGTCAGTAAAAGGGACAGAGTTCGTCCAAATCTCTCTGTGTTGGTCAACCTCAAAGTCAAGGTCATCATCGTCGGCGGTCGCATATCCATGAGGCCAAAAACCTTCCGACTTAAAAATATCCTCTATCTTATCTCGATCACATCCCGCAAAACATTTGAGGCGCAATCTACCATTATCCCCAACCCGAACTGAGAGTGACGGGTCGTTATCGTCGTGACAGGGGCAACACACCATACAGGTTTCACCTGACTGAGTGCCTCCATATTTTTCAACGATTTTTTCAATTACGTTCTGCTCGATCATCACCCGCCCCCTGCCGTTCCATTCTTAACAATTGCCCTATTTCACCCTCTAAGCCATTGCGACCAAGTGCCGACAAGATTCGACTTCGTATCATCCTCCATTGAGGTGTTGACGAGTACGCAGCATCCATTAAATCTAAAATCGATTTACGGGTCTGCTTGATTGTTTCGAGAAGTTTTATGAGTTCCGGTTCCATACCGCTCCTTTCAAGTGAAGGAGCAAAGATAACCGAATGTTTTATTTTGGCGGTAACGGGTTAAGGGGGAGGGTCTAATATCGTCACTTAAATTTCATGTATTCTTGGGATTTGAGTCGCTTTTTAAACAGGTTATACCAGTCTGTCACAAGTCGAGGACTGATCTCATCATGGGCATTTTTAACACCGAATATTCGGGCTACTTCTTTAGCAATTTCTGCCCAACCCATTTTAGGTTTTTCAAAAGTCTTTATTTCATAGGTCATTGCATCTTAGCGAGTTCTTCGCATCGCTTCCTCCCCGGCCACTTTTTGAAGGTGTCGCCACTTATGTCCCAATCTTCCCGTTTCAACTTCATCATTTTTTTATGGTGCTGAATGTATTCCCTTTGGTGATCTCGCTCTGCTTTGCAAAATTCATTGAAGGCATTATTTAACTCGCTCTGCGTAAATGAGAGATCAGCAATGAACTGCCGTGCCGGACTTTTTAAGTCATCCATTTTTCGGACCAACTTGATCGGGGTAAATTTCATAAAGGCAACGCCGTCAGGGTTTGGAATGTCATAGTCCACAAATGATCGCAAATCCCATCGCTGTCGCAACACCTCAAAAAGATCATGGTGTTCATCAGCAAGCTCATTAGGGATAAAACTCTCGTTGAACTTTAATCCATCATCAGTCTCGTACTGAAACGTCTTGTATTTTTTAGAGATTAGCACTCGGCGCTTTTTACAGAATTTGTCATAGCGTCGATATAAAGCTCGATAGTCTTTGTCCAAGCGAATGTATTGCCATTTGATAAAATTGAGACTGACTTCTTTGCTACCCATAACCCCATTCCGTTCCGGCCCTTATTTTGGCCAAGAATACTTCGGCGGTGAGGACGTGGCAAACCTTATTGGTTTTGGTGCAAAAAAAACCTCGACTTCTTACTTCACTGTCACCGCATGATGGCATTTATTTTAACCACATATAGATGCCAGCGTTTATTGGAGGTATAATAGGAGGAGTGGCGCAGATTCCGCCGACACTGAACAAAGAATGGAAACGAGGTCCGTTTGACTCGTCAAATTAAGAACCCTGAAATCCAAAAGTCTTTAGACGAATTTACACAACACATGATTGCATCACGACTGGCAAGCAAAGAAGCCACACGTCATATCTATCAGGCACAGACGAGCATAGGTTCCGCCACGGCCTCCGTTGACTTTGCGGCAAGGGAACTTGAGAAAGTTGGGGAATCAGCGGCAGCCGAAGCGTTGAGAAATTCCACGGCAAGTTTGGTGAGGGAACGGGAATATCTGGACCGATTGCTCGATCTTATCAGTTCTGAATAGGGGGATACCATGAGTCAAAAATTTTGGGTCATTACAAAGGATTTATTTTTGTCGTTGGAGGAAATTCGCCGCCTTTACACAGCACCGACCGATGCAAAAGACCTCGCGCTCCAACGAAGAAAAAATGTTGTTCACATAAGAGACTATTTTATTTTGAGGACGCTACTCGAAAGTGGGTTGAGGGTGAGCGAACTTACCGCCCTAAAGGTTGGGGATTTCCACAGCAATTCTCTAATTGTTAGACGCGGCAAAGGGGGGTAAAACCCGCAACGTGCTATTGTCAAAAGATACTCAGAGAACGCTCAGAGATTTTGTCAAAATAAAATCGAAGATTCTCAAAGAACCCACGGACGCCGACTCATTTTTCTTTATATCTGAGAGGCGTAAGCCCTACACCACTCGCGGCGTAAGGATGCGTGTGAAATTCTGGTTTAGACAATGTGGTTTTAATTCCAAGTTATCGTGCCATTCCTGTCGTCACTCGTATGTGAGCCATCTCATTGCCGGAGGGGTTGATTTAGCCACTGTGCGCGACAACGCAGGTCACAGCAACATCGCAACAACCTCTTTGTACGCCCACGTCCTCAAAAACGATCTAAACGACTTTACTATTTATAGTTCCGCTTCCAAGGGAACTGAGAACTATTCGGTCCACAAGAAAGAAAAAGCTCAGTGATTTCGAGTCCCATTTTTTCAGAAAGGGGAACTAAAACCTCTCAATCAAAAAGGGGTCGGTAATATGAAATCGTTAAAGGTCTTTTACTCCGATAAACAAAATGTCACCGACAACATTGACTCTGGAAGCCCCAGTGCTGGCAAACCGGCGCAGGTGTTGGCGTCATGGCAAACATTAGGGATACCGCTTGATATTGAGGATCCCAAGCCCTGTACCCGCGAACAAATGGCTTTGGCCCACTCACCCGAATACGTCAACGGCGTTCTGAACCTTAAAATCCCCAATGGCTTTGGCAATCGTCTTGAAAGTGTGGCCCGGTCTTTACCATATACGACGGGGGCTATGAAGGACGCTGCCCTATTTGCTTTTAGGACCGGCTCCCCGGCGGCAGCTTTGGTTTCCGGGTTTCACCACGCACATTATGATAGTGGCGGGGCATTTTGTACTTTCGAGGGTCTTATCATTGCGTCACAGGTCTTAAAATTAGACGGGGCCACAAGTGTTGGCATTTTGGATTGTGACGAACACGCCGGAAACGGAACCAAGTCGATCATCGAAAGACTTTCGCTGGATTACATTTCTCATTGGAGCCTTGGTTACAGCAATGTTGATGAGAGCAACGCCGATGAATGGCTCAAAAATCTTCCACACCTTTTACAGTCAGAATTTCCGACCATTAAAGTTTTGCTATATCAAGCCGGAGCCGATTGTCATATTGACGACCCATTGGGCGGTCGCTTCACCAATGACCAGATGAGATTAAGAGATCGAATAGTTTTCGAGTACTGCAAAGAAAAAGGTATCGGTTGTGCTTTTGACCTAGCAGGTGGATACCAAGAACCACTGCGAAAGGTTTTGGATATTCACGACGGAACTCTCCGAGAGTGCCATCGAGTGTTTGGGCGTGAGTAAAAAGTGTGATGAGTTGGTCCAAATCATTGTAGAACTTCTTGACCTTGGTTCTCACGACCACGTTATTCAGGCGTGTAGTGAGCTTGTCAAAAAATACCCCAGAGAACTAAGATTTTGGTCCCTAATGGGATGCTCCCTCGGCAATCAAGGCCGACATGACGAAGCCAGCAAATGCTTCACCAACGCCTTGGCTATTTCGGGCTTCCAATGTGGACTTATGACAAACCTAATTTCTTCGACTTTTGGCAGGGGTGAACCCCTTCTTGCGTGTCGAATGATTGACCGATATTTTTATAGGCTATGTCGAGAGTGCCAACACAATAATCTTATAAATATCATCGAGGCATTGAGGATTGGCGATGTGGACCGGCCAAATCTACCCAAGAACATCTCACGGCTTCTAAAAAATGTTGAACCCATTTGATTCGATCTTAAATTGAGTCAAAGTCGAATCAACCACTGAGGCTTTCTTCTTCTTTGACAGTTGGATGCACGTCACATGGTCTGAGACAACTGTATTGTGGCAAAGCCGCCTCAGTTGAGGATCGCTCTATTTGTAACCGACTATTCGATGGGGCCACTTCTTTTCTGAGTTTAGCTTTTTGCTCACGGCGTATCTCAATCATCATTTTAATCTCGTCGTATGTGTATTTAGGTCGTAGGGCAGAAGGTTCTTTGACCTGTGTCTCTTTGATCTGTTTTTCAATTTGGATTAAGCCATAACCCTCCGGGGTGCCCAATGCCATTTTGTAAATCCCCTGAGAAATTTCGATGGCTTTTGTTGCTGCCAACAGTTCATGGGGGGTCGAGTCGTCTGAGGAGAGAACCTTCACGGCGCGAGCCAAAGCCAGCTTTGAGGCAGAAATATAGGTGCTGTGGACTTCTACAATCCCATCAATATGTTTTTTGATGACCGCTGTGGCGACACCGGCCCTAACATCTTCTCTTTGGCTCACCCATTCAAATGAGGGCGACTGCTTCATTATGTATCGGTATCGGCGATCTTTAAAACCTTTTTGGTCTATGAGAAAGGCTCGGACCGACAGGTGTGGGAACCTCGTCGCCCATTCAACCTTGAGGTCATGAACACTTGCGAGAAGCTCACCACGTCGTTTTTGTGCCACTTAAATCCCCCTTGTATCCACTATTCTCCCACCAAAAACGTAAATTTTACATATTTGTCGTTTATAAGAACAGTGTTATATTGCGATGCATTAACAATTAGCGAATCCCTTCTCAATTCAAAAGGAAGGGATTTTTTGTGAACAGAAAGTGGAGTTGGAACATGACTAAAGTGATTGCGGTTTTTGTATTATCTACTGCTATATTCCTAGCTGCTTGCGGTGGTGGTGGTGGTGGAGGTAACAGTGCGCCCGCTCCGGCAGCCCAAGCAACGGTCGATCCTGACACAGTTGCCGCTTCGCTTCCGACTTGCGATCAAGCAACCGCCTCAGATCAGTCAAGAAAAGATGCAACTGCTCTTTTACAAAAAGAGACAGAGCGCCTACAACGACAAACCGATAAGCTGCAAGCAGAAACAGATCAGGTGGTTTCAGATTACCAAGCGGGGCGTATCTCACAGGCAGATGCACAAGCCAAAGCAGAACCTCTCAAGGCAAGAGCCTATGCTCTAAAAGATCAAACTGCGACGGCTAATGCACTTACCCAATGCCTCAAAGGTAATCAATAAATTCATTTGAAGAACGGAAAGAAGAGTCAGATGAAAAATTTATTTATGGTCGCTGCTATTGTTGCATTGGTTGTCGTCACTGGATGTGCGACTCTCTCAACCGAAGGCGCAAAAGTCCAAATAATGAAAGTAACCACCAATAAACTGGACGTTGAACAGGCAGAGGCAAGTCTGAAAAAAGAAAGTTGCACCTTTGTCAGTGACATAGAGGCTCCCATTGCAGCCGGAAGCACCGACGAATACTACCGACTTGAAATAGGTCTTAAAAATAAGACCGCCGAGGTTGGCGGCAATGTGGTCATTAGCAGCATGGAAACCCACATGGGTATGCCCATATACACCAAAGGCAAAGTCTATAAATGCCCACGGGACATGAAATCAGATTCCGTGTAATTTAACAGCGTTCCATCGTCTGACGGTCGGTTCAGATAGCTGACCTCTGGGAACGCCATAATATTAGCCCCTTTCGAGGGGCTTTTTTTCTATCTACGTGAATTCACTCTAACAGGTTTCAATTACTTACTTAGGTTTAATTCTCGACTTCTTTAGTGACCCGACGTGACGTGACAAGACACGAGTTGGCTATTTTCTGGCTCAGATTGGCTACGACACAAAAATCGAAAATGACAATCACACCAAAAATCTAGAGCCCTAGACACGCCATCGGTGTTGTAGGGCTCTAGATCAGAGAGCGTCATTCAAAACTAAGAAAGGATTGACGCCAATGAAAAGAAGTCAACAAAAGCGAATCACTCTTAAGAGTAAAGTCATTCGCTACATGAGAGTTTCAAAAAGAATCGCTCAAAGCCGCGCGGCCCTAGCCGCCGATTGTTCGGAAGCTGCTATAGGCCACTACGAAACTGGCCGCATGGACATTTCCGAAGAGAGGCTTACCAAGCTCATCAAATTTTACGGTTACTCTTTGGAAGATTTTCAAGAGTTCTTAGAGGGCAAGTCACTTCCAGTAATCAGTATAAAGAACGAATGTATTTCATTGTTAGATCACATCGACGACACAAAGCTCAGAGCCGTTCATGCGGTTCTCACAAGTTTTGTTCAATAATTTTTTGGAGGCAAAGATGGATATTACAAATTTAATAGCTCACTTAGTCAAGGTTGGGATTGTCCTGCTAATAGTGGGAAAGCTCGGACAAGTTACTTATGACTACGCTGTAAAGACCGCTCACGAGCAACAATTCGGACTTATTAGCCTTGGCAGACTCAGCCGCGAGCTAGAGTCACCAAAACATTCTTATCGGCGTGCTCCCACAGATAGTCGATGACTTGGATTGGGGTTCAAGATGTTACTTTACTAACGGTAGGTGACAGGTAGACTTATGGCTGGGCCTCCAAACCGACAACTATGACGAAGGGTTGCATGTGAAGAAAATTAAAACCCTTAAGTCAAAAAAAGTTGCTTTGACACCTCCGAATACTGATCTGGGTCCGTCATTCCTGATCGTAGGAATTGGAGCATCAGCGGGCGGCCCAAACTCTGCTGAGTTTAAGGTTAAACCTTCTAGTGCCATCGCACTTGGAATTGTGGACATGGTGTTGCCGCCCCAAGGTATTGCGGAAGAGTTAGCCAGGATTTCTAACTTTCCCGATGAAATGAACTCTTCGAGATAAAAACGAAACAAACGCCTGGTCTTGCTTGAGGAACCAATGTTTATCCGCTCACACGAATTATTTTAAATTTTTCAAATTCTTGGTCAAAAGTTCCATCTGTCCCTTCGTATACTTCTTTATGCCAGTTAGGGAGATCCAACATCGTTGGTCCTTTCACCTCAATAGGCGAAAAGATAAGAATTTCTCTACCTCGCTCAGTAACCTCATTTATTTTGTTCCTGAGCTCCCTTGTGATTATTTTCTCCACCAAATTGGGTGAACTTTTTTTCGAACGATCTAACGTCCCGCTGTGGGTTGGAGCTGGGAACACAGGAATCACAAATCTCAAAGGTTTCTGAGTGATGTCGTTTCCAGTCAAACTTCTTTCTACAATGCGAGGCTGGTGCTTGTGGATCATATTTCTTGGAAAATCAGTTTTGGAAGAGACCACTAACGCTGAAATAATTGCCAATATAGCAAAGCCAATAGGCCAAGATCCTCCGAGGTCTTCCTCGACCTCTAGCACATCGACAAGGCTAATATGACGAGGCTTATCTAGGAACCATCCTATCATTGAGCGACATTCTTTAACATCTATCGGCTTGTGGAGAAATACGGGACGCGGCAATTGGGGACCGGCAAGTCTCACAAAGACTTTTTCAGTAAGAGCTGATGTCATCATAAAGGGTATATTTCTATATTTTTTATAACAGGACTTCCACAAATCCAACCCCGTCTCTTCTCCTTTAAGGTAGTGATCGGCAATAATCAAATCATAATGCTCACCCGATTTTAAGAGATTCTCTGCCTCTTCAGTCGACTTTACCCACTTAAGGTCCGCGTTCTTTTTGACCGACCGGAGAGTGCTAGCGATGAGCCATTCACTCTCCGATTCATCTTCTACAATAAGAACCTTAGGTCCAAATTGATGCGTCGTCAGGTGGACATTCTCTAGTTCTGCAAGTTCGGCTAAACTCATTTAGAACCTCCTTTCAAGTTAAGGGGCGAAGCACCTCCATGTGCAAGAAATAGTGAGGTGGAGGGCTTAAGACTTATTCTACGAGAGAAATGTAAAAAAAAAATGACTTGAAAGTGAGGATTTAGTAATAATTCCTGGAATTAGATTCAGTGGCTATGGCAACCAAATTGAATTCGCGCCCTCACCGATTTTCCTTAACACTCATTTCGATCATCCAGTTTCTAATCAAGTTGACGGATTTCTCGCTAATCGTACAGAAACCAAATTGAATTCGCCAGCGACCGTGGTTAAGGGCATCACAGGCCGACACCTCCATTACAGGAGGTTCAAATCCGATCTCGCTAAAAAGGGGCGAAGTGAGTCGAAAACAAGTGCCAACTTTTAAGTAGGCGCTCCAGATAATCTCAATACCAGTTTCAGAAATTGAAGTGATATTCATGGGCACATAGAGAGTTGCTCTTGCAGTTTCTATGAACTGATATTTATTAACATAATACGGGTTAAGAGGCTTTTTCTTATGCAGCAGTTTTTCGACCTTTGCATTTAAGACTACCTGATTAAATGGCTTTACAATGTAGTCATCAACACCCGATTTCAGGGATTTCTGAACGTGGTCTTCATCATTGTTTGATGTCATCATTATGATTTTCGCATCTTCAAATTGGTGCGTGTGTCTCAACCTCTTTGTGAAATCAAGGCCCGAAATATAAGGCATATTAGTATCAGTGATCGTGAGATCGACCTGGTGGGATTCCAAAAATGTCAACGCTTCCACGGCATCAAAGGCCAAAGAAACTTTATGCTGATATTTTTCCAGATATGTCTTACAGAGTTTTAGAGTATCTAAATCATCATCAACGACTAATATACGTGCCATATGCCTTCTCCGGTTAAACGGTTGTGGGCAATCCCTGTTCACTCTTTACTCATTATTATAAGAAATTGATGTGTTGGGATTATGACTAAATTATTACGATTTCAGGAAAGTTCCTCAGGCGGCGTTAGTTAGGACTACTTCAATAAGGTGACTCTTGCGAATTGGCTTTGTGATATGAGCGTTGAAGCCTGCGGCAAGACATTTTTCTGCTTCTTCTTTTAAAGCATAAGCGGTGAGGGCAATAATAGGAGTTTTGGTTTTTCCCGAATTTTGCTCCCATGCTCGAATAACCTTTAGAGCTCCGTAACCATCCATCACTGGCATTTGTAGGTCCATGAGAACAAGATCAAATTGAACGTTCTTAAATTTTTCAACGGCCACCATTCCGTCTTCTGCCATTTCTATTCTAAATGGTGTGTCTTTAAAATAAGATTGAATCAAGAATCTATTTTCTTCAGAATCATCAGCGATAAGCAATCTTAAGGGTTTTAATTCGATTTGAGGTGAGGTCGTCTTAACTTCCAAACTGGTCTTACCTGGTGATTCTAGATTTAGCACCTTGGCGATGGTTTGACTCAGTTCAAAGGGTTTTATTGGTTTGAAAATATAGTTTGTTATACCTAGTGCCTTTATACGCTCTAAATCTCCATGACGGTGATTCGTTGGTAACATCAACACGATGGAATTCAAATTTTTTATATCGTCTTTGAGCTTGGCTAAAATGTCTAAACCCCCGCTGGCAATCCCTGGTATGCGGATGTCCGCCAAAATGATGTCAAAAGTTCCTTTAGAGTTCGTAGGTGATTTTATTAATTTGCTGACTTGATCTTCATTCAATACGGAGCGGACACTGGCCCCCCAACCTCTAAAAAGTTCAGACAAAATCAAACATACGGCGGCATTATCATCAATGATGAGGATATCCTTGCCTTTTAAATCTAAGGAGGGGGCAATTGTCATTGCATTTGACAATGGCGGTCTCATAAATGGAATTTTAAATGAAAAGGTACTGCCTTTACCTAATTCGCTTTCAACTAAAATCACGGCTCCCATAAGTTCTGAAAGCCTTTTACAGATAGATAGCCCTAATCCAGACCCTTCTTTTTTGCTGCTGGGATCAGATTGCAGTTGGGTAAAATGATCAAAAACTTTTGAAACTTGATCTTTAGGTATTCCAATTCCCGTATCTTTGACCGAAAAGACCACCTTCGTTTTATTTTCTGTCTGCGCTTCATTAGCTACAGACAAAACAATTTCACCAGCCTTTGTGAATTTTATGGCATTTCCCAAAAGGTTTATAAGTATCTGTTTTATTCGACTTGAATCGCCCATCACGTACCGAGGAACTTCGGGTTGGACCTTTAAAACGAGTTCTAACCCTTTTGAATGGGCTCTCGGCGAGGTAATATCCAAGACTGTTTCTACTGTCTCTAAAAGATCAAATTCACTATTTTCAATTTTAAAATGCCCCGACTCAATTTTCGAAAGATCCAAAATATTATTCACAAGACTTAAAAGGTTGTCCGAAGACTTATTGAGCATCAAAACATAATTAGATTGTTCTTCTGTAAGCTTCGTCTGAGAAAGGAGGTCGGCCATACCGATAATGCAGTTCATTGGGGTTCGAATGTCATGGCTCATGTTTGCGAAAAATTCGGATCTCGCCTGAGAAGCCTTCAAAGCAATTTGGCGTTCACGTTCTTTTTCTTCGTTTATTTTCAATAATTGAGCTTGCTGTTTTATCTTCTTATTTTTTCTGTAAAGATCCACAAAAATAGCCACTTTGGATCGCAAGATATGGGGATCGAAAGGCTTAAATAGATAATCAACAGCGCCGACGTCATAGCCCAGGTAAACGAATTTATCTTCCTTACTTATTGCGGTCACAAAAATAATCGGGACGTCTTTAAGTTTCGGCTGTTGTTTGATTAATGTTGCCGTTTGAAAACCATCGAGATCTGGCATTTGTACGTCTAGGAGTATGAGGGCAAAATCATGGTCAATAAGTTTGGTTAAAGCTTCGCGCCCTGAACTTGCTTTAACCAGGTTATATTCCTCAGTCGATAGCACAGCTTCAATAGTGAGAAGTCCATCAGCCCTATCATCGACTATGAGAATATCAACTTTCTCGTCATTAAAGCTCTCTTTACGCTGCGGCTTCATCGAGGCTCTCGGCTTTAGAGTTTTCCGTTTTTTTCATCCACATGTACATAATCGCAAGTAAGTTTTGAGTATCTACTGGTTTTGTAATGTAATCAGATGCACCAGCTTCAATGGCTTTTTCTCGATCACCTTTCATGGCCTTTGCGGTAAGAGAAATAATCGGAAGTGATTTGAATTCAGGAATACTACGGATATTTCGGGTTGCATCAAGCCCATCCATGTCAGGCATCATCGTGTCCATTAAGATCATATCAACGTCTGGATTTTCATTTAGAAGTGTAATCGCAACTTTTCCAGTTTCCGCGGAGATCACGGTCATGTTACGCGACTCAAGAATACTACTAATGGCAAATATGTTTCGCGCGTCGTCGTCAACTATCAGAATCTTCTTTCCTGTAAAGTCGGCATTTTTTGGCAAAGGCAGTACCTTCACTACATTTTCAGGGGTTACTCTTCTACCGGTGTCGGCACCAGTGTAATTTTGGGGTAAATAAAGAGTAAACGTACTACCATCTCCCTTGGCACTTTTGACCTCAATGAACCCACCAAGCAAACGGGCAATTTCTCGGCTAATCGTTAGTCCCAGTCCTGTTCCTCCGTACTTCCTACTTGTACCACCATCGGCTTGTTGGAAAGCCTCGAAAATGAGCTGTTGCTTATCAATCGGGATACCGATCCCAGTATCTTGGACTGAAAACGCTATTACTTTTTCCCGATGATTTAAATTTTCTTTTAGAAATGAGTTATTCTGGTCTGGGACAAATATTTTAAGACTCACTTTTCCATGCTCAGTAAACTTAAATGCATTTGACAATAAATTTTTTAGGATCTGTTGCAAACGATAATTGTCGGTAAAAATTTCTTTTGGCACTTTAGGATCTAACTCCACCATAAAGTCTAATGCCTTGTGATCGGCAATGGGCTTGAAGGTCTGTTTCGTATATTCCTGAACTTCTGAGAGTTTAACCTCTTTTGGTTCAATTGGCATTTTGCCTGCTTCCACCTTCGAGAGGTCAAGTATTTCATTAATAAGGGCCAATAAATCGCACCCAGCCGAGTGGACGGTCGCGGCATATTCGACTTCTTTTGGTTTAAGATTCTGGTCCTTATTTTCTGACAGCATTTTAGAGAGAATCAAAAGGCTGTTTAAAGGTGTGCGGAGTTCATGAGACATATTAGCTAAAAACTCTGACTTATACTTGGATATAAGTGAAAGTTGCTCCGCCTTTTCTTCGAGAGATCGGCTGGCCTGTTCTACCTCTTGATTTTTAACTTCCAGTAATTTTGCCTTGTCTTCAAGTTCCTTGGCTTGAGATTCGAGACCTTTATTGGAACGCTGTAGTTCCTTAAGCAATTCTTCAGTTCTCATACTAGAGGAGATCACGTTCAAAGTGATCCCAATACTATCCATAAGCTGATCAAGAAAGTTTAAATAGTTCATGCTAAATGGTCGAAGTGAAGCTAACTCAATAACGGCTTTGAGTTGACCTTCAAATAAGACGGGTAGAACAACAATGTTGAGTGGTTTTACTTCGCCCAGGCCTGAATCAATTGGGGCGTAATCTTCATTTGACGAGGTGATGAGGATTCTCTTTTTTTCAAAAGCGCATTGCCCAACAAGGCCTTCCTTTAGACGGTATTTTGTTGTTTCTCCTCGCTCCTTACTGAGAGCGTAAGAAGCAACAAGTTTCAAAGTCGAATCTTGAGATACCTCATCGGCCATAAAAAATGCGCCGACTTGCGCATCTACAAGGGGTGTGAGATCCGACATAATAAGCTGGGCAACGGCTTCAATGCTTCTTTGACCTTGCATCATTCCAGAAAATTTTGCGAGGTTCGTTTTGAGCCAGTCTTGGGCCGTATTCTTATGTGTTGTATCTTTAAGATTACCGATCATCTGGTTAATATTATCTTTAAGTGCGGCAACTTCTCCTTGAGCCTTAACTGTAATGGATCGTGTTAAATCTCCTTTAGTAACAGCAGTCGAAACTTCGGCAATGGCTCGCACTTGGGACGTGAGGTTTCCTGCAAGCTGGTTAACGTTGTCAGTCAAGTCCTTCCACGTGCCCGACGCACCTGGAACTTTGGCTTGGCCCCCAAGTTTTCCTTCAATACCAACTTCTCTTGCCACAGATGTAACTTGTTCGCCGAATGTTCGAAGTGTGTCAGTCATACTGTTAATTGTTTCAGCAAGGGCCGCAACTTCCCCTTTTGCTTCAAGAACGAATTTCTGATTGAGGTCGCCCTTAGCAACGGCGGTAACGACCTTAACGATACCTCGCACTTGATTAGTTAAGTTGCTTGCCATCACGTTAACATTGTCGGTCAGATCTTTCCAAGTGCCGGCAACGCCAGGAACTCTTGCCTGGGCGCCAAGTTTTCCTTCGATACCAACCTCTCTCGCCACTGTCGTAACTTGATCAGCAAATGTTCTGAGTGTATCGGTCATGCTGTTGATTGTTTCAGCAAGGGCCGCAACTTCGCCCTTAGCTTCAAGAACGAATTTCTGATTGAGGTCGCCGTTTGCTACGGCGGTAACGACCTTTACAATACCACGAACTTGTTTCGTGAGGTTACCCGCCATAAAATTAACGTTATCTGTTAAATCTTTCCAGATTCCCGAAACACCTTTAACGTCAGCTTGTCCGCCAAGTTTTCCTTCTGTACCAACCTCTTTTGCAACACGCGTAACCTCGGCTGCGAAGGAGTTCAATTGATCCACCATGATGTTGATTGTATTTTTAAGTTCAAAGATTTCACCCTTGGCATCGACTGTGATTTTTTGAGAGAGGTCGCCCTTAGCAACAGCTGTTGTGACCTTAGCGATATTACGAACTTGAGAGGTCAAGTTTCCTGCGAGTTGGTTAACGTTGTCAGTGAGATCCTTCCAAGTTCCCGAAATACCTTTAACCTGCGCTTGACCGCCAAGTTTTCCTTCTGTACCAACCTCTTTTGCAACACGCGTAACCTCGGCAGCGAAGCTATTGAGCTGGTCCACCAGATTGTTAATTGTGTTTTTAAGTTCTAAAATCTCACCTTTAACGTCAACTGTAATTTTCTGAGACAGGTCACCTTTAGCAACGGCTGTAGTAACTTTTGCAATGTTACGAACTTGAGAGGTCAAGTTTCCTGCGAGCTGGTTAACGTTGTCGGTAAGATCTTTCCATGTACCTGACACACCTTTAACTTGAGCTTGACCGCCAAGTTTTCCTTCCGTACCAACCTCTTTTGCAACACGCGTAACCTCTGATGCGAAGGAGTTCAATTGATCCACCATGATGTTGATTGTGTTTTTAAGTTCAAAGATTTCACCTTTGGCATCGACTGTGATTTTTTGAGAAA
>JABDDW010000008.1:0-31487 GCA_013287405.1 Deltaproteobacteria bacterium
TGCATTAGCTAAGCCTACCTTAACCCGCTCAGCAATTAGGTCGCGCTCAAGTTGTGAAACAGCAGCTAAAATACTGAAGATCGCAATTCCTACGGGGGTATTCGTGTCAATTTTTTCTGAAAGGCTTACGAAGCCCACGCCTTTTTCTTTGAAGATGGAAAGGGCGTTAAGTAAATGTGTTGTTGACCTCGCAAAACGACTGAACGCAGGCACAACTACCATTGACACCTCATTATTTCTCACGGCGTTCATGAGTCTGTCAAGTCCTGGGCGAGAAGATTTGGTACCTGAGATCCCGTCATCAAAGACAATTTCAAAATCCGTGATGCCTTCTCTCTCAAAATAAGTTCTAAGTAACCTTACCTGTGATTCTAATCCGGTTGTCTGCATCTCGGTCGAGGTCCTTGCGTATGCGAAAATTCGTTTCTTGTTTGGTGGCTCCACCAAAATATTAGTTTTACTTGCCATGAATTTTGCTCCTGGTTTAAAAAGGCGAAGCCTAATCCACGCGGCCAGTGCCGATGAATGTAGCTTCCATGGAGGCTATCAAGGAGGGGGCTTAGGTTAATTTTAGATTGGAAATTAGTGCGAGTGAGATTTGTGAAGGGCAATTGTAGGCTTTGGGTTATCTAATTTTCTTGACCACCGGCCTAGGGACAAGGTCCCTTGAATATGAGCTTTAGCTGCTTCGGTCTTTAGTTTATCTCTCAGCTCTAGGAACGAACCAAGGCTTAATACTGTCATACACAGGAAAACAAAATTGAAGATTTCTCTAAACATTAGAGTCCCCCTTCTTATTTTCTTTTTGGATTTCGGCTTCGATTTCTAAAATCTCTCTTAACTCATGGGCAGAAATTTTATACGCTGTCGCTATCTTCTCTGAATTTTCTATTGAAGGAAGAATTTGGCCAAGCTCCCACTCACAAATTGTATCTGGGGAAATACAAATTAGAGCTGCGGCCTCTTGACGAGTTAATCCAGCGCTCATTCTTAAGGATTTTATATATTCAACAAATATATTTTTATCCTTTTTCATAGAGTCTTTCTTGATCCATTAGAGGTTCGCCGAACGATAAGCTCATAGGTTCCCTCTAAGAGATGGGCCCTAAGAAGGGACTCTGGACTAATTTGGGGGCCAAACATGAGTTCGTTAAGACTGATTTCAAAAAAATCAGAAAGCTTCTTTAGACTCAGGATGTTTCGTGGAATGACGCCATTGCAGTAATTGTGAAGGGTACTTTTGTTCATCTCGACGGCAAGGGCCGTTTGGCTTATTGAAACCTTCCTCTTTTTCATAAGCCTGTTTAAATTCTCAGAAAGTTTGATAGATGTTCCATTTTTCATGGCTCCATCCTCTGGTAAATTTGAGTCAGTGGCCATGGGCGTTCACCTGGGTCCTCAAAAAATCCATTTCAATTACAGTGGTGTTCATTTCGGTACTAATCATGCAAGACCCCACCGAATCGCAAGGGCCTTTAGGACCACACTTTGTAAATGGGAGTCCATCGCAAAGGCTCGATCAAACGGGTCAGATTTTGTGGAAACCTGGTTGCAATAAATGGCCTTCGCCCAGGCTAAAGCCGCTGAGTGGCCACCACCAAAGTCATTTGCATAAATTTTGTCCCAATAAATCTCTTGGCGCTCTATATCGACGTAAGGCAAAGCTTTCCTTCTTAGCTCTCCATCGGCTTCAAAAATTGCAAGCACCGCTCGTAGTTCTGACGGGAGTGACGGGTCATTTTTAAATAGCGTTAGGGTTTTAGAAGTTTCTTTTTGGGTGCCATCGGCCCTTGGTTCTAAGTTTGGTTTTGATTGAACGAGCATTTTCGTCTCCTAAAAAGTGTGAAAATTCTAGATACCTATCTTTTTAGAGGAACCCTTCCTTTCAGAGGGAAGTCCAACTCTTTCTCCAAAAAAAGTCGTGACTCCGGGAGTCTTGGATTTAATTTGAGATTAAATTTACGGACGTCGATCTGACAGGAACTCGCGCAAAATAAAATCTTCTATGGCGTAATCTTCAAGAAAGTGAAAATTTTCTCGAAGGCTAATGAGATTACATCCACCGAAATAACAGAGGCGTAGAATATCCACTACAGTTGAGAGCGATCTTGATAAACGAGGGAGATCGCTTACAAGAATTAAATCAATCTCTCTATCGCTGGCAGATTTCAGAAGAACTTGGAAGCTTGGCCGCTCTGGATCGGTCCCAGAACCGGGAGCATCCACAAAAACCTTTTCAATTCTACCAAAGTTAAAATGTAAATTCTGCTCTAGGACAAAAGCTTTAAGTTTGATTTCTTGCTTCTCAACTTGCGATTGATCTCCAGTGGCAGAGCGAAGATAAAGCCCGATTTTATAACCGTGTGGTGGCGTGAAATCTTTCAATAATTTAAACATCATTTTTTTCCGATGTAGGGAAAAATTTGGAGACTTAGTATTTTGGGGGACTTGAGTGCCAGAATGAGCTTTTGACAGTGTAGTGTTGCCAGTTAAGGCCTCGGCGCTTTGGAGAATCTGATTTGTATGGGTTAATTTTTCTTCGAGGAAACTTCCTCACGATCGCCGATTTCTTCCAAATCGATCACGGCGATATCACCTACCGTATTATTGTCGAATCGCACCATGGCGGCATGATCGAATTTACCAAAATTGCCAAGATAAGTGCCTGGCACGGTCCAACCTAACAATCCCGCTTTCCAAGATGAATTATACAGGGGCAAATCTTTTTTAAGTTTAACCCTGACCTTGTAAAAGACCATTAGAGTAGAATTTTCTTTAGGTGAAATTTCATATCTTCTACAGAGTATCATATTTTCTACCAGCAGCAATATGGAGAATACTTATGGTCCCTTAAAGGTGGCGCGAGATGAGTTTGTTAACGGTGTGATGCTGCCAACCCAGCCCGTTTCTCTTTGGGTGGATGCCCATTTGGTTTAAGAGGAGAGCAATTTTTTCAAGGCTCATCCCTTGATTTCGCATTTCAATCATTGAGCGGATTACTTTCAACTCGCCAGGATGTGGAACCACTCTACCGTTTCTTATTCTCTCGCCAAATTTAAGGCGTCCACGATTTACGGGATTCTTTCGGAGAGGAATACCAAAATGCCTTAAACCGTTTCTGACGGCGGCCTTTGAGGAAACAATTTCTTCTGCAATTTGCCCTATTGAGAGCCCTTCAACAGAATATTTTTGATTGAGGAAATTCCTCGATTTATAAAGGGGAGCTTGTAGAAACTCAAAGGAATCACTAAGATGAAAGTCTGCGTCGGCCTTTAAAGGCGGAGTTCGCTTAGTCGGGTCATGGCGCACCAATCCTTTCAAACACTTAGCAGGATTGGTTCTTAGACCCTCAACAGCTGAGTGACCACTAAGTGACCAAAAAGGAAACGCGAGAGGCGCCAAAAAAAGTTTAGAGCCGGGGGACAATATGCGAATATTTTTTCTGACCATCATTTTCTTTGGAACCCTTGCTGCGTCCGCTTCACCTAATTCTGATCCTTACCAATATTTTGATAACGGCGATGTTAAGATTGCTTATCGGGTCTTTGGCACAGGCGCCCCTCTTTTTCTGCTCAACGGTGGTCCCGGTAGATCCAGCGATACTTTCACCGAGTTAGCACAAATTCTCAGTTCAAAAAATCGCAGCGTGATTATTTTTGACCAGCGAGGGACGGGGCGTTCAAAACTCAAAGTTGCAGATGAAACAACTATAACCCTTGATTTGATGGTTGGCGATCTTGAGGCTTTGCGAAAGTATCTTCACTTTAACAAGGTGGATATTCTTGGTCATTCGTTCGGCGGTATGTATGCCATGGCCTACGCCGTTCAGTATCCGCAGAATATACGAGCCCTTATTCTTTCGGCCTCCGGCGGAGTTGATTTGAGCTGGCAGGATTACTCCTACCACAACATGCTTTCTCGCCTCACCCAAAAATCAAGAAATAAAATTGCGTTTTGGACGAGTCCAGAGCAGCAGAAAAAAGATCCAACAAGAAGTTTTCTAGAATCAACACGCCTGCTTGTTCCCGCTTACATTTATCATCAAAAATTTGTCCCTAAGCTCGTGCATGACCTTGCTAATCTAAACTACTCAAACCCAGACATTAACAATTTGGTCTGGAAAAGTATGGAGAAGTACGACCTCAAGGGGGCTTTCAAAAACTTCCAAGCCCCCACACTCATAATTGACGGCCGCCAGGATATATTGGGAGAAGCGGTGCCTATCGGCATACATAATGAAATCCCCAATTCAAGGCTCGAACTTTTAGATGAGTGCAGCCATTATCCTTGGCTCGACAGCCCAGACAAATATTTTTCCTTAATCAATGATTTTCTAGGTTAAAGGCAGGCCGCAATGAGAACTGTAGCTACGATTTTTCTAATTTTACTCGGGTTTACGGCGAAAGCAGAAAGCGTCGCGCCGACGTGCACGCTGACCTCAGACATTATTTTAGCAAATCTAAACCTCGACTTTCAGGGCTTTGATCAGAACATGACAGGGGGATGGCGGGCTATTTCAAATGACGGTTGTTACCTTGAAGCCGCAGAGTTGATTGAAATTTACCATTTACAAAACTACGCGGCTCTTCAGGACTCTCAGAGCCAGATTCTTTATTGGCACGCCGGTCAACTATACGGGTTTGAGGAAATTAGAAGCTTGGCAAAAGATCGGTTTCAAAAGTCTATCAATCCGAATGAACCCGTCAATGACGATTTCAAATGGAACGCTTATGCGAAAGGCTCTATTGCGTTTTTAGACAACAATCTTCCCGACCTTAAAAAGTTTCGTGCCGAATTGGCCTCTGCCGCAAACCCAAGAGCTAAACTCAATTTATCAGTGTTAGACCGGATGATCTTTTGTTTTGGGAAGTCGTACAAAGAAGCATATACAAATAAGGCGGGCTGTACTCCCCCATGAAAATATTAACGTCAGTTATTTTTTTAACAACACTGTTGACGTTTTCTTTTGCCCAGGCAGAAGTCTCCCAACAATTTATTCGAGACAATGCCTTGAAAATAAAATCAGTTAGCAACCCGCCACGGCTCATCGCTAAACAGATCAAAGGCTTTAAAGTCATCACGGTCGGGGAAATGCACGGCACCAATGAAACGCCTCAATTTGTCTTAGGATTGGTTCGCCTCCTGGCAAAGAAGAATAAGTCCATCGTGCTGGGTCTCGAAATCCCACACGGGGAACAAATTAATATTGATCGGTTCGTTGAAACGGGTGACTTGAGCATATTAAAAAACGCTCCATTTTTTACCAGAGATTTCCAAGATGGGAGATCAAGTAAAGCGATGGCCGCGCTTCTAACAAAAGTACGTAAGTTTAAAAATGTAAAAGTATTCTGTTTTGACCCGGCCCCCGACGACATTAGCGGTCAGGATCGTGACACAAAAATGGCCGTAGGACTCCGCAAGGCCCTTGTGGAAATGAATCCCGATGTAATGCTTGTGTTGGCCGGGAATATTCACGCCTCCCTCGCCGTGGGCACCCCTTGGGACCCACAGTACAAGCCGATGGGGTATGAGCTTTACTCACTTCCCGACTCTCCCATTTCTCAGTCAGAGATTTTGGCAATTAGGCTGCGTTACATAATGGGCTCGGCTTGGGTCTGTTATACAAGTAAACCCTGTGGCAAAAACGATATGACTGAGCCAAAAAATAATTATTCAGAGGCTTTACCTTGGAATAACTATTTCCTGAAGGAACCCGATATTACAAACGGCTATAACGCCACTTTCTTTGCCCGGTCAATTTCGGCGTCTGCACCACTAATTTTAAGTCCATAAGTAACCACAAGGGAGGGGCTCTCAATGGCATTTGTCTACGTTACATCACCACAAGGAACGGATGTGAGGGAAATCGTTGGCGACCAGGCCGGACAATATTGGGGGACTAGGGTTGCCCATGTCGGTCAGGGCGATTTTCTTGAAGTGGTTGGAGGTCCGCAAAATATAAGACCGACGCAACAAACTACTAACTCCGTTGGAGTTTACTTAGTTCAACGAGGTGGACAGGGTGCGGGTGTCTTGGCAAGCACTGTTGGAGACGCCAAGACGGGACAACTATACCCGCAAAGAGGCATGCACGGAGGCTTCAACGTCGAAGTTTTAATGACCGACGGAGAGTTTCAGCTAATCAACGACTGTGATCCTGACCAAATAATCTCGGTCCACGGAGTAGCTAATAGGGATTATTCGGGACCCACCAATGGAGTAGCTATTTCGCAGAATTACGAGACGTTCGAGATAGAGGGTATAGTGTTGGAAGATGTAACTGTAACCCCGGCAGGACAGCCCATCGCCACTGGCCAGCCAAGTGTCTACCCATACAAAACGCCCATAACCATACGAGGACGACGCGAAGGCATATAAGATGGAAATAAGAACTGGCATTGACCTTTTCTCAACTTGTTCGGCTGGTCTCACAACATTAGGAGCTTTTTTTCTAGTGCGATCTGTAATTCAAACTGGGGCCCGCGAGATTGCAGGAATATCTGGGACCTACATTGGAAGCAATCCTCATCTTCAAGGGGCATTAGTTCATCAAAAAGCTGATACCGTAGTTGGATTTGCGCTTACACTGTTTGGTGGGATTCTAGGGCTTGTTACCTGTTTTATATCTCTTTCAGTTCCCTATGCACTCTGTACCCTCCTTGGATTATTTATTGGCTGGGTGCTGATAACTTGCACCGCCTTTGCGGTCGCAAACTATATGAAGAAGGCGATACATCTTAAGGCCAATGCTATTTCATATGCTCATCACGTTGGCGCTTATTTAAGAAATGGGAAGATCGACGCTGATCAGCTTGTAAAGGATGCCAAACGTTGTGGTTTATCGAGTCTCATTGATGAATCCGCACCCCCTCATGACAATATCGCCAAAATTCTCAGATTTGCTGATGCAAATCCTGGCGCGGATCACGTTTTGGAACTTAAAAATAAGAAACCATGAGGTCCTAATCTCTAATGTCTAAGATTGGTCGAAATCACATCTGTCCATGCGGGAGCAAAAAAAAATTTAAGAAGTGCTGCGGAGACCCCTTAAAGCAAAAATCGTTCGTCCGGCCAACGGAAACTCTACCGGAAATTGCAATTCAACGACTAAAAGCGGCGGAGTTGAGAAGGCAACAGCAACAAGGACTAGGCAAACCAATCATCTCCGCAGAATTTAAGAATCATCGCTTTGTGGCAATTGGTAATGACCTTGTCGTATCTGCTAAGGCTAAGACCTTTCCTGATTTCTTACTGAGCAATTTGCCCACGGTGATGGGTAAAGACTGGTCAGTTGCAGAGATGCAGAAAGAATTTGCAGCCCGCCATCCCATCTTTCAATGGTACCAACTATTGAGAGACCTTCAAAAGAAATGCCCAAGTGGACCTGATGGGCTCTTTACTATGCCTACTACGGGAGCGGCATCCTGCGTTCTTGGTCTTGCTAACAATCTTTATTTGCTCCAACACAACGCTGAATTGCAAAAACGATTTATTGAGAGATTGAAAGACATAAATAATTTTCAAGGAGTCTATTACGAACTTATTGTGGCAGGTTGTATGATTCATGCTGGATTTGAACTGGAACTTGAAGATGAGAGTGATGAAAGCTCAAAACACTGCGAGTTCTCAGCAATTTCAAAAAAGACCGGCAAGAAATATTGGATAGAAGCAAAGGCACGTTCTGTTATTGGGGTATTAGGAAAGACAGAATTGAACGGCACCCGCGATAAAGAACCAACAAGCAGCTTGTCGAAACATATTTCAGAAGCCCTCAAAAAACCGGCCGACGCTGAACGTTTTATTTTTGTAGATGTAAATGCGCTAGGTAATTTTCAAGAGGCTCAACCAGCATGGGCAAAAAAAGCATGGCAAAAACTAGATGCCCGTGAGAGAGATTTGAAACCTGAAGAATCTGCATATGTATTTGTAACGAATATGAACTTTCATCTTCACCTGGACGACGCAGTGAAGCCTCATTGCGTTTTGGCACATGGCCTTGGCATTAAGGATTTTGGCAAGCCTGGCTGGACTACCCTTAAAGAGAAGTATCGTAAGAAACAGAAGCATATTGATGCCCACGAGCCTCGACAACGATGGCGTCATAAAGAGGGAATAGAATTCGTGCTTCAAATCGGGGGGCAGCTTCATAAGCATAGAGCAGGGCTCGGTTAAAAAGGATAGCACACATCCCTTGAATCGGGTTATTGCGGTGGCGATTCACTTCATTGTCTGCGCCAGAGACATGAATACGAAAGCCGCCGCGCAATTCAATATATCCACGTTGACTGCCATACTTAATATTTTCTTGGATGAACTGAAAAAGATCGGGATACGCATTTTCAAGTTGCTTAAACATGGTTTGAATAAAACTGAGTTTCTGTTTCGTATTTTTCGCGACGGTCTGAGGGGTTTGGCCGTAGAGAATAGCTAAGATGAGTGGCTTGAGCAATTTGCTACGCAGCTCATGGTACTTAATGTTTTTCAGCCTCTCTAACACCAATTTTTTCTCAGGCGTTGTAGGGCCCTCCATTATTAGTTTGGCATCCCCTGCGTCGAACCGTGAGGGCACGATGTCCAAACCGAGCTTGAGGTAAACATCGTACGAATCACAAGCCCGCTGAAGAGCAAGGTCTCCAGACATACATGCGATCAACCAAACTTCAGCCTGCCCAACGTCCATTTCAAAAATCCCGTATCCGGGTCTCGATGGAACGACGATGGGCCTCAACAATTTATCGAACGGTGACGGCCGCGTGGTTGTGATTCTCCCCGTTTTAGCTTGGAGTTGATGAAATTTCGGGTGAATAAATCCCTCATCGTCAACAAGATCAAAAATTTTCTCGATTGAAGATTGAGTGGCCTCAAAGTGGCTCATCTGTAGGTGGTCCTTGAAGTACGGATGCCGGTCCTTCAATTCTTTGACCTTCTTTTTATCAAGTGACACTTTCCCGTTGCGGTTGGTGACATACGGAAGTAGATCAAGTTTGGCTAGGACAGCCTTTCGTTGTTTATGGCTCCTAAAGTTTTCAAGACCATAGTGATTTTTCATGAAGAGCATCTTATTTTCGGTGCAAAGGCGCACCCTCTCCTGAACGGGGGCTAGTTTGTCGGTTGCTACCCGGGCCCCCGCCCATTGATTCGTGGCTAAGTGGGGGATAAGCGGGAAAACAACCTGTTCCAAGTATGTTTGGCCGTGCCCGACTAACTGTTTGCAGGACCTTATGGAGTTCCAAATAGTCAAAAATAGATTCTGCCAGAGGAGTATGGGGATCAGTAGGGTTAGTCGTGGGGCTAGTCTGTAAAGTTCATTGAACGAGGGCGTGGCTAATTTGTATCCAGAAAGGCGACTTATGGAGGTCGATGTACATTACTGTGGCCTGACCCAAAGCCATAAGGAATAAAGTGTATAAATAAATTTTATGTATATGACGTAAAAAAACGAGATCACAGAGGACGCCCATACAAACTAAGAGGTCCACGGCCACATAGAAGAAATGTCTCGGAATAATTTGCGGGGGAAATCGTCCAAAGGCGGCCGAAGTGAGAACACAAGTGGCTATGAAAATGAAGCGACGATGGAATTCCGCCCTTTTTCGCCAGTAGAAGGCGAGAAAAAAGAGAATAGAAAATGCAAGCATATCGAAAAACTGAACGATAAGATCAGCTCGTGCATCAAGAGTTAGTCCCCGAAATTGGGCCATGGTTATCGCAGTAGAAATACCTAGTACTGGGATTGCCAGTCCGAAAATGGCGCCAAACCAACCCAAAACGCGATGTATTTTAATCTTTAGAGATCGGACTAAAGCTGTTTGCAAGATAAAGAAGAGAACCCAGCCAAAAAAAACAGCAGCATGAATGTAAAGCACCTTCGGACGTGGGACGGAAGAATGCAACAAGTTAGGGCCAATGGTGTGACTAAACCCAAAGGCCACAATCCCAGCAATGAGAAGGGACGCGTAGAAATAGAAATATTTTTTTAAGCTTATGGTCAGTGTCCCCAAACCCATTTTGTTGCAAGTTATGACAGACGTCGTCTATCCCATTGATAATTAACTACTGCGGTACACTTTCGTCCAGAGAAACTCGGCTTCGTCCCAAAAGGTATCCGCAGAAAACGAGAAGAGGGTTTCTCGGAGCAGAACTCTTCTTTAAGAAGGGCCTTTCTTCTGATGAAGCTTCGTTTTCTATTTCAGGGCCTAAAGAGATGGCTCCAGTATCCAATTTACCAAAAGCCTCAGAAATCTGATTCTGAACCTCTTGTGGACTCTTAATCTGCAACATAAAGAACGTAAGTAAGATCGCCTGGGAAATGGCGGGGTCAAACTTATAACCATATTCGACGCTGTATTTTAGAATGGCGGCCTGCCGGATTTCTGACATAAGAGGTAATTCAAGAAGCAAGTTCCTAGGGCGGATTCCCAAAAAAAGATTGGGATCAATTAGGCCATGGCCTAATTTAGAAAGCTGTTCAATTCCCTGCGGAGTAAGGTTTCGGAGAGTTGATCCCCTGACCCTAAGACTTAATGACGCCTCGGTCTCTTCTCTACCGAAGACTCGGGCCTTTCTAAGTTCCTCATCGGAGAAGTATCTCGCGTAGCTTTTCATTTCCCGTATAGGGTATTTATCTAATTGGGGCTTTAATTGCTTTATAACCGCAAGGGCCTCCGGCACCTCTGCCTTTGCGGTGCTAAAGGGTAAGAAAAGGCTCAAAAGGAGCAATATAGCTCTTAATGGTCTGGCTAAGAACAAATCGGACTCCTTCTAAAACTCCAACCTTCGGAGAGAATGATGATTCGATGCATCATTGCAATATTCCAGCCTGAAATTTTGACGTCTAAAGAAATATATCTCTATAAAGATCAATGAGTTAGGCTCTAAAATGTCACTGTGAGTAAATTATTTTCAAGAGTGTCGAATAATGCCGTTAAGTTTAGCTCACATTCCACCTCGTGTTGTTATATGGGAATGGGCTTCTTGGGGACTTGATCTCACGTTTGTAACTTCGTGAGTGGCGTTTTCGTGTTTCCGTGGATTTGCGTATAAGTTCGACAAGGTCTTTTAAAACTCCCCGAACTCCTTTTAGTATTTCAAAAAGCTTTGAAGTGACCCAACCGAAGATAAATTTAAAATTTGGCTTTTTGTAGGTAGTCTTCATGCAATCCTTTGCAGGATTGGTTTTGGATAAAATTTTCAATTTTACAAAATTATAGAGCCACACAGCCAAGTAAAGCTCTTGCCTGATCCCGTTGATAGATTTCGAGTGCCACTGCTCTAATTGCATGGTCTGGGTAAAATCCCGAAAGCTATTTTCCACCTCCCACCTGAGGTTATAAAGACTTCTGATTGTTTTCTCATTCACAAGTCTCAAGGGAAGATTACTTGCAAAATAATCAAACTCCTTGGTCTTGGGATTAAATATTTTAATCAGGTGTACTGTGATCCCATCTACTTCAACCGTGAGTCTTTTTCTTTTTGATTTAAATATTACCCTCATCTCCGCGATGACGCTTTCACGCAGTCTAAATAAAAAATAATTATGACAGTCATGATGAAGGTGAATGAGCTTTCTACACCCATAAAGCCTGTCATAAATGGAAAGGCTATTATCTTCAAATCCCCTCACCATGTCTTCAGCGTCAGCAATTTCATTTAAAGTAGGATGTTCTCTAAGATCTTTTATAACTCCGTTTATGACGTCTAAAGCAGCCGTCATAAACATCTTGGGCATATAGGACTCTCTGTATTTTGAGACCTTTCTTCCACTGTAGCCAGCAAGGACAATGTCATCTGTTCTGGGAAGTGTGAGTTGAATGCCGTCGACGGCATAAACGTAGAGCCCATTCCACGTCTTGCGGTGACGATTCATTTTTTTATTAAGATCAATGAGAAGATCTAGAAAAAATTTAAAACTCACCCTCGCTCGCATTTGCGATAAAGCACTCTTAGACGGAAGATCTACAACTTTGAAGCACTTTGAGAGAGCCTTCAAGATGGCCGTGCTGTAGCCGTTATTATTGGTTCCTGTGACTAGTTCTGAGAGGGTTAGAAATAAATTTCGAGGGGTGAATTTTCTAGAGCGATTTTCTTTACTTCCGATGAGATATTTTTCTTGAAACCGGGACGGAAGTTGATGAGAATTACCCTGTGGGGGCCTAACGCGCCCGCATCATGTCATTGACTCCTTTGTAATTTTTAAAGTTAATGGCCAAAAAGACTTCTCTTATCCAGAAGTCTTTTTCTTTTTTCGCTCCCATTTTTGCAAATTATACAGAACTGTCAAAGAAATCTTCGCTGAACTAACTTAACGGCATTAGAGTGTCGAACCAGTGTCGAACCAGCATTCGTCTACTAACTATACGAAGCTTAGAACTTTAATGCATCGCGTTTTTTTATTGAAAGTTATTATGCGATGCGATATGTAGCAGCTCTGAATAAGTAGACACTGTTGTCTCCACTTTGTATTAGGAGGATTTCACCGATGAGATTTGGTTTTTTTTGCTTCGCTTTGGCTGCAGGCCTCGCTCTTTCATTCTTAACGAACACCGCTCCAGCTCAGCAGCCGGTTCCTGGAATTCAACCAAGTCCTCCTGTTCAGCAGCCTCAACAACCACAGCAAGCCCCTGTTCAAGGTCAGGCTCAGCAGCAATACCCTGTCAATAACGGGAACTATGTGGGCGCCCCTCTTGCTCAGTTTCATCCCACTTTCCTTCAAGGCCAATGGGTCACATCTTGCCTTGGGTCTAATCCGTTAGAATGGCCTGCTCCAGGGGTTATTCAGGCCATACCTAATACCTATCGCCAACAAAGTTTTACGTTTAGTTCCGATGGGGTAACCTTTACCGTGCAAGATTTCAGAGACTTTAATTGCCAAGCTCCATTAGGGGCTCCAGCCCATACTGAAATGGGCACCTGGTATACATCTCTGTATGAGCCAGCCTTCCCAACGTATGCCGAAATCCAGTTGATCATGAATACCTGCAGTGGACTTGGCTGCCATCCTTACAATCCTGATAGGGAGCCATACTCAAGTGGTAGAGTTATGATAACCCTCTTAGGAAATCGGCTTCACTTTGCTCATCGCTTGGAAGGCGGAATGGGCGTCCTCATTGATAAAGTTCCACCTTTATATCCTAAGGGTTATGAGCCAACGGCCCTGCCACCCACTAATTAATTAAGATTAGTACAAGGTTACTCTAAAACCCGCTTAAAACGAGAGCGGGTTTTTTATTTTTTAAATTTACCGAAAACTTCTCGGTGACAGGCGTTGACTAGAAAAGAGATTCTTTGCCTTGTAGCCAAAGTGATTTTGACAAAGCGACAACCTGCTTTTTTACCGCCTTCACCGGCCTCCAAATGCATCACCTCAGCAAAGAGTCCTTCTAGTGGGTCATATCCTTCAATCAGAATTGTTCCGTCGATGACTAGATTCTGTGAGACTCCCTCAATTTCTGTTTGAGGAAGGAACAAAGCCATCCCCCCCTCTGACAAATCGATAATCTTAAAAGTCTTCTTTAGTGTCGTGGCAAAATAGTTGGCCTTAAGGGTGTTTTCGGGAATTGTAACACGATGGGCCTCTCTTCTCTGCACCTCAAAACCTTGGTCAAAATCAAGAGCGCATCCATTTTTGGCGTCTCCATCGCTCACAAAAATCGTGGCCGTAAAGCAAAACCAAATTTTACCAATTTCAAAAGCTACAATTGTGGGAGAAGTCGTAAGAAGGGGACCTGAGACATACTCGAGGTAAAGGTGGGTGCCGTTCCACTTTTTTGCTTTAAAATTTGTAGCTTGAATTCCTGAGGAGTTTTCTGGTTTGACCAAAAGCTCATTACCGGCTTTGGCAAGACGATCGAATAACGAAGCCTTGTCTCCTTCATCGAGTATGGCCTTAAAAGTTGTTCTTAAATTTTGAATAGCGGGTTCGCCCATCTTTCCATTACGCCACAAAGGTTATGGGCCGAAAAGACCAGAACTCCTTACCCCACAGTCAATGATTTAGTTTTTTAGCCAGACTTTGGTTAAATTTGTATTCCAGTGAATCTTGGGGGTGGGAGTGTTCATAAACTCGAGCGGCCACAATAAATCCCGCGACGAGGAGGGCCATTATGACTTCTCTATAATAGGGAAGCCAATTCTGTGAACCTTCTAAAGGGAGCAAAGGCGTGACTATGTCCTCTTTGGGTTGGCTCCACCGAATTTTGAGAGTCTCCTTGCATAATTCTTGGGCAATCAGGGCATCAAATTTAGTTGGAAGATTAACGAACTGAACACCGAATAAATTTACGATTCTGGAGTTTCTAGATTCTTGCTTGGACCAGAGTATGCGTCCCTTGCACTCAAAGGAGGTTTCGGCATTCAGGCGAACACTGAGTGAGAGTGTTTGTCCCGCCTTCCTTTTAAAAGAAGTGGGGGCTCGAAAAGAAAGTCCTAGGGAGCTTAAGTTAACTATACTTCTTGTTGTGAGGGCGTCATCGACCTTAAGTCTCCAAAAATATTCATGTTTTCGCTCTAGCCGAAAAGCTTGTCTCTTATTATTAGCAAATTCTTGAAGAGCCATTTGAATCTCCCTTTCACTGTGTTTTGAGCTTCTTATATGGAAAAAGTAAGCCAGTCATATAAACCATAACTAATTGATATTACTAGGTTTGATGTGACTCGTGATGTCTGAGATTTTGACACTTGAACGTCTGAAGATCATACATGCCCAAAGGCTCGTCACCATTGGAGGGACCCATTTGGCTTCCTCTAGCCTATAATAGTCACCGGTTTTTTTGCTTATCTGGATTAAATTGCTTCTCCACCTGGCTTAAGTTTTGCTCATAATTTTCCCGATGAAGTTCGCGTTCGTAGGCTCACTACTAGTTCTTGGTCTTCTTTCTGGGGGCTCAGCTTTCGGATCAAAAGCGCACATCCTCTCCTTTAAGACATGGAAGCAAAAAAAAATTGATGAGGCCAGAACGGTCGTGACTGAGTTAAAACATCAATCTAGGCAGAATACCCAGGTGAAAATTCAAAATAATGAAGAATATGAAGGCGATGATGGCCAAGATCCCGCTCAAAAGTTGGCTCAAGCCGAATTAAACTTGGGGGTGGCGAAAGAGCTTTCTGCAAACGACTACTTTCTCCTCTATGTCTCTCCCCAATTCAAAAATGATAACGAGGCCTTAGTTCAAGCGGCCAAGGCGCTCAGTCCAAAGGATATGGCTGATATATTGATGGCTTATCAAAAGAGGCTTCAAAATACTGATATCTCACCAAGCACTGGGGACGGTGATATCGGTCTTTCAGAAAAAACTGCTAAAGCACCTTGACAATAATTTTTCACTTCCCACACTCAAGGGGTCGAAAAGGTTAATTTTGGCTTATATGTAAAATTTTCACACCTACTTTTAAGGAGGTTCTTTCATGGCTACGCCAAACATCAATGTGCAACCGTTGCACGATCGCATTCTCGTTCTTCGCTTGGCTGAAGAAGAAAAGACAGCTGGGGGGTTGTTTATCCCTGACACAGCTAAAGAAAAACCCCAACAGGCTACCGTGGTCGCTACCGGAAAGGGGCGGGTTTTAGACGATGGTAAAGTGGTTCCGGTTGCAGTTAAGAAGGGCGACAAAGTATTGTTCAGCAAATACTCGGGAACCGAGCTCAAGTTTGAGGGCAAAGAGTACCTCATGATTCGTGAAGAAGACGTTTTGGGAATTATTAATTAATTTAAAAATTAGGAGAAGAAAATATGTCAGCAAAAGAATTGCGATTCAGTGAAGATGCGCGAAATGCCATTCTTCGCGGAGTGAATACTCTAGCAAACGCGGTGAAGGTTACTTTAGGTCCGAAAGGTCGTAACGTCGTTATCGAAAAATCTTTCGGTTCTCCCCTCATAACAAAGGACGGGGTTACAGTAGCAAAAGAAATCGAACTTGAAAATAAGTTCGAAAACATGGGCGCTCAAATGGTTAAAGAAGTCGCAAGCAAAACCAATGACGATGCTGGCGATGGAACGACGACAGCAACTGTTCTCGCCCAAGCTGTTTACAGAGAAGGCGCAAAGATTGTGGCCGCAGGCCATAGCCCTATGGACATAAAACGCGGTCTGGATCGCGCCGTTGAGAAGGTGGTTGAAGAACTTAAGAAGATTGCTGAGCAAGTCAGCGGAAAAAAAGAAATTGCTCAGGTTGGTACAATTTCTGCCAATAACGACAAACAGATTGGCGACATGATCGCTGAAGCTATGGAAAAGGTGGGGCGTGAAGGCGTTATTACCGTTGAAGAAAGCAAAACCGCTGAAACAACTTTAGATGTTGTTGAGGGGATGCAATTTGATCGCGGATACCTCTCTCCTTATTTCATAACAAACGCAGAGAGAATGGAAGCTGTTTTGGAAGACGCTTATGTCCTTATCTATGAAAAGAAAATCAGTGCTATGAAGGACTTGATCCCCTTGTTGGAGACTGTAGCACAGCAACACAAGCCTTTATTGATTATCGCTGAAGAAGTTGAAGGCGAAGCTCTTGCAACCTTGGTCGTGAATAAACTCCGTGGAACCCTTCAAGTGGCGGCTGTTAAAGCCCCCGGCTTCGGTGATCGTAGAAAAGCGATGTTAGAAGATATTGCTACACTCACCGGCGGTAAAGTTTTAAGCGAAGATTTGGGTAACAAGCTTGAATCAGCTAAACCCACTGATTTGGGTAAAGCAAAACGCATTGTCATTGATAAAGACAATACGACCGTGATTGACGGTGCCGGTAAGAAGTCAGAAATCGAAGGTCGTACCAAACAACTTCGCGCTCAAATCGAAGAGACTACGAGCGATTATGACAAAGAGAAACTTAAAGAGCGTTTGGCTAAACTAGCTGGTGGCGTTGCCGTTATCCATGTTGGTTCTGCAACCGAAGTAGAAATGAAAGAAAAGAAGGCTCGAGTTGAAGACGCTCTTAACGCCACTCGCGCTGCTGTTGAAGAAGGTATTGTGGCTGGCGGCGGGGTCGCTCTGGTACGTGCTTCCCAAGCTTTGAAGAACTTGAAGGTTCCTGCAACTCAACAATGGGGTGTGGATATCATCCGTCGAGCTTGTGAAGAACCCATTCGTCAGATCGCAGCCAATGCTGGATTAGACAGCTCCATCGTTCTTGATAAGGTTGCTAATGAAAAGAACGCTCACTTTGGTTTTAATGCGTTCACTGAAGAATATAGCGATCTCGTGAAAGACGGAGTTATTGATCCAGTAAAAGTGGTTCGTTGTGCACTTCAAAATGCAGCGAGCATCTCATCTCTGATGCTCACAACCGAAACCATGATTGCTGAGAAACCTAAGAAAGAATCAGCAATGCCTGGTGGCGGTGGAATGCCCGGTGGTGGAATGCCCGGCGGCTTCGACATGTAGTCAGAGTCCTTATTTTAGATCGTTTAAACCCGGTTGCGAAAGTAGCCGGGTTTTTTATTGATCAAGGGCTAAGGTTATGGCGAAAAGGGTTACCTAGGCCACCCTAGAAGGGGCGCGATTTTAAATTAGAGGTTCCCAGTTCCAGGTATGGCATGAACCATCGATATTTTTGGAGTGCCTTATCGCTCAACGGTTTACCTGTCGAAAGCCAGAGGTAAAGGGCTTCAACTTCGGCCATACTAAGCCGCACAAAGTTTTCTTGGGACGTCGCTGGCAGAAAATTGATAAATCGCTTGGTTTCGTCCCTGTAGATATCCCGCAAAATTTGGCCCTTAAGATTAAATTGTTTTTTTGTGAGAAGGAGTTTCATCTCGGGATAAGTATTATAAGCCACTGAAAAAACTGCGGAGATTTTATCGAAGGCCTTGTGTACCGCATAACTTACATCTTGATGATGGGGATGACCATACTCTCCAACGATACTGTGTGTGAACACTTTCTTAAAATTACCGAGGGACGTAAGAACGCCTTTTAGAGCATTCACGTCCAATCGATTCTCAAATTTATCCGGAAAATTCAAAAACTGGGCTTTTTTTACCTTTAATTTTCGACAAGCAGAAAAAAATTGGGATTGTCTTAGTGGGCCCAGGTCGTCGGCATTTCCATTGGTGACACTAACCACATGCCAATCCTTCAGACTTTGGATCAGGCCACCGAAGAATAAAGTTTCATCATCGGGGTGGGCTACAACTAAGAGATGACGGGCGGACGTTTTCGATGGCATGATTAAATTAATGAAAATCCTAAGATTCGAAAATGTCAATGATCTAACGTGCGCCATTGAAAATGAATTACGAGATCTCGTGATCCAACATAATAAACTGAGGATTTTTGTTCCCACGGGGAGAACTCCTCTTCCCCTCTATGAGAAATTAAGAAAAAATTCTGAGTTTTGGGGGGCGAAGTTAGATCCAATTCAAATCGATGAGTTTGTTCAAAAAGATCGACCCTTTTTGGACGTTTTAAACAGGGAATTAGGTAGGCCCTTGGGTTTAGAAATTTCTGCCTGGAATCCTCATTTTGATGACAACGAAGTAGAAAATTATATTCGGGAAATTTTGTCTAAACCCATTCACCTGTCGCTTCTGGGTTTAGGACTTAATGGTCATGTGGGTTTCCATGAGCCGAGTTACCCGTCGACTTTTATCGGCGGAAGAGTTTGGGTTTCAGATGAAACTCGTCTTCGTACAAAAAAAGCCATGACCTCTGAAGTGCTCACCTTTGGCGTAGGAGCTTTTTTGAAATCCAAAAACATTTTTCTCATAGTCACGGGCAGAGAAAAGGAAAAAATATTTAAAGAGTTCCAAAATACTCCGCCCGACAAAACTCTTCCAGCTACCCTGCTAAAAAACCATCCAAAACTTAAAGTCTTCACAGATCTATAAGGTACCAGGCGGCCTCGCAAGGAGGTACGCGGCTGGTACGGCCTTGCGAGGCCGCGTACAGCCTTGCCCCGAGAGGGCTTACTTCTGGCTAAATTGACGCACTTCTCAACCAAAAGTAAGCTGGTACCTAAAAGGAGTATTCCATTCCCGCGAGCAGAGTGATCAGGCTTTGGCTTGAATTAAGGCCGGAGTCCGGGGTTCCGCCGCTACTTGTTCGGCTGCCGGTTCCGGTAAAATTGGTACCATAAAACTCAAAGTCAAGCTTGAGCGTCAACCAGAGTTGATCGCTCATTTTATGGGCTGCGCCAATGGTAAATTCCGTGGCGCTGTTATCCGAGGTGGTGCCGCTCGTTACGGGAGCTTCTGTTAAGCCCGGTGAAAAATAATGATCGATAGAGGCATTCACCGTCCACTCTTTATCGTGGGTGACCGGGAGGGACCCTTTAACTCCAAAGTAGAGACCATAATAAGAAACAGAGGTGTAGGTTGTGGGAGTACTCGTGTCGATAAAGAAAGAGTACTTCCCCATTCCTAAATAGGTTTCAATTTCAGGTCCAGCGGGATCGTCCTCAAGAAAAAATTTGTAACCCCCGTGAAGGGAATAGTGGCTATTTGTTGCCGATAAGGTTCCTGGGGCGCTGTTTGAAAGTGGGTTGGTAAGAGAGGTTATCCCTTCCTCTATCCGAGCGGCGAGAAACCACGTCGGAGTAATCCACAATTCACCAGTGAGATCAATCTGGGGGTAAAGAGCCACTTGGGTAGAAAGAGAACCCTCATTTTGGGTTGACACTGCGTTGTGCAGAGATCCCGCACCAAGGGCAAGACCAACTTTACCAAACCCAGGCTTTTTTTTCTGGACCCATTCCTTTGGGTTCTTTCCAAAACTCACTTTGTCATCTAAAATCTCTTGGCGCCCGCTTTCTCCCTCCATGGGGTAGTTTACAAAATCAACGCCTGTGATCTTGCTATCAACGGCGATCACGCCACGATCTTGTTCTTGAATAATAACTCCGAAACTTAAAGTGCTCTCGGCTTTGACGATTTTGATCTTCCCTAAGATGATTTTTTCTGAACTTATGATGAAATTAAATTTAGGATGGCGTTTTAAACCAATGATTTCTACTATTGTTGCGGTGGCATTGTCTTTAATCCCGTCTTGTGTTCCAAGGTCAAGGGTGACCCGGTTGCCTTCTCGACTTAAAATGAGTCCTTTGTAGGGAATCTTCTCTATAACTTTGTCATAAAGTTCTGCCGTCTTTTGAGCTAGAGCGTCGGTTCCAGTATTCTCAGGAAGCTCTGCTTCTTCTTGGGCAAATAATTTTCCGTCACTTGTAAGAAAAAAATCTAAGATTAAAGTCAGATTGTCTTGATTTTTATTTACCCTCGCTGAGATAAGTCCTTCGACCTTGTTAGATCCTCCGATTTTCTTCACAAGCGCTGAGTTTTCTTCAAAGTCTTCTAAGGTCAGGCGGTTATCGGCATCCTTCACCGGTCTGAGATCGAACCGGTGTGATTTTTTTATTTTTTCTTCGATTTTGTTTTCTACGTACCGAGAATAGAGACCGTTGACGTTATCACTGGTTGGAAGAATTCCCACGCGATGAACGGTGAGGGATTTATCCGTATTGCTAATGTAGGTGTTCCTGTCGATTGCCTGCGTAGAGGCACTATAAGAGAAAATTGACCCGACCAATACAAATGAAAGTACTTTCAACGCTGTCAACCTCACGGAAGTTCTTCTTATTTTAGGCTTTCAGCTTCAATGTCACAATAGTTAAACCACAGGACCTGACGAATGTCCGGGCCAGTTTTGAAAAAAGAGTCGAAAACTTTGACGGATTTTGCCGATCAGAAAGTGATGAAGAAATGGATTTTGACATCGCTCTTTATATCTCTGACTGCTCCAAACTATTCGTTCGGTCAGTTAGAATCGGGAGGGCTCGATTATTCTACGCCTAATGTGAACACGTGGACAGGGAGGGAGCCTGTGGGCCGGTATATCCAAAAATCCAAAGCAAAAAAGTCTAAACGCAAAATAGCTTCGACGAAAGCATCCTTGCTGATTCCTTCAACCTTCAAAGATCAAAGTCAAGGACAGGGCAATGTTGGCCAAAGGCTCCCCGCCGCCTTGGATGCAGAAACGCCGTCGCCTGCCACGGCTACAGCGACTTCGACTCTCTCACCACCCTCTCAACCTGTAGTTCAACCCACCCCAGCGCTACAAAAAGAAACGATTTCAGGAAAAGTGAGAGATATAGTTTTAGGGGGAGACCAGACCAGTCTGGAAAGTTACCGAGACGTTCTTGATCTTCAAGATATGAGGAGAAACCTCTTTGAAATCACCTTAGCCACTGGGTACATGTACAATTCCTCTTCGAGCCCGTATTTTTTTAAAGACTATAACGATTCGGGGCCGACGGTCGACCTTGCGGCCGACCTCTGGTTAAGTCCATTTCTGGGAGTCAATGCTGAGTACGAAACGACACTGCTCAACGAATTAAGCGACTCTCCAACTCAAAATGTATACGTTTCTTCAACACAAACGTGGTTTGATTTTGGAGTTAAGCTGAGGCGATTCTTTGGAATGAACTCCAGCTCCCCCTCCTTTACCTTGGGCTTGAGGTACGCGAGTTATTCTTTATCAGTTCCGGCGTCTTCTAACTCTCGAATTCAAGTGAAAAATAGTGGGCCAGAATTGGATCTGGATTTTGCACTGCCTCTTGGACGAGACACCTTTTGGACCATGGGGGTTTTATTTCAGCCCTTAGATTCCCTAAGTGAATCCTCGGGAAGTTCAATACGCTCTGGGAATGGTAATCAGACCATTGGCGCTGGTTTAGAGTTGGGGGCCGAGTATAGGTTCAGTCGTCAAATGTGCGGGTTTATAAAGTTCAAATCTCTTCTCTATAAGACTGATTTTTCTGGTCCTGCTAACACCGTAGATCCGGTTTCGGGTACAACGCCTTCTTCTGTCCCGGTGACGAATATGTTTTACTTTCTGAATATAGGCATGAGATTAGGGCATTAGTCTTTATCAATAGGCATGTTGGGTGATTTGTAACCTTCGGGCGAATTATTTTGAATTTCATCATCGCTGTAGGGAAGGGCATCGGAGCTAGGCATTCTCATCGGTTTGCCAGGGTCGGCGGAATTATCAATTTCGCCGCCATCGAAAGTATCGGGAGGAGCTTGTTGGCCCACACCGGTGTTATCAGAAGTGTTCTCCGGTGGTTTCTGGTCGTCGGTGGCCCACGCCGGGGAGGTCAACATGAGTAGAACTAAAGTTAAAAACACATATTTCATCTTTTCTTCCTACCTTAGCTCGGGCTTGAGCCTTGTACTCTTTTTCTTAAGCCGTTGAAAATGACAATAAGACCCACGACGGCTAGTGCTATCATAATATACCTTTCGGCTCGTCTTATAAAGCCCAGTCCGATATCTATTTCGTCGCCAAAATAGTAACCCAAATAGGTCAGCGTCGGAACACTAATGAGTGCGGCTAAGGCATCGTACGATATAAAGATTCGGGCCTTAACTCCTAGCATCCCAGCAGAAAGGTAAATAGGACTCCTCAATCCAGCCAAAAATCTAGCGCTAAAGCAAATCCTCCTGACATTCTTCTTCAGCTTGGTTTGGGCATAAGAAACCCGTGCTGGTGTAAAAATAAATCTAAAAAAAGGGAGCTCCAAAAATCTTTTACCGAATATGCGGCCCATGGTGAACATAATAAAATCACCGGTGATCACGCCAAAAAAACAAACGGCCACAGCCCAGCCTAAGTTTATGTTTTCTAAATAGGCGAGATAACCCGCTGTAACGATGGTCAGATCTTCAGGAATAGGAATTCCAAGACCACACCCTAAAAGAATGCCAAAAAGAGTAGCGTAGGCGGCAAGGCCCTCAAGGTTACTAACTTTATCTAGAAATTGGTCTAGGAGTGATGCTTCCATGGGATAAAACTATTATCCTTTTGAGAGTAGGGTACAAGCAAGTCTATAATGGGAGGAGTGAATAAACTAAAGGTCCTTATCGTAGATGATGCGCCTTTTATCCGAGAGATCCTTAGACAAATCTTATTGCGGGGCGGACACACCGTTGTAGGGGAAGCCGAAGACGGAACTCAAGGAGTTCAGATGGCCTTAGAGTTGGAACCAGAGCTTGTGATTATGGACATTGTCATGCCTCATATGTCCGGGGTTCAAGCCACTCGTGAAATTCTTGCTCAGAGACCAAAAACCAAAGTGATTGCTTGTAGCACAATCGATCAAGATAATATGCTCATGAAGGTCATGGAAGCCGGGGCTGTGGAGTATATTAGAAAACCTTTTAGCGCCCCAGAAGTTCTAAAAGTAATAGAAGCCGTATTTACTCCAAAAGGAGGCGTTACATGAAAGAGGATATTTTCTTTATTTTGAAAATGTTTGGCCTTACGGTTTTAGTGGTTATGGGAATGCAGGTTCATGTGGGAGGCAAAACTGTTGAAGACCACTTTAACGGGTGGCTCAAAAGTTCCATAATAGTAGACTACATCCAAGAAGCCACCGATGGCGGCAGAGTTTTAACAAAGAATCTTTACCAAAAGCTAGACTCAACTTTTCACATCGTGATGACGAAGATTACGAGAAAGAAAGATCGTCAAAAAGGAATGAGCGTTTCAAAAAAGACTGAAGAAGAGTTGAGTCGTGATGTCGTTCTCCCCTATTCAAAAACCCATAGCGGAGAAATTCACTAATTTTATTTTCTTGTTCTTAGACTTCCTTTAACTGCGTCCAGTTGAGAAATGACAGAGCCTTTCTCGTTGCTTCCTTTAGCGTGAAGTAGGGGACAATCGGCAATGTTTTCAGTGTGATCCGCGGCAATATATGTTGGTCCGGAGACCTGGATATTTGAGTCACCCGTTACGGTTGTTTGTCGAAGAACCGCATAGGAGTTTTTAGTGAATAAAACTCCTGCTGAAATTATCGTTAAGGCTACTAATAGTTTCATTTTTCTCACTCCTTCTTAAATATCAAGTAATACAATGGATATGCCAGGGAACCACATCATAAGTTGTTGAAAATAAAGAGATTTCATGGAGGAGCAGGTTAAGAAAGTGTTTAAGATTTAGTCACTTGGTCAGCGCTCTTGCGGCAAACTCATTTTTTTTGGGGCCCCTGTGGTTTTTTATGATTTTGTGTGGAATGCGAAGGGGCGAACCTGTTCCCAGGTTTAAGGTTTCAGATAAGCTGGGATCAGGTCAGGTGACCTGGTTCTTTGGTTCTGGGTTCAGGGTGAACCTATAGGGGGCGCTTTGTATAAATTGGTGAATCAACCTCCCCCACCCTGACTCCCCAAACCGGTGGCCGTTGCCTGAAGCCTTTGCCTAAATATCCACACAGCATCATAAAGAGTCTTCCTTGTGAACACTCCCTGATTGGTCTTTACAAAAGCAGGATCCCAATTATAAATAAGGCCTTCATTGGTAGGGGGGGATATATGAAAAACTTCGTCTATTTTTTAGCCTTGAGCTTAAGTCTCGCGTCAGTAAGTAGGGCTCAGTCAAGTGGTTCTGCGGCTATGGAGCCAGATCCTTTTCAGACGAGTGATGACGAAATTCGATTAGAGCTGGGGGACAATATCGTCCTTCAAGGTCAGAACAACCAGGGGCAGAATTGTACTGTCAAAGTTCAGGCAACCAGCTATGGGCATCTTATTGAAATCGACGAGTCCCATGTATCGTCAATCGAGCCTCAGGCAAGAAAGCATTTTTTTAAGTCCTTTTCTCATAAGGGCTTGGTTGAGAGAGAACTGGTCGAAAAAGATTTGGCCTTGCGGGAAGGAATCACAGCTCAAAAACCTTATTTTGAAAATCAGGTAAGATATCGAGATTTTCATAGCTCTTACAAATATTCAAAGAAAGACTCTAAAGGCATAAAAGAAGACATCAGCTCAGAGCTCATTATTGGTGGACAAACTCCTGATGTTGGTCCGTTGAATCCTCAGTTTCCATTTAAAGGAATTCGATTTATTGCTGTGGCCACAATTATGAGTTCAAAGAGCCTCTATGCAGACGAAATATTCAAGGCTAAGGTCGTCTCATGTGCGAAGAAAATAGGGTCTGGCGACTAAGGAGTGACTAGGGCGGGTTCTGCTAGGGCGATGTGGTCTCTCCTTTTGACTGTTCCTCTGAATCCGAACTCGTTGCGGGGGCTTTGTTAATCGCTTGACCCAAAGTGCCTGGAGCCAGAAGTGCGTCCCTGTTTTCAGCATTATTTTCTGGATAGAGAGGTACAGCGGCTTCGCTGAGACCTTCTTTTGAGCTCGGATCTGGAAAAAGATCTTCAGCCTGAGCGACGATGGATACAAAACTAAAAGTAAGAAGGATAAATAGAAGTCGCATATCTCACCCCCTTTAAAAATTAAGATTTACGCCGGCGGGCGAAATCAGATCAAGTAAGTTACTAAAAGTGCTGGCCACTTGGATGGCTACCGTCGCTCCCGCGGGGCTTGCGACTTTGGCCACTTCACCTTTTGTATTATAGGTTACGTTGATATTGCCAACCCCTTCTCGTTCAATAAACACAGGCTTACCAAAGCGCTCCTCATATTTTATAGAAACTTTTCTTCGCGCCTGATCTTCTATAACGGAGATTCGTCCCCGAGGGTCATAGGCGATTGAAATTCTTTGTCCGTCTGAATTTGAGGCTTTGACAAGGTTCCCTTTGTTGTCATAGGAGAAATCACTTGATTTGTTGCCATGAACAAGATGACTGACTTTTTTGAAGGCGTTCTCATATTTAAGCAGGGTCACCGTTCCGTCAGAAGCAATCTTGCGTTTGAGCAAGCCATTATCGTAGTACTCGTATTTTGAAGTTTTGCCATTTCTCGCTACTGAAATAGGTTTGCCCAAGTCATTATAAATCGAGTCTGTAATAATACCATTCTCTTCAGTCTTACTTCTCTTAAGAAATTTTGCAGTCCGGTTCGAGTTAAACTCGTACCAGAATTCGTACTTTGCCTTTAACACGACTTTCTTTTGGCAGGTTTTTTCAACGGTAGCCCAGTAGTGATCCTTTGGGTTCTCAGGGGATTGTTTGTAGTCATAACTTTCTTTACACCCATCGATGTCCTTAAATCCGATAATCCAATCATTATTTTTATTGTAGGTCATTTCTTTGGTTGTTTTGTCCGGATACTTCTCTTTTGTGAGGTTATGAAGCTCGTCGTATTCATAGGTAAAAATGTTTCCGGAAGCGGCCTTCACATAAACGAGATCGCTTGTGTTTTTAAATTTGTATTCTGTTTTTAGCCCGTTGGGCCCGGTGATGGTTCGTACTTTTCCATTGTCGTAGAAAGTAAAAGAAATCTTGCGGCCGTTGTTATCAACGATCTCCCGAAGATTTTTACCCTCGTAAGTAAAGGACAAGTAATTCCCATTGCGATCAAAGATTTTTTCTAGCTTACCATTAAGCTTAAACTTTTGAATGCTACCGTCGGGGGCTGTGCGTACGAAATTGCTTCCATTTTTTTCTATGAAATCGGTTTCAACACCGTTAGCCAGAAATTTGGTTTTGTCTGCAATGGGCCTGGCGATCCCGTATTTGACGGCATATTCCCCACGAAGCGACGCTTCTTCATGAAGTTTTTTTTCTAGTTCGGTATAATATCCTGGATTTGATGCGGTATTTTCTTTTTTCACGTGTTCAATGATGTTCTTTACAGTTTTATCGATGTCTTTTTCTGAAAACCCAGCGGCTTGGTAGAGGGTTTCTGAACCTGCCCCGCACTCACTGTAGTTGAGGTTCCCTTCCGGGGTAATTTCTAACGCTGTTTCAAACTCCGAACACCACCCAAAACCAAAGATGCCGTTGTAGAGGGTGCGGCTGTTATAAGCGCGTTCGACCTTAAGGTCATAACCCGGACCAGGAATGATGAGATCAATCCAGGCGTCCGAGTAATTTGCATTTTTCAAGTCAACTAGGGCGTTTCCTTGAGAGGAGAGAATACCCGTAAGTAAAAGTGTTGCACTAAGGGTAAAAAATTTGTTTTTCGAAGTCATTTTAAGCCTCATTCAGGTTAGACCTTTATTTTAACGATTCTTCTAATCATCAATCCACCAATAATTTGAAGGGTTAACATTGTAATCAGAAGTAACCACCCTAAGGGCTGGTTGAAAAGGGGCGCGACAAAGGCAGGGTCAACTAATACGAACATAAGGATCATTACAAAAGGTACGAGGGTGATTATTGTCCCCTGCATCACTCCCTGGGCCGTAACTGCGGCTATTTTTTTTTCGACCTTGACTCTTTCTCTTATCGTTTTCGCGATCGTATCGAAAGTTTCTGCGACATTGCCGCCTGTGTCTTTTAAGATATTAACCGCCGTGACAAACATTTGGACGTCTGGGTAGGGGATCCTACGAGCTAAATCATTAAGACATTCTTCTATACTGGTTCCAAGGGCAATCTGAGAGAGAAGGAGCTCAAATTCTTGACTGATGGGATTTTCCATATTGTCTACAACAAGTTTGAAGGCCTGAGGGATGCTTAAGCCTGACTTTAGGCCATTGGACATCAAAGTAAGGCCATCGACCATTTGATCCACGAATTGGCCCGCGCGCCTATTGTAGTACATATCGATCACCCGCTTAGGAATACTCCAGCCGGCGATCGTGAGGGCTGAGCCCAGAACGAGTCCTCCGAGGACCTTAGGCCAAAAGGCCACAAAAGTCAGGGCGCCAAGACCAAAGCTTATGGTGAGCATAGCTCCTGTGATTTTCTTCCTATCGATCTCAACAAACATGAGGTCGAGGCGATTGATCACGTATTCTCGGTTTCCTAGACTTTGTTTTTTTAGCCATTCTAAAATTCTGTCGGCGTTATAATAAATGAAAATAAAGGTCGCTACTCCTACACCCGGGATAACAAGCCAGGTTGAACCAAAAAGCGGCGCTAACATGGTCATGGTTTACTTCCTCCGCTTGCAACGGGAGCGGGGCCTCCTTGAGGTGCGGCTGAAAAGAGAGTTCGAGGCACTTTGATTCCTCTTTTTTCAAAATCCTCTATGAAGGTTGGGATAAATCCGGTGGCTTGGAATTGGCCAATGATTTTTCTGTTCTTGTCTTGACCGTCTTCTTTGTATCTATAGATTTCTTGAAGAGTGATGACCTCTCCCTGCATTCCAATAACTTCGGTGACGCTAATCACTTTTCTTGTTCCATCGCTGAGTCTTGAAATTTGAATGATAAGATCCACTGCACCGGCAATTTGCTCGCGGATGGCCTTTGCTGGAAGTTCCATTCCCGCCATAAGGCAGAGAGTCTCAAGTCGACTTACAGCTTCTCGCGGACTGTTGGCATGAACTGTCGTCAAACTTCCATCATGACCCGTATTCATTGCCGAAAGCATGTCTAAAGCTTCTCCCCCGCGGCATTCACCAATGACAATTCGATCTGGCCTCATTCTCAAAGTGTTGCGGACGAGGTCTCGAATGGTAACGGCCCCCGTATCCTCCATATTGGCTGGCCGCGTTTCTAAACGGATCACATGTTCTTGCTTCAGCTGCAATTCCGCGGCGTCTTCAACAGTGATAATGCGTTCGGAGGCGGGTATAAAACCTGAGAGCACATTAAGAAGAGTTGTTTTACCTGAACCGGTGCCACCGCTAATAATAACATTCAGCTTATTTTCTACACAGACTCTCAAGAAATCGATCATGGGTTCAGTCAGTGTGCCGTATTTAAGATAGTCTTTAAAAGTCAGAGGAACCTTGGCAAATTTTCTAATCGTCACGCAAGGTCCATCAAGTGCCAGGGGGGGAATAACAGCATTCACGCGGCTACCATCCCGTAATCGCGCGTCCACATAAGGGGTCTTCTCATCGATTCGTCGACCCAAAGGCGTAACAATTCGTTCAATAATGGTGAGGAGCTGTTGATTACTTGTAAACGACACGTCGGCCTTAGAAAGTTTTCCGTTTTTTTCAACAAAGATGACGTCGCGCCTGTTGACCATAATTTCCGTAACCTGAGGGTCAGCTAGAAGATCTTCCAGGGGCCCTAAACCCAAGGCCTCATCTAAAACTTCTTTTACAATTTGCGCCCGTTCTTCTCGACTCAAGTTGACATTTTCTTTTTCTAAAAGAGCCGCGATGGCACTCTGAGTTTTTACTCTGAGTTCGTTTTCTTTGACGGGATCGTTATTTGTTTCTGTGATTCCTTTTTTAAGATTTAATGTTTCTATGAGTCCACGATGTAACCGACGCTTCATCGTCGTTCTGAGATCGAAGGCCTCCCCTTTTTTGGCATCATTGGGTCGACTTTGAGTCGTACTAGCGGCCCCCGTGACCTTTAAACCTTGATTTAATTTTTCGGCAGATTTTACTCCTTTAGGTTTGTTGAGGCTTTTAAGCTTCTCTAAAATATTACCTTGAGAAAGTCTTCGCACGACTTCGTGGATGGCAATTGAAATCGGAGCGCGCTGTTGGGTGGCAACAAAAGGTGTTGATCTGGCTAACGACTGACCAAGGGTCCCGTCATCCTGCGGGATTAAACCGACAAAGTTTTTTCTTAGAGCTTGTGCGGCGGTTTGAGCGTTCAGTCCATTTGTAGAAGAGACTTTATTGAGAATGGGAAGCAGCATATCCGTGGGAAACATCATCGACATTATATTGTTGATGAGTTTTTGAGTTTGATTCAAAGCCAAAATTTCAGGAACCGTAATCACTAAGGCGCAAGAGGCGCTCTCCATGATGGCGATTTGAGGTTCAAGAAAGTGGCTTCCCACATCAACAACAATGAAATTATAAAAATTTGATAGACCCTCTAGCGCTTTGGTCAGCCCTTCCGGAGAAACTTCAAAAAGCTCTCCTGCTGTTTTTATGGCTCCTATAAAGTGAATTCCGGAATTATGTGGAGTGACTAAACTTGAAACCGTACTTTGATTTATTTGGCCCGTAAACGTGGCTACTTCGGAAATAGTTTTGGCGGGTCGCACACCCAAAATAACATTTTGATCGCCGCAAGTTTGAGAATCTAGATCTATAAGAAGAACCTTGGCTCGCAACTCGATTTGGAGGGCTTGAGCAAAGTTCGCGGCGAAAATACTTTTGCCTACGCCTCCTTTACCTCCCGTGATCGCAATAACATGACAACTTGAATTGAGCGCCAAAGTGAGTCCTCACCTGTTTTTGAAATCAAGACTTCTACTAGTGACCTATCGGCGGATTGGATGGAAAGGCCGAGCTTTTCGAGCCCAAACTAGACCGGCGGCCTAAAGACGAAGGTTAGGCTTGGAGCCCTATTCTTTGAGCCTGAATTTCTTCTTCACGGCTTCACTGCCTTCACTGGCGGAGTTCATAATAATTGGAGTAATGAAGACAACAAATTGACTTTGGTTTTGTTGAAATTGCTTACTCGCATAGAGAGAAATGATCGGGTTATCAACTCCTGCGGGAAGTCGATTATAAGCCATTCCTGAGGTATTCCCCACGAGACCGCCGATAGCTGCGCTTTGCCCACTTCGTACAGTGACTTTAGTTTGAATTTCATTCATCGAGGTCTCTGGGCCCTTAGAGCTTTGGCTGACAAGGGTTGTAAGGCTAAACTCAACTACCAAGCTCACGCTATCAGACTTCTGATTAATAATACTGGGGGTGATCTTAGACTTTAGACCGGTGTCCACAAATTGAGTTGTGATTTGTCCATAGGGGCTTTGGACGGTGTAGGGTTCTTTGCTTCCAGAGTTGATAATTCCTGGATTGCCATCTTGAACGATAATACTTGAGCTCTTAAGGATTCGAGCGTGCCCGTGACTCTTTGCCCAGTTGAGTTTGGGAAGTAAGTTGTTCACAGTACCGGTGATAGATGAAATGACCCCAGAGGCTCCGCCAGAAGAGGAGTCGCCATTAGAAAACTGCACCTGGGTGGCGTCGTTGGCTAAAGAAGGAGTCCACTGAAATCTAAATGCCTTTGTGTAGTCCTTTTGAAGTTCGACATAATGGATAACGAGTTTGATCGTCTTACCCGGCTGGGGTTCGGGTCCAGGTTTTACGGACAAGAGATTAATAACGGAATCAATTTTTCTCTTTTTTACGATACCGGCGCTTTCAGCGGCGTCCACGACTACGTCAGGGACGTAGGTTTTGGCTATGATTTCAGCTTTTGTCTTTTCGTTTTCACTACCGGCCACACCTTCGAGAATAAATTTCTCGTTAACGGCGCGGACATGGATTTCAGGATTACCGATGTCTTTTTCAATAAGTTCAGAGATCTTCTTTTGAGCCAAGGGGCTCATGGTGACAATACTTGATGCTACATCACTGAATTGAGCCACCACATTGTAAATGCGGCTCATGTCTTTGGGAAGGAGAATCTCCCCATCTATAACAACCTTGTTATTAACAATTTTAATATCAATGCCTTCAATGTCACCTAAAAGACTTTTGATTTCGGCGGCCACTTTATTGAGGTTGCTCTTGCGAACAACAATTGAGTACTCAATTATTTTTTTACCCTTATCGTTTCTTAAAATAAAGTTTGTGGATCCAACGGCGATGGGTTCAAAACGGATAATTTTTAAATCTTTGGCGATGGAGATTTTGACGACGTTTCGATTGTAATTAAGATCGACACCTACAACGGAAAACCGGCCTATAAAAATCTCAATGGAGATACCGGCTACAGCACCGT